>PLRW01000238.1 GCA_003164955.1 Actinomycetota bacterium
ATCCTGGAGTACATGCGTGCCCACCTGACCGACCCGGACTTGAACGCGGTCCAGATCGCGGCCGCGCACTACATCTCGGTGCGGCACCTGTACAACGTGCTCGGTGAAGGCGGTATCTCGCTCGGGGACTGGATCCGGGCTCGCCGCCTTGAGGAATGCCGTAGTGCACTGGCCCGCCCAGCAGGCCAGTTCATCGCGATAACCCGCCTCGCCCGTCAATGGGGCTTCCGCGACGCTTCCAGCTTCGGGCGCAGCTTCCGCGCTACCTACGGGATGTCACCCCGCGAATGGCGTGACGCGCACCTGACACACCCGATCTAAGCGGCACCGAACTCGCCCCCGTTCGTCGGCGGGTGCAGGGAAGCTCCGTGATTGGATGGCCGCCGAGTTGGCTAACCAGGAACGTCGGAGGGCGTATTAACTCCGCCTCCAGAGCGCCTGATCAGGTTTCCGCCCCTGATCGGCGCCGAGGCAGCCTGCGAGGCGCCCGCTGGCTCTCCGCGATCGCCATCCGCAATGAGCCTTTTCGCTGATTCGTCCTTCTGTTACCGTTATCCGCGGCAATACCCGCTTAGCCGCTACGAGGCGTTCGGAAAGGCGTGAGAATGAATTATCGCATCGCAATGCTGGTCATGGGCATGGTGGCGTTCCTGGGTGTCGGAGTGGCCGTGACGCCGGGGGCTGCCCAGGCTGCCACAGTGGGTACGTTTTCGTTCTACCTGCAACAGAGCCCCTCACCCAATAACTGCCTCCACGCGAACGGTGTCGGGAACCAATTGACTGCCGATTATTCCGGCTCGTCCATCTGCTCCAACATCACTATCACCACGGACGGGAAGCTGGGGAGTAGTACTGTCTACCAGTTCAAGGACGGCAACGGCAACTGCATACGCGCTAACAACTCCAACGTGGTAAAGGTCGAGAACGGGGCTTGCAACACATCCGACACGGGTGAACAGTGGATCGCCACCTACGGGACTGTGGGCAGCGGTAATACCGTCCGGTTCGAGAACGTCCTGCAGCAAGGGTGGCTGAAGACGGACAGCTATGCCTCCGGCGCCGATATCTGGGTGGGCAATGGAGGCGAGAACAACTGGCTGCTCGTTTAACATCTTGCCAGCAGTAGACAGATATTCGCCGCGAACGCGGACTCTAAAGTGCCGAGCGGTGCCGCTAGGCAGGCACTGAGCGCGCGGCCTGTCCGTGACGGCGCCATGCCGCAGCGGATAAGGAGCTAGCGCCCGGTCAGATTCCCGCCGCCGCCCCGATCGCCGCCAGGCCGGCCCACGCGGCGACGATCCCGGCGATGAGCAGCCACGCGACCGGGTTCCCGAAGTTGAGCGTCCAGCCGACGCCGAAGCGAGCGCCGACCACGATGGCGGGATCGTCGCGGTTGACGTAGAGCAGCCCGGCCTTCCAGAACCGGTCGTCGTCCCGGTCGGTCCCGGCCGCCGGGGCGAGGCCGCGAACGTTGCCGTTCAGCCGCGACCCGCCCTGGCCCGCCCGCGCGGCGACGGCCCCCAGCAGCAGCACGCCGGCCGCGAACGGCAGCACGGGCAGGGCCCGGCCGATGCTGGAGAGCCGGTAGACCTGCCAGTCGGGCAGGGCGATCAGCAGCAGGCCGAGGTCGGCCAGCGCGGCCATGGTCAGCAGGGCCCGGGAGAAGGCGGCGAGGAAGCGGCGGTAGCGCAATGTCGACGCCGCGGGGTCGGCTGCATCGATGTCCGGCCGGGAGCGGTGGACGATCAGCATGAGCCCGCTGTACACGGCGGTGAAGTACAGCTGGCCGGCCACTATCAGGACGGTGACGGCAGACTTGGGCACCCGGTGGCCGGACCCGGTGACGATGTGGGCGGGCAGGCCGCGGTAGCGCAGCGCGCCGGCGGCGGCGGTCGCCGCCATGACGGCCAGGGCGGGCATTAGCCAGCGCACCGGGAAGCGGGGCGGATCGGTGCGCCAGCTGGTATCGGCGACGACCGTCTGCCGCAGGCCCGCGAACCAGTCGTCCGCGTTCTTGACGGCGGCGATCTTGCGCCGCGCGGCCAGGAAACAGCCGAAGCCCGCGGCCAGTTCCGGCAGCAGGATGATCCTGGTCAGCCACGATGGCCAGTGGCCCTGCACCGTCGCCGTCACCGCGGCGGCGGTGCAGCAGACGCCGATGGCCGCGGTCCGCCAGTAGTAGGCGCGCCGTTCCCGGCCGATGACCGGCGCCCTCGCCCGTTCACGGGGAACGCGGACCCCGAACTGCAGGGTCGGCCGGGTCACCGCGGGCATCAGGCACAGCAGCGCCCCGACGGCCAGCACGGGGGAAACCGCGGCCAGGCTCCCGGCGCTCATGGCGAGCCTCCGCCCCGGTTCCGCACCTCCGCTACCGCGGCGGGGAAGGCGAAATCCGCCAGGGCGGCCTGGCATTCACCGGCGATGCCGGTGGCCGGCATGCCCTGGGCGGCGGCCTCGGCGAGCAGCGTCTGCAGCCGGCTCGTCCAGTCCTGGGCCCAGCCCGGATCCGGCGGCCCGCTGCTCGCGTCGCGGCGCACCACCGCGCCGGACTTGCGGCCGAGCCGCAGCAGGCCCTCCTGCCGCAGCAGGTCATACCCCTTGTTCACGGTGTGGAAGTTGACGCCCAGGTCGACCGCCAGCTGCCGGATGGGCGGCAGCGCGGAGCCGGCCGGCTGCCGTCCGCGGGCGATCGCCTCCACGATCCGGTCCCTGATCTGCTGGTAGATGGGCACCGGACCATCTGGTTCGATGCTGAGCAGCATCACGCCTCCAGGATCTCACTGACCGCCGCGCTCATCGCCGGCTCTCCTCCCGGCAGGCGGTGCCCAGCCCGATGGCATATGTGACAGCAGTTGTAGAACAAATTACACCCTGCCGTCAAACGCTCCGCCGTCCCGCGCAGGCCCTCATGCCGGCCGGCGGCCGGCCGCCCGGGCAAGGCCGCAGTTTGACTAAAGTTCCATTTGTTCTATATATTATATAACAAACAACGGATGTAGCGTCGACACGCTGCCCGGGGGAGGGACCGACTACGGGTGCCGCACCGACGAGGCCACCGGGCTCAACGCGGCCGGGGACTACACCTACGCGATCGGCGGCGAATCGCAGCGGGCTGCCATCAGCCGCGTCCCCGGCGTCACCTTCCTGCCCTTCTCCACCACCCAGGCATCGCGCCTCTACCTCCTGGGCCTGCGGAACGTGCTGGTCAGCACGTCGTTCGCGCACTCGCCCCAGGGCGTCACGCAGGCCGGCGACCCGGCGGCGGCCGCGGCCGTCATGGGCCCCTACTATCCGCGCATGGCGGTCTGCCCGCTGGCGACGCTCATGGCCGGGGGCCCGCAGGCCTGCCAGTGATGAGAGAGGCAGCGGGCATTCGCGAGATTATTTCTATAGAAGATAGAACAAATATAACAAGAGATACGGTGGTGCGGGCTTGCGAGGCCAGCGGGAGGCGCCCGGTGGGCACAGGAGGCGGGCGGAAGTGAGCGGTGACTCTGTGGTGTATGAAGGCCTGGACGAGACGGGAACGGCCCGCGGCGGCCCGGCTGCCCGGGCCGTGCCCGCGGCCATCGAGGTCAGTCACCTGACCAAGGTTTTCGGCGGGCGTACCGCGGTGTCCGACGTGTCGTTCAGCGTCGCGGGCGGCGAGGTGTTCGGGTTCCTGGGGCCAAATGGGGCGGGCAAGACCACGACGGTGCGGATCCTGGGCACGCTGATCTCGCCGACGGCCGGCTCGGCTGCGGTGGCGGGCATCCCGGTGAGCCCGGCCGGCGCGGCGGAGATCCGGCAGCGGATCTCGGTCATGCCGGAGTCGCCGGGGCTGTACCAGCGGCTGACCGTGACCGAGAACCTGGACTACTTCGCGCGCCTGTACGGCCTGCCGGGGCGGGAGGCGCGAATCAGCGAGGCGCTGGCCGCGGTCGGCCTGAGCGATCGCGCGCACGACCTGGCCGGGAGCCTGTCCAAGGGCCTGCGGCAGCGGGCGGCGCTGGCCCGGTCGCTGCTGAACGAGCCGGCGGTGATGTTTCTCGACGAGCCGACGTCGGGGCTGGACCCGGTGGCGGCGCACGAGGTGCACGGGCTGATCGCCGGGCTGCGTGACCGCGGGGTCACGGTGTTCCTCACCACCCACCGGCTGGAGGAGGCGGAGCGGCTGTGCGACCGGGTGGCGATCATGAGCACCCGCCTGCGGACCATCGGCCGGCCCGACGACCTGCGGCAGGAGCTGTTCACCACATCGCTGGACGTCACGACCGCCGCCGCGCTGCCCGAGCCCGGCCGGGTCTTCGGCGGTCTCCCGGCCGTGCAGGGGTGGAAAGCGGCCGGCCCGCCGCGCGGCGGCCAGGCAAGCTACGTGCTGACCGTGTCTGACGTCGCGCAGGCGGCGCCCGCGGTGACCCGGGCGCTGGTCGCGGCCGGGGCCGACGTGCTGTCGATCGCTCAGTCGCGGCACACGCTGGAGGATGTCTACCTGCAGCTGGTCGGTGACGCCAAGGAGCAGGCTCGATGAGCGCGAGTACCGCCCGCGTCGGCGCCGTCATCGGCAAGGAGCTCGCGGAGTTCCGGCGCAACCGGCTCATCATCGGCACCGCGGCCGTGCTGCCCGTGCTGTTCCTGGTCGTTCCCACCGCCTCCATCCTCACCGTCAAGGCGTCGGCGCTGAGCGCAGGGCTGGCCAAGGGGATCGACAGATCGCTGTTCCTCCCGCTGCCGGTCCCGGTGCTCGTGCCCGCGATCATGAGCGCGTACTCGGTGGTCGGGGAGCGCGAGCAGGGCACCCTCGAGCCGGTGCTAACCACGCCGGTCAGCCGGGCCGAGCTGCTCATCGGCAAGGCTGCGGCGATCTTCATCCCCGCGGCCGCCCTCGGCTACCTGATGTTCGGCGTCTTCGTGGCGATCACGCAGCTCGCCGCCGCCCCGGCGGTGGCCGCCGCCGTGCGGCACGCCCCGCAGCTGCCCGCCGCGCTGATCTTCATCCCGCTGCTGGCCGCCTGGGGGATCTGGGTCGGCCTGGCGGTCTCGGCCAGGGTCACCGACACCCGGGTCGCCCAGCAGCTGTCCACGCTGGGCAGCCTGCCGGCGGCCGCGCTGGCCGCGCTGATGTCGTTCCAGGTGATAAGCCCGAGCTTCGGGCTGGCCGCCGCCCTGGCCGGCGGCCTGCTGGCGGTCGACTGCGCCGCCTGCTTCGCGGTGGCCCGGCTGTTCGACCGCGAGCGCCTCATCACCGGGACCAGGCCCAGCCGCGGTATCCCGGCACCGGCCCCATCGCAGGACATCCAGTCCCCAGGCGAAGTGACGGCTCACCGGAAAGGAGAATTAAAGTGTCGGCGACTCTGAAAGTGACACAAGAATCGCATCTGAACCCTGCGGGCATCATGCGCGGCACGTTCGATGTCGTGGTCGACGGTAAGAGTGCCGGGCCGATCAAATGGCACGAAGCGATCGAGGTGCCAGTCGAACCTGGACATCACACCCTGCAAGTCCGTAAAGGCCGATACTCGAGCAAAGTTAAGGCCTTCCCACGGCGGGCAGTGGGTGATGGTGATCAGCGCTCTCATGTTCTTTCCATCCTCTGTTCACGGTGGCATGCCAGACTGCGCTGATGACTTCTGCGGGCGGTCCGGCGCGGGGCGTTCTGCTGCGGCGGGGGTTTGCCCTGGAGTATGTGACGCTGGTCTGGAACGTGGCCGGGGTTGTGGTGCTGGCGGTCGCGGCTGCCGGGGCCCGGTCGGTGGCTCTGGCTGGGTTCGGCCTGGATTCGCTGATCGAGATCGGCGCGTCCACGGTGGTGATCTGGGAGCTGTCCGGGACCGGCGCGGAGCGGCAGCGCCGGGGCCTGCGGCTGATCGGCTTCGCGTTCGCGGTGCTGGCTGTCTATCTGCTGGTGCAGTCCACGGTGGTGCTGGCGGCCCGGTATCACCCGGGGCACTCCGTGCTCGGGATTGCCTGGACGGCGGTGACCGCCGCGGTGATGTTCGCGCTGGCGTCGGGCAAGGCCCGGACCGGCCGGGCGCTGGATAATCCGGTGCTGCGGTCCGAGGGCCGGGTCACGATGATCGACGGGATTCTCGCGGGCGCTGTGCTGCTGGGCCTGGTGCTGAACGCCGGGCTGGGCTGGTGGTGGGCCGACCCGGCCGCCGGGTACGTGCTCGTCTATTACGCGGCCCGTGAGGTCCGGGAGACATTCTCCGGACAGCACCGTGACGACCCCGGTGCCGGTACCGGTGCAGACAACCACGGCGATCCCGATCCCGGCTAGGGCCTCGGCCTGTTCCAGCCACCTTGACGGTGCGGGCCCGGTTCGCTTCCGGGCGTTCCTGCGGGTGCCGTGACAGTACCCGGGACGGCATTGCCAGCGGTCGCGCTGTCAGTTGTGGCAGCCGGCTGACTGTAGGGGCCGCGGCGCTGGATCCAGATGAACCAGGCGGCTCCGGCGAGGGTGAGCGCCGAGGCCACGAACATGTTCAGCCGCAGGCCGAGGAAGTACTCGGATGAGTCGACGCGGATCGATTCTTCGAAGATCCGGTAGGCCGAATAGCCGGTCACGTACAGCGCGAACTGGCCCATCGGCTCGATGTCGCGGTGATGGCCGAGCCAGATAATAACTGCGGCCAAAGCGAAACCGAGCCGTCGATCGCGTAGGACGCATAGCCGCCTGAGCTGACTTTGACGAACCGCACGTCGGCTGGCACGTGCACGGGCACGGGGACGTCCGAGCTTGCGGTGGTGCCGTCGCCGAGCTGTCCGTTGTTGTTGGCGCCCCAGGTCCAGGCGGAGCCGTTGGCGAGGATCGCGATGGTCTGGCCGTTGGCGGGGCCGCTGCCGCCCTGGAACACCTGGCGCACGGGGGCTGGCAGTTCGGCCCGGACCGGTAGGTCGCTGTTGGCGGTGCTGTCGTTGCCGAGCTGGCCGGCGGGGTTGTAGCCCCAGTCGTAGTAGGCGCCGTTGCTGAGCAGCGCGCCTGAGCCCTCCCAGGAGGAGGCCAGCGCGGTGACCTTCAGCCTGCTCGGCAGGCCGGTGACCGCGACCGGTGCCGGGCTGTTCGCGGTCGAGCCGTCGCCGAGCGCGCCGTCCTCGCCGCTGCCGCAGGCGTACACCGTGCCCCGGGAGTCGAACAGCGAGTGCGTCCGGGCGCCGGTGGCCATCGTGACACCGTTGAGCGGGATCTGCTGCGGCGATGCACATCCTGGCCACGAAAACGGGCGAGCGGGCCGGCACGCTCACCCCTCTCGTCACCCACGTCATGCAGCGATACGGCGCCAGCCCGGGAATCCCGGCCGAAGCGGTGACCAGGATCATGCTCGCCCTGTTCCAGGGCCTGGCCCGCCAGCGCCAGATCGACCCCGCTGCGGTTCCCGCCGACCTGTTCCGCCAGGCCCTCCAGTGGCTCCTCATCGGCATGCAGACCGCAAGCCTCCCGGAACCACCGCGGGATGGCCGCGCAGCCGCTCTAAAGACGGAGGATTTACCCGTCCTGGCTAGCTGTGCGGCCAGTGGCCCATCCACGACTCCGTCTTCCTCTCCCACGATGGAGCCTCCGAAGGCTCCGGCGCAGTGACGCCTGGCCTTATCGGCCGGTTCCGGTCAGTTCGGCTGGCTCGCCTTGGTCGAGGGCCAGGGCGGGGAGTTCCAGTTGCAGGGTGGCCAGGCCGCCGGATAGGGAGCGGACGTCGGGCCAGCCGGTTTGCCGTAGTAGCCGGAGCGCGAGGTAGGACCGGAAGCCGGACGCGCAGTACACCAGCAGGGGGCGGTCCGGGGGGATCTCGCCGAGCCGCTGGCGCAGTTCGGTGTGCGGGATGTTCAGCGCGCCGGGCAGGTGGCCGGAGCGGAACTCCGCAGCGGTCCGGACGTCCAGCAGTACCGCCTGGGGGTCCAGGTGGGGCAGGTCGCCGGCCCGCCACAGGGCCAGGGTGCCGGTGAGCAGGTTGCTGGCGATCATGCCGGCCAGGTTGACGGGGTCTTTGGCTGAGCTGAACGGTGGTGAGTAGGCGAGTTCGAGGCCGGCCAGGTCTTCGACGGTCAGGCCGGCCCGGATGGCGGTGGCGATGACGTCGATCCGCTTGTCAACCCCGTCGTTGCCGGTGGCCTGGGCGCCGAGCACCCGTCCGTCGGGGGCGAACAGCAGCTTCAGGTGCAGGGGGGAGGCGCCGGGGTAGTACCCGGCGTGGTCATTCGGGTGCAGGTGCACGGCGTGGTGCGGGATCCCGGCCGCGCGCAGTGCCTTCTCGCTGGGGCCGGTGGTGGCGGCCACGGTGCCGAACACGCGCACGATAGCGGTGCCAAGGACGGGTGAGCGCCGTCCGCCGCGGCCGAATAGGTGGTCGGCGGCCGCGCGGCCCTGCCGGCTGGCCGGGCCGGCCAGCGGTACGAGGACCGGGCTGCCGGTGACGGCGTCGGTGACCTCGATCGCATCGCCCACGCCGTAGATGGACGGCACCGAGGTGCGCAGGTGCTCGTCGACGAGCAGGGCGCCGCGGGCGCCGAGCGCGAGCCCCGCGGCTGCGGCAAGCGAGGTCTCCGGGCGGACCCCGGTGGCGAGCAGGACCAGGTCGGCGGGGACCTGGGATCCGTCCGACAGGCTCGCGGTGAGGGTGCCATGGGCCGCCTCCCGCAGCGCGGTGACCGATGTGCCGAGCCGCACCCCGACGCCGGCGCGGCGCAGTTCCAGTTCGATGCTGCGTGCCATCTCCGGGTCCAGGGCCGGCATGACCTGCCCGGCCAGCTCGACAACCGTGACCGCCAGGCCGCGGTGCCGCAGCGCCTCGGCCGACTCCAGGCCGATGAACCCGGCGCCCACGATCACTGCCCGGCGGGCGCCGCCGTCCACCAGTTCACGCAGGACGTCCACATCGGGAACCGTGCGCAGCACGCGGACCGCGGGCAGGCCGGCTCCGGGGATCGGCGGGATGACCGGCGCGGCCCCGGTGGACAGCACCAGCGCGTCGTAGGCCTCGTGGTAGTCCCGGCCGGTCGCGCGCTCGCGGACCGTTACGGTGCGCCCGGCCGGGTCGATGGCGAGGACCTCGTGTCCGGTGCGCACGTCCAGTGCCAGGCTGGCCGCCAGCGACTGCGGGGTATGCAGCAGGAGGGCATCCCGGTCAGCGATCTCGCCGCCCAGGTGATAGGGCAGGCCGCAGTTCGCATACGAGACGTAAGGGTCCCGCTCGAGCACCACGATCTCCGCGTCCTCGGCGAGGCGGCGGGCCCGCGCCGCGAAGCTCATGCCCCCGGCGACCCCGCCGACCACGACAACCTTCATCTGCGCGCCCCTAACTCTCTTAGTGTCACGTGCCCGCGGCCTGCCCCGTAGCCGACTCCCCAAGTATACCCCCCAGGGTATCTGGATATGGGTTTGGTGGTTGTGACACCACCCACGTCCGTGCGAGCGCTGGTCAGGTGAAGATGATCTGGCCGCCGGCCGCGAGGGCGTAGAACTCGCCCACCGTGANNCGCCGGTGTCGGCGATCATCTCGATGAACTCCGGGATCGGCGGGATGTCGAGCTTTCCCATCTTGCGTTCCAGGTAGCTGGTCATCAGCCCGGGCATGCCGGGGAGGGCGCCAGCCAGGGTCGCGAGGTGCAGGCCCGGGTTGCCGACGGTGGCCATCTTGATGTGCTCGTGGCGCTTTTTGCTGATCGCGTCGAGGCCGAAGAAGGTGAAGAACAGGCTGGCTTCGATGCCCTCGGCGCGGGCGCCGTTGGCCATGATGAGCGCGGGGTAGATGCCCTCGAGCGAGCCTTTGGAGACGATGATCGAGACTTTCTCGATGCTGCTGTCCATGGCGGGACCGTCCTCTCGGCGGTTAGATGCAGCCGCGTGGCTTGGGAATTCCGGCGATCCTCGCGGCAGTCTTGGCCGGTCCCTTGGGGAATAGCTGGTACAGCTCCTTGATGCTGACGCCGGAGGTCTTACCGAGGACGCGGACGGTGGGGCCGGTCCCCTTGGCCTGGTATTCGGCCCGCATGAACCTGATGACCTGCCAGTGCCGCGCCGTCAGCTCGTCGATGCCGGCCGATTTGGCGATCTGTGGCGCCATGTCCTCGGTCCACTGGGCAGGATCGACGAGAAAACCCTCTTCGTTGACGGCGACGCTGTGGCCGGCGTAGGTAACGGCAGGCATCGTCAGCACCTCCTTAGGGTGATCATCGGTGACCGCGGGCCCCGGCGGCGGCCTGCGCGCGGGGGCGGGTCTTGCCGCGGGCGGGCATGGCGGAACTGATGCCGGGGACGTCACGGCCGGGCAGCAGGCTGTGCCAGTAGAACTGCTGGAAGGCCAGCTTGCCGAGGTGGTTCAGGCGGGACTGGCGGAGCAGCGGCAGGCCCAGCCGGGCCGGGTAGTGACCCGCCAGCGGCTCGGTGCCGTAGTTGAAGTCGATCAGCAGCGCCTTACCGAAGCCGGTCTCGATGAAGCAGTTGGTGTGGCCGTCGAAGCCAGCCAGGAGCTCCTGGCCCGCCAGGAACCGGCGCACGTTGTCGGCCAGCACGTCGCCTTCGAAATGAGCGACAGATCCTGCCTTGGACGTCGGCACGTCGGTGGCGTCGCCGACGGCGAACACGTTGGGCCTCGCCTTCGCCTGCAGCGTGCTGGGATCCACCGGAATGAAACCCAGTTCGTCGCCGAGGCCGGGGGAGCGCTCGACGTAGGCGGCCCCGCCATGCAGCGGGATGACGACGGCCAGGTCGAACGGCACCACGCGCTCGTCGTAGGAGATCAGGCGGCCGCCGGGCGCCCCGCTGGCCGCGGATCCGGCCGTGCCTGCGCCGGCCGGGCCGGCCTCGACCGTGCCGGTATTGAACTCAGTCACCAGCTCAATGCCCTTGTCAACGAGCAGCCCGCTCAGTTCCCGGTTGCAGACCGGTTTGGTGAACGCGCCGTCCAGCGGCGTGACATAGGTCAGCTCAACGCGGTCGCGGATGCCCCGCCGCCGGAAGTAGTAGTCGGCCAGGAAGCAGAACTCCAGCGGCGCGACCGGGCACTTGATCGGCATGTCGACGACGTTCACGACGAGCCGGCCGCCCGTGAACCGCTCCAGCGCCCGGTGCAGGGCGACCGCGCCCTCCGGCGTGTAGAACGTGAACACGCTCTTCAGCCACCCCGGGCCAGTCAGCCCCTCGGTCTCCCCGGGCAGCAGCCGTGCCCCCGTGGCGACCACGAGCACGTCATAGTCCAGCGCCGTCCCGTCATCCAGGTGCACCCGGTCGGCTCCGGTGTCAACGCGGCCGATCCCGGCCTGGCGGAAGGAGATGCCGGAGCGGAACTGCTGGCGCCGCGGCCGGACGATCCGCTGCATGCTGGTGAGCCCGAACGGGACGAACAGCAGCCCGGGCTGGTACACGTGATCAGCGTCGTGGTCCACCACGACGATCTCGGCGTCCCGCTCGTCAAAGGAGCGGCGCAGCCGGTTGGCGGTCAGCGTTCCGCCGGTGCCGCCGCCCAGGATCACGATTCTCTTCACATGATCATCCTGCGACTGTGGTGCTGGCTGGGCGGGAGGGGCGTTTGTCCTGCGCCCGGGTGACCATCGGCGGCGGGCGGCCCGGTCCCGCCCGGATAGCCTCGGGCAGAGGATGCCGCTTTCCTCCCGCACCAGCCGATCAGCACCATCAGACCAGGACACAGCCGACCAGATTATACCCCCATGGGTATGCTGGAGGCAGGGCCACGACAGCGGTGCCGCTGGATGCGTGGCAGGGAATTCACGGCTGAGTGATCAGCGGATAGGCGGCCAGGGTGGACAGCCAGGAATGGGACCAGCGTTACGCCGGCACCGAGCTGGTGTGGACGGCTGAGCCGAACCGGTTTGCCGTGGCTGAGCTGCAGGACCTGGCGCCGGGGCGGGCCCTGGATGTCGCGGCCGGTGAGGGGCGCAACGCGGTGTGGCTGGCTGCCCGGGGCTGGCAGGTGACCGCGGTCGATTTTTCCGCCGCCGGGCTGGACAAGGGCCGGCGGCTGGCCCAGGCGCGCGGTGCAGCCGTCGACTGGGTGCGCGCCGACGTCCGCGACTATCAGCCCGAGGCAGCCTCCTTCCAGCTCGTGCTGGTCGCCTACCTGCAGCTCCGCGAGGCTGAGCTGGACGGCGTACTGCGCCGCGCCGTGACGGCGCTCGCACCCGGCGGCGTGCTGCTGGTGGTGGGCCACGACGTGACGAACCTGACCGAAGGCACTGGCGGCCCGCCGGATCCGGCCGTGCTGTACACGCCGGAGTCCATCACGCGCTCCCTTGGGGGGCTCACCGTGGTGCGGGCCGAGCGAGTCCGGCGTTCTGTCGCCACCGCTGACGGTCACCGCGAGGCGGTGGACACCCTGGTTCGCGCTATCCGGGACTGACCAGCCGGCGATGGTCACCAGACCACGCGCCATGGGCGTCCCGGTCACTCGCTCAGACGCTGATCGCGGATGGACGGGAACCGGCCTGGCGGCCAGCCGGCCCTCAAAACAGGGCTTAAGCTACCGTTAAGGTATGTTGCCGCCAGCGACGCCGGATCTGTTCGCCTTGCAGCTGCTGGACTCCGTGGCCGAGCTGGGCAGCCTCGGCCAGGCCGCCATCCGCCACGGTGTGTCGCAGGCCGCCGTGAGCATGCGCATGAGCCAGCTGGAACGCCGCCTCGGCGTCTCCCTTCTGCAGCGCGGGCCGGCCGGGACCAGGCTCACCCCCGCCGGGCAGCAGATCACCGAGCTCGGCCGCCGGGTGCTTGCGGCGGCCGAGGCCATGATGGACGGCGTTGCGGCCGTAGTGGCGGCGGAGAGCTCCGGGCTGCGGGTCGCGGCGTCCCTGACCGTGGCCGAGCATCTGCTGCCCGGGTGGATCAGCGCGCTGCACGGGGAATCCCCCGACGTCGTCCTGGCGGTCGAGGTCACGAACTCCTCGAAGGTGCTGGCCCGCATCGGCAGTGGTGGTGCCGAGGTCGGTTTCGTGGAGGGCCATGACGCCCCGCCGGCGGGGATGGCGGCCGTGGTGGTCCGCAGTGACCGCCTTGTCGTCGTGGTGCATCCCGCTCATCCGTGGGCCCGGCGCGCGGCTCCGGTCACCGGTCCTGAGCTGGCCGGCGCCGACCTGGTCGTCCGTGAGCCAGGCTCGGGCACCCGCGAAGTGCTGGACGACGCGCTGCGGGCCTGGGGTGGCCCCTGCTCCCGGCTGGAGCTGGGGTCCACCAGCGCCGTCCTCGCGGCGGCCCGGCGGGGTGAGGGGCCGGTCGTGCTCAGCACGCTGGCGGTCGCCGACGATCTCGCCGCCGGGCGCCTGGTCGCCGTGGCGACGGAAGGCATCGACCTGACCAGGTCGCTGCGGGCGGTGTGGATCAAGGGACGCAGCCTGACGCCGCTGGCGCAGAGACTGCTCAGGGTCGCCACCTCATAAGCGCTGCTTAGGGATCCATAACGAATTCATGGCTACGCACGACCATCTGACCGCTTCTAGCGTGAGCGTGTGAGCGCACCCGATGACATCCTGCAGCGATGGGCCAAGGTCCTGGATCAGGACAAGTGCATCGGCTGTCACGCCTGCACCACCGCGTGCAAAAGCGAGAACGAGGTGCCGCTGGGCGTCACCCGGACCTACGTCAAGTCGGTGGAAGTAGGCATCTTCCCGCAGGTCAGGCGCGCATTTCAGGTGACCCGGTGCAACCAGTGCGCGGATGCCCCGTGTGTCGCGGCGTGCCCGACGCAGGCGATGTACCGGCGCGAGGACGGCATCGTCGATTTCGACAAGTCGGTCTGCATCGGCTGCAAGGCCTGCATCGCGGCCTGCCCGTACGACGCGATCTTCATCAACCCGGAGGACAACTCGGCGGAAAAGTGCAACCTGTGCGCGCACCGGCTGGAGGTCGGGCTGGAACCGGCCTGCGTGACGGTGTGCCCGACCGGGGCGATCCTGGTCGGGGACCTGAACGACCCGGCCTCGAAGGTGGCCGAGATCGTCCACCGTGAGGCGGTGACGGTCCGCCGCCCGGAGAAGGGCACCCGCCCGGGCGTGTTCTACAAGGGTGCCCATCAGGCCACCCTGGATCCGCTGGCGGCCCGGCGGCCGGACGGCGGCCTGTACGCCTGGGCCAGCCAGGGGCAAACCGGGCCGGGCCATGTCGCCGCCGGGCATCCGGGACAGCCCAGCTCCAGCGCCGCGGCGCTGCTGTCCTACGACATCCCGCACCACGCACCCTGGGGGTGGCGGGTCAGCCTGTACACCTGGACGAAAGGCCTGGCCGCCGGCGGTCTCCTGGTCCCGCTGATCCTGCTGCTGGCCGGGCGGATCCCCTGGGCCAGCCCGCTGGGCCGGTGGGCCGGGCCGGGGCTGGCACTGGTCTTCCTTGCGGCAACCGGGGTGCTGCTCATCTGGGATCTGCGCCACCCGAAGCGGTTCTACCTGATCTTCACCCGCCATCACTGGCGCAGCTGGCTCGTGCGCGGGTCGTTCATCATCGGTGCCTACGGCGCCGCCGTGGTCGGGTACCTGGCCGGCTCGCTGGCCGGTTCGGTGGCCACCCAGCAGGTGACGGCGGCTTTCCTGATCCCGCTCGCCCTGGCCACCGCCTGCTACACGGCTTACCTGTTCGCCCAGGCCAAGGCGCGTGACCTGTGGCAGAGCCCGCTGCTGGCCGCGCACCTGGCGGTTCAGGCGGTTCTCGCCGGAGCGGCGGGCCTGCTGCCGTTCGCGCTCTGGCTCGGGCCGCGGCCGGCGGTCACCGGCGCCGAGGCACTGCTCGCCGCCGCCGCGGCGGCCCACGTCCTGCTGGCCTGCGGTGAGATCAGCGTGGCCCACCCCACCGAGCACGCCCATCTGGCCGCCGCCGCGATGACCCGTGGCCGCTACGCCCGGTTCTTCTGGCCGGGACTGGCGGCCGTCGCGGTGTCCGTCGCCGCTCCGTGGATCGGCGTGGCCGCCGTCCCGCTCGCCGTGGGCGGCCTGCTCGCCCACGAGCACGCCTACGTCCAGGCCGGCCAGTCCGTGCCGCTCTCCTGAGGACCGCCATGCGAGAACGTGCCCGCCAGCCCGCCCGCCGCCGGCCGGAACTGGCCGAACTGGGAGCCAGGGTCTCCGCGGCCCGCGCCGGGGCCGAGGCCAGGGGCGAGACGTTCTACCCGGGGGCCAGCCGGGTGCACCTGGGCGCGTTCCCGCCCCGGGAACGCTGGGACGACTGGGTGGAGCTGTCCTCGCGCGCGTGGCCGGCCCGCGAGGAACACCACTACATGCTGGTGCCCACCACCTGCTTCAACTGCGAGTCCGCGTGCGGGCTGCTGGCCTATGTCGACCGTGACACCCGGCAGGTCCGCAAGTTCGAGGGCAATCCCGAGCATCCGGGATCGCGGGGCCGTAACTGCGCCAAAGGGCCGGCCACGCTCAACCAGGTCACCGACCCCGACCGCGTCCTGTACCCGCTGCGCCGCGCCGGGCGGCGCGGCGAGGGCAGCTGGGAGCGCATCACCTGGGACGAGGCGCTGGACGCCATCGCCGCACGGCTGCGCCGGGCCCTGCAGGAAAAACGGCATAACGAGATCATGGTCCACCTCGGCCGGCCAGGGGAGGACGGGTACACCGAGCGGGTCCTGGCCAGCTGGGGCGTCGACGGCCACAACTCCCACACCAACGTGTGCTCCAGCGGCGGCCGGGCCGGATTCCAGTTCTGGATGGGCATCGACCGGCCCAGCCCCGATCACGCCCACGCCAAAGTCATCTACCTGATCAGCTCCCACCTGGAAACCGGCCACTACTTCAATCCGCACGCCCAGCGCATCACCGAGGCCCGGGAAAAGGGCGCCAAGCTCATCGTGCTGGACACCCGGCTGTCGAACACGGCCACGCACGCCGACTACTGGCTGTCCCCCCAGCCCGGCAGCGAAGCCGCCATCAACCTGGCGGTCGCCAACCACCTCATCCAGACCGGCCGGTACGACGCCGAGTTCGTCCGGCGCTGGTGGAACTGGCAGGACTACCTCACCGAATGCCGGCCCGGGCTGCCGGTCACGTTCGAGACGTTCCAGCGTGAACTGGCCGGCTTGTACGCCGAGTTCACGTTCGGCTACGCCGCCGCCGAATCGGGCCTCGACGCGGCGGTCATCGCCGAGGTCGCCGACGTCGTGGCCAGCGCCGGAACCCGCTTTTCCTGTCATTCCTGGCGGTCGGCGGCGGCCGGCAACCTGGGCGGCTGGCAGGTGTCGCGGACCCTGTTCCTGATCGCTGCCCTGCTCGGCGCCGTGGCCACCGAGGGCGGCACGTTCCCGAACGCCTGGAACAAGTTCGTTCCCCGCCCGATTCACGTGCCGCCCCACCCGGGCGTGTGGCAGGACCTGTCCTGGCCGGAGGAGTTCCCGCTGGCCCAGAACGAGCTGAGCTTCCTGCTCCCGCACTTCCTCAAAGACGGCCGCGGCCGGCTGGACACCTACTTCACCCGGGTCTACAACCCGGTGTGGACCAACCCGGACGGCCTGTCCTGGATGGAGATGCTGACCGACGAGCAGAAGGTCGGCTGCTTCATCGCCCTGACGCCGACCTGGAACGAGTCGGCCTACTTCGCCGACTACGTGCTGCCGATGGGGCACGGCTCCGAACGGCACGACACCCACTCCTACGAACAGTACGACGGCCAGTGGGTCGGTTTCCGGCAGCCCGTGCTGCGGGCCGCCCGTGAGCGCCTGGGCGAGCAGATCACCGACACCCGGCAGGTCAATCCCGGTGAGGTCTGGGAAGAAAACGAATGGTGGATCGAGCTGTCCTGGCGCATCGACCCCGACGGCTCGATGGGCATCCGCCAGTACCACGAATCACGCGCCCGGCCCGGGGAGAAGCTGACCGTCGATGAGTACTACGGATGGATGTTCGAGCACTCCGTCCCCGGCCTGCCGGAACGCGCCGCCGCCGAAGGGCTGACCCCGCTGGCCTGGATGCGCCGGTACGGGGCGTTCGAGATCGCCCGCGCCGGCGGCGCCCAGCACGAGTGCGAGGTGCCGGCCAGCGAGCTCAGCGGCACCGCGGTCACCCCGGCCGGGCGCGTCTACACGACGGCGGCCGCACCCGCCAGCCCCAACATCGTTCCCGCGGGAGCCCCCGGCCCGGACCCGCAGGGGCGGCGGCCGGCCGGCGTGATGGTCGACGGGGTGGTACGGCGCGGATTCCCCACCCCCTCCGGTCGGCTGGAATTCTGGTCCGCCACGCTGGCCGCCTGGGGCTGGCCCGAGCACGCCATCCCGGGGTACATCAAGAGCCACGTCCACCCGTCGGTCCTGGAACCGGGCCAGATGGTCCTGCTGTCCACCTTCCGGCTGCCCACCCAGATCCACACCCGGTCGGCGAACAGCAAATGGCTCGATGAGCTCTCCCACACCAACCCCGTCTGGGTCCACCCGTCCGACGCCTCGCGGCTGGGTATCCACCGGACCGGCGACCTGATCCGGGTCGAGACCGAGATCGGCTACTTCGTGGCCAGGGCCTGGATCACCGAAGGCATCCGGCCCGGCGTGGTCGCCTGCTCCCACCACATGGGCCGCTGGAAGCTCACCGGCCACAGTCAGGTCAGCGCGGGCGGGATGATGGCCACCGTCGACCTGCACCGCGGCGGCGACGGCTGGACCATGCGGGCCGCCGACCGGGTCAAGCCGTACCCGTCGGCGGACCCGGACACCGCCCGCATCTGGTGGTCCGATACCGGCGTGCACCAGAACCTGACCTTCCCCGTCCACCCTGATCCCATCTCCGGCATGCACTGCTGGCACCAGGCGGTACGCGTCGGCCCGGCGCGGCCCGGCGACGAGCACGGCGACATCGCCGTCGACACCGCGAAAGCGCGGACCGTCTACCAGCGATGGATGCAGCAGACCCGCCCTGCGGGGCATGTGTCACCCGACGGCACCCGGCGGCCGCGCTGGCTGATGCGCCCGCTGAAACCGTCCGCCGCCGCCTTCGCCCTGCCCGGCCAGACCAGGAAAGAGGCCGGGACAGGATGACAGACGGCCGGTGGGAACTGCTGCGCGCACTCGGCGCCGTCGCCGACAGCCCGGCCGCCGCCGGGGCCGTCGCCCCGTCGCTCGGCCTTGATGTCCCGGCGGCCGCCGAGCACACCGAGGTCTTCATCCTCAACACCCCGCCCTACGCGTCGGTCTACCTGGGACCGGAGGGAGGCCTCGGCGGCGAGGGAACCGACCGGGCCGCCGGATTCTGGCGGGCCCTCGCCCTCACCCCGCCGGCCGAACCCGACCACCTGACCGCCCTGCTGAGCCTGTACGCCCATCTCGGCCAGGCCGCCGCCGGCACTCGCCGCCCCGCGACCGCCGCCGCGCTGACCCGGTCGCGGGCCGCACTGCTCAGCGAGCACCTGTGGCCGTGGCTGCCCGCATACCTCGACGCCGTGACCGATGTCGCCGGGCCAGCCCTGACCGCCTGGGCCACCCTGGCCCGCCGGGCCCTCACCGCCGAATACCGTGACCTCCCCGCGCAGGCCGGGCTGCCCCTAGCACTGCGAGCGGCACCGCCCCCGCTCACGGCCGAGGGCCGGATCAGCGACCTGACCGGCGCGCTGACCACACCGGCCCGCAGCGGCATCATCCTGACCCGCCACCAGCTGGCGGCCGGCGCCGGCCAGGCGGGGGTGGGACACCGGATCGGCGAGCGCCGCTTCACCCTGCACGCCATGCTGGACCAGGATCCGGTCCCGGCCCTGGCGTGGCTGGCCGGTGAAGCGCGCCGGTGGCAGCGACGTCACCGGTCCCGCGAAAGCGGCGGCGCGACCGGCCGCTGGTGGCACGCGCGAGCCGCGCACACCGCCCAGGTCCTGCACGACGCGGCCACCGCCGGGGTGGAGGTCCCGGAGCTGCCACGGTGACACGCCCCCATGATGAAGCGCAGCCCACCGGCGCCCGCATGCCGGCCCGGCTCTTGCCGGGCCTGAGAACCCTGTTGCGGCCCGCCGCCAAAGACGGAGCCGGGCGGCCGACCGGAAGCGAGCGCCTGCGCAGTCCCCAGCCGCTGCTCAAGCGGCGGCTCCCGTCCGGCCGCGGCGCGACGGAACAGCCCAACATCACCAGCGACGGCGAGGCCGCCCTCACGCCGCGGTTCTGGCTCGCGGTCATCCTCACCGGAATTGCCACCGGATTGTTCGGCGCCGTGCTGATGCTGCTGCTGTTCAACGTCCAGTATCTGGCGTTCGGCTATCACACCGGGAGCCTCCAGCAGGGCGTTGAGCAGGCATCGGCTCTGCGCAGAGTCTGCTCCCTGCTCATCGCCGGGGCGTTCGGCGGGGGAGCGTGGTTCCTGCTGCGCCGTTACACCAAAGGCGAGCACGCAGAGATCGACGAGGCGATCTGGAGTCACGGCGGCAAGTTGTCGTTCCGGCGCTCCCTGGGTACCTCGGTCATTTCCGAAGTGGTCATCGGCATGGGAGCGTCCATCGGGCGCGAGGCGGCCCCCAAACTGCTCGGCGGAGCCTCAGCCAGCGTCCTGGCCGGCTGGGCCGGGCTGTCCACCCCGCAGCGGCGGCTCCTGGTGGCCTGCGGCGGAGGCGCCGGCCTGGCCGCGGTCTACAACGTCCCATTCGCCGGGGCCCTGTTCACCGCCGAAATCCTCTGCGGCAGCATCTCGCTGCCGGTCATCCTGCCCGCGCTGGCCTGCTCATGCATCGCGACCGCCACCGCCTGGATCTACCTGCCCGACCACGCCACCTACCCGGCCATCCCGGACTACCGGCTCAGCGGATCACTGATGGCCTTCTCCCTGCTGGTCAGCCCCCTCATCGGGCTCATTTCAGCCGGCTACATCCGGTTGCTCGGCTGGGTGTCACATCACCGGATGAGCGGGCTTAAGGCCCTGTTCGCCCCGCTGTTCGCCTTCGCGGTGCTCGGGGTGATCGGCATCTGGTACCCCCAGCTCTTCGGCAATGGCAAGGACATGGCCCGCGACGCCTTCACCGGCATGGGGGGCATCGGGCTCTCCTTGACCCTGTTCGCCCTCAAGCCAGCGGTGACCGCACTGTGCCTCGAGAGCGGCGCGTCCGGGGGAGTGTTCACCCCCACGCTCAGCACCGGCGCCGTTCTGGGCGGCGGTCTCGGGATGACATGGAGCCTGATCTGGCCGGGCTCACCGGCCGGCGCCTACGCCATGATCGGCGCGGCCGCCATGATCGGCGCGGCGATGCAGGCGCCCCTGGCCGGGCTCGCCCTGGTCCTGGAACTCACCCACACCGGCTTTTCGCTGATGATTCCCATGGCGGCGGCCACCGCCATCGCCACCGCTGTCGCTTTCTACCTGGACGGCTACTCGATCTACTCGGCCCGGCTGCCATCGCGGCCACCGGGATGGCGCAGCGACCAGGCCGTCACGAAACCAGAATGACCTGGGCGCCCGCCCGGCATCGGCCAGCCGATCCCGATGTATCCATCATCCTGCACGACAGTGAGAGGTCCTGGCGCAGACGGCCGGGACCGTAGGGACCGGGGCCGGCTGCATTATGCGGTGAGGCTGGCCAGCGCGTTGCTCAGCCGGCCCGCGACCTCGTCCGCGAGCGGTTTCAGTTCGGGCCGCTCGGTGAGGGTGACCATGATCTGCGGGTCCAGGGCCTCAACCACGGTGCCGCCGTCCGCGCTGCGGACGACGACGTTGCAGGGCAGCAGCAGGCCGATGCTGCGGTCGATGCCCAGGGCCCGGGAGGCGAACGGCGGGTTGCAGGCGCCGAGGATGACGTAATCCTCGATCTTCTCCCCGAGCTTGGCCTGCAGGGTGGCGGTCACGTCAATCTCGGTGAGCACGCCGAACCCCTGCTCCGTCAGGGCTGCGCGCACCCGGCCGACCGCCTCGGCGTAGGGGAGGTCCAGGGTGATCTGGGTGCCGTAGCTCACCGGGCGGCCTTCTCCGCTTGCTGCTGGGCCAGCTTGCCGCGGACCTCGTCCATGTCAAGGTCACGGACGGCCTGGATGACCTTCTCCAGCGCGGCGGCGGGCAGGGCGCCGGGCTGGGAGAAGACCAGGATGCCGTCCCGGAAGGCCATCAGGGTCGGGATGGAGCTGATCCGCGCGGCGGCGGACAGTCCCGGCTGATCCTCGGTGTCCACCTTGCCGAACGTGATGTCCGTATGCTGCCTGCTGGCGGCCAGGAAGACCGGCGCGAACATCCGGCACGGCCCGCACCAGGAGGCCCACCAGTCGACCAGGGTGATCCCGGTTCCGGTGACTGTGGCCTCGAAGGTGTCCTCGGTCAGGGCGACGGTGGTCATGGCACTCCCTTGCACGTGGCTCTCCTGGACTACATGCCGGTCAGCCATCGCAGCTGCACCGCTTCTCGGGCGGGACGCTGGCGAGCACCTGGTCGGCGTGGGCGCCGCAGCCGGTCCAGGTGATCTTCTTGCATCGATCGCAGACGGCAGGACTGCACATGAAATTCTCCGTTCCGGTCGGTGTCCCCACGGGGTGACGCTCGCTGCTGACCACCAGCATACTATACCCCCTAGGGTATCTGCCAAGACTGCCGGGCGTGGCCGTGCCGGGGACCAGGGCCTGCGCGAGGTCAGGATGGTGCCGTGCCGGCGGTCAGGACAGTGGGGTTACCCCGCGCCCCGGGATGATGGCCGGGAATGAGCCGGTATCCGGTCCGGGAGGAGAACTCGGCCAGCAGCGAGAACCGGTCCCCGCGGATGAGCGTCTGGCGCCATTCCGCCGGACGGCCGGCGGTGAAGCCCAGCCGGCTGATGAGCAGGGCCCCGGTCGACGGCGAGAGACCGAGCAGCCGCTGCTCGGCGCGGGTCGGGACCACCCCGCGGATGTGCTCGCGGCCGCCATCGATCCGGATCCCGGTACGCGCGGCCAGCTGATCGTAGAGGCCTGTATGGGTGAAGTCCGCCTCCAGCAGCGGTGCGCCCAGGTCTCCGGGCAGCCACACGGTGTCCAGGGCGAGGGGTTCGCCGCCGGCCAGGCGGAGCCGTTCCATCCGGAACAGCGGAGTGGACGCCTCCAGCCCCAGCCGGTCCGCGACGACGCCGTCCGCGGTGAGATCACGGCGCCGGATGACACTGGTCTGCCGCAGTCCCGCCGACTCTACCGAGGCGAACAGGGAGTACAGCGTCCCGAGCGGCTGCGTGATGACCGCCGGGTCAGCCACCCGGGGCCGGCGCCCCCGCTCGGCGAGGACCACGCCATCCGCGCGCAGCTCACGCAGTGCGGCCCGGACGGTCTGGCGGCTGACCTGATACGCCGCGACCAGCGCCATCTCGCCGGGGAATTCCTCGTCGAACGCGCCCGCATCCAGACGGCGCAGCAGGTCGGCGCGCAACTGCGCCCAGAGCGGCAGCGGACTGCGCCGGTCCAGCGCCGCCGCCCCCGCCGTCGGGCGGCCCGTTGTGCCCTGCACCGCCACCCGTCCTCCCTGCGCAATATGTCCGTACATCCGTTCCCTAAAAGGGAAGCTACCAGCGCGGCAGTGGCTCTGGCGCACCCGGCCGGGCCGCGCTAGCGCGATTTCACCGGAACTCTTGTTCATCCGTCCGAATGATCGTACATTTAGCCGATCAGCTCCCGTGCTGCCAAGGGGACGCGATCATGGCCGAAATCCTGGCGATCGAAACGCCGGCCCTGGGTGACCGCAGTTACCTGGCCCACGACGGCGAGACCGCGGTCGTCATCGACCCGCAACGGGACTACGACCGGGTGCTTGCGCTCGCCGAGCGGGCAGGCGTCCGGATCACGCACGTGGCCGAGACGCACATCCACAACGACTACGTGACCGGCGGCCTGGCGCTGTCACGCGAAGCGGGCGCGGCGTACCTGGTGAACGCCGCGGATCCGGTCCGCTTCGGCCGTGAGCCGGTCACCGACGGCGACGCCATCGACATCGGCCCGGCCACCCGCCTGCGCGTCCTGGCTACGCCCGGCCATACGTTTACGCATCTGTCCTACGTGCTGGAGGCCGACGGCGAGGTGGCCGGGGTATTCACCGGGGGATCGCTGCTGTTCGGAACGACCGGCCGGCCCGACCTGCTCGGCCCGGCCAGCACCCCGGCCCTGGCGCGGGCTCAGCATGCGTCGGCGCGGCGACTGGCCCGCGAACTGCCCGGCACGGCGCGGATCTTCCCCACCCACGGCTTCGGCAGCTTCTGTGCGGCGACGCAGGCCCAGGCCTCGTCGTCCACGATCGGGCAGGAGAGACGGAGCAACGCCGTGCTCACCATGGGAGAGGGCGCGTACGTGCGGGCTCTGCTGGCCGGTCTGGACGCCTACCCGGCGTACTACGCCCACATGGGACCGGCGAACCTGGCCGGGCCGGGCGGCGCGGATCTCTCGCTGCCGCAGCAGGCCGCCCCGGAAGAGATCCGCCGCCGCATCGCGGCCGGGGAGTGGGTGGTCGACCTGCGCGACCGGGTAGCGTTCGCGTCCGGATTCGTTCCCGGCGCGGTCTGCTTTTCGCTGGACGGCAGCTTCGCCCCCTACCTGGGCTGGGTGCTGCCCTGGGGCACTCCCGTCACCCTGCTGGGGGAAACCGCGGACGAGGTCGCCGAGGCCCAGCGGGAACTGGCGCGGATCGGGATCGACCGGCTGGCCGGGGCCGCGACCGGGCAGCCCCGGGACTGGTCCGGCGGCCAGCCGCTGGCCTCGCTGCGGCTGGCCACGTTCAGCGACCTGGCCAGGGCCGGCGGCCGCCGCGTCGTCCTGGACGTCCGCCGCGACCTGGAGTGGGCGGACGGGCATGTGGACGGCGCCCTGCACATACCGTTCAGCGACCTGCCCGGGCGGCTGACGGACATCCCCGAGGGAGAGATCTGGGTGTACTGCCGGACCGGCTACCGCGCCGTGGTGGCCGCATCCATCCTGGCCGCCGCCGGCCGTCAGGTGGTCAGCATCGACGACGAGTTCGATCATGCCCATGACGCCGGGCTCACCCTGATGCGGCCCGGCAGAGAGCTACAGGAGAGGCCACGATGAGCGCACCCGCCAGAGAGCACCACACCATTGTGATCGTCGGCGGCGGTACGGCCGGTCTCACCACAGCGGCGCGGCTGATCCGTGCCGGGCAGGACGACATCGCCGTCGTCGAGCCGTCGAGCCAGCACTACTACCAGCCGCTGTTCACCGTGGTAGGCGGCGGCCGCGCCCCGCAGAGCGCGACCGTACGCCCGGAAAGCGGCCTGATGCCCAAAGGCGTGCGCTGGATCCGCGAGGCGGCGGTGGCCGCCGATCCGGATGCGCAGACCGTGACCACCGGCCCGGGCCGCGTCATCGGCTACGACTACCTGGTGATGGCGCCCGGTATCCAGCTCGACTTCGGCAAGGTCCCCGGGCTCACCGAAACGCTGGGCAAGAACGGTGTGTCCAGCAACTACCGGTTCGACCTGACCCCGCGGACCTGGGAGTTCATCCGGGACATGCGGGGTGGCACGGCGATCTTCACCATGCCCGCCGGGCCGATCAAGTGCGCCGGGGCCCCGCAGAAGATCGCCTACCTCGCCGCGGACTGGTGGCGGCACCAGCACGTCCTGGACAAGACGCGGATCATCCTGGTGCTGCCGACGGCTGCCATGTTCAGCCAGCCCGACTGGGCCAGGGTACTGGAAGGCGTCGCAGCCGGTTACGGCATCGAGGTCCGCAAAGAGTCCCAGCTCACCGAGGTGGACGGCGGCGCCCGCCGGGCGGTCATCGCGGACACCAAAGCCGGGACGAAGGAGACCATCGACTACGACCTGCTGCACGCCGTGCCGCCGCAGAGCGCCCCGGACTGGGTGAAGGACAGCCCGCTCGCGGACCCGGCCGTCCCCGCCGGGTACATCAAGGCTGATAAGCACACCCTCGTCCACCCCGGCTGGCCCAACGTGTTCACCCTCGGTGACGCGGCGAACCTGCCGACGTCCAAGACCGGAGCGGCGGCCCGCAAGCAGTCACCGGTGCTGGTGGCCAACCTGATAGCGGCCATGGGCGGCCGGCCCGCGGCCGCCCGCTACAACGGGTACACGTCCTGCCCGCTGGTCACCTCGCGCCACCGCATGCTGCTCGCCGAGTTCGACTACGACCTGAAGCCCACGCCGAGCATCCCGCTCATCAACACCATGAAACCCCGCTACGACATGTGGCTGCTCAAGCGTTACGGCCTGCCCGCCCTCTACTGGCACCTCATGCTCCGCGGCCGCGCCTGACCGGGTTAGTTCGCCGCCGACTGCGGCAGCAGGCCGTCCACGGGCAGGCCCGCGCGGGCGGCACGATCGAATTCGTCGTCGACGGCGACGACCGTCCGGCCCGCGGCATCCAGGAAAGATGCGGCGATCGAGGCGCGGTAGCCCGCTTCGCAGTGCACCCACACCTCGCCCGCGGGCACCTCCGCCAGACGGCCGGGCAGCTGGTGGAGGGGAACGTGGACGGCGCCCCGGATATGTGAGGCGTCCCACTCCTGCTGGCGGCGGACGTCCAGGATGATTACTGGCCGGTGGTGGCGGACCGCTTTCAGGTCGGCGAAGTCGGCGACCGGGTAACTGCGCAGCGGCTGGCGGCCGGCCCACTGGGCCGGGCCGCCGGTCGCGGCCGCGGCGGGCCGGTCGATGCCGATCCGCACCAGTTCGCGCTGGGCCTCCGCGACCTGTTCGGGGGTCTGGCCCAGCAGGGTCAGCGAGGTCCCCCACGGGATCAGCCAGCCCAGGTAGGTGACGAAGCTGCCGTCGAGGTCGAAGCTGAGCGTCCCGGCCAGGTGCCCGGCCGCGAAGGCCCGGCGGGCGCGCAGGTCCACCACCCACTCACCCGCCTCGATCCGCTGCCGGAGCTCTGCGGCGTCCGCGCTATGGGGCGGCGAAAGGTCGGGCCCGGCCGGGCCGGCCGCGTTGGCCGGGCCCATGTGCGCGTAGTAGGCGGGGTAGGCGTCCAGCCCGGCGAGCAGTTCGCGCACGTACCGCTCCTCGTCCAGGGTCAGCACCGGGTTGGCGCGCTGCTCGCGGCCGATGGTCGACGCATTGCCCGCGGACTGGGTCGCCGAGCAGAAGCTGCCAAAGCCGTGGGTGGGATACACGTCCGTGTCTGCGGGCAGCCCGGCCGCCATCCGGTGCGCCGACGCGTACTGGGCCCGGGCCAGCTCGTCCGCGTGCGCGGCGCCGAGCAGGTCCGGCCGCCCGGTCGAGCCGTACAGCAGCGACCCGCCGGTGAACACCGCATGGACGTGCCCGGCGGCCTCCAGCGCGTAGGACAGGTGGGTGAACGTATGGCCCGGCGTGGCCAGCACCCGGGCCCGCATGACCGGGCTGACCTCGATGACCTGACCGTCGCTGACCGGCACCCGGTCATAGGCCACCGGGTCGGCGGCGTTCACGTGATAGGCCGCCCCGGTCGCGAGCGTCAGGGCCAGCCCACCGGTCACGTAGTCATTGTGAATGTGGGTCTCGAAGACATGGGTGATCCGCACGCCCCGGGCCGCCGCCAGGGCCAGCACCCGGTCGATGTCCCGCTGCGGGTCGACGACCAGGGCGGCCTCACCGTCGTGCGCGAGATAGCTGCGGTCACCCAGCGCGGGCGTGTCGATGGCGATGACCTCCACACCGGAACCTGCCGTGCTGCTCATGCGGCTTCTCCTTCCGACCTCGATGCCGCCTATATACCCCAGGGGGTATCTGTTCCATCCAATGTACGGGACCCAGGTCCGCGGCGCAAATACCCTGGCGGGTATAGCGAGAGAACGGGCGCTTTGGTTACACGTATTGCTTTTAGCTGCTGCCCCTGCCGTTAGAACGCCGGGGGCATCGGCCAGCTGTGGCCAGGTTGGCCGCCGCCGCGCCGGTGCACGGCGGTCATCCTGGTAGGGTACCCCGGAGGGTATAAAACGGATGGCGTCCCGGTCATCCACCGGTAGGCGCGCTGGGCGCATAGATCGAGGAGTTGCCGTGGACGTGGACAGCCAGACGATGGCGGATGTGATCAAGCGGCTGCGGCGCGCCCAGGGCCAGGTTGGCGGCGTCATCAAGATGATCGAAGAGGGCCGTGACTGCGCCGACGTGATCACCCAGCTCGCCGCGGCCGCCCGCGCCCTTGACCGCGCCGGGTTCAAGATCATCGCCACCGGGCTCCAGCAGTGCGCCGTCGAGGAAAAGGACGGAGACGGCGCGGCCGGTGCCAATCGCGCCCAGCTCGAAAAGCTCTTCCTCTCCCTCGCCTGACAGCACTAGCTGCCGTCCCCCGTCGCGGGCGCTGGGGTTACGCCCGGGCGGCACGAGCCAGCGCAGGTGCTCATATTCGCGCTGAAACTGAAGCCGCCGCCACCGTGGTGGCCGTCAGGCTGACGAGAGTTCCCGGTCCCGGCCGCGGTTGCGTGCCCGCTGACGCTGGCGTCCTATCGGCGGCCCGGTGTCAGATCAGCCCGGGCACGCTGCGGCTCAGCGAGTAGACGGCCACGGCGACCAGCAGGCCGGTGAAGGCGGCGGTGAGCCTGGATGCGCTGACGCGGGAGGCGATGCGGTTCCCGGCGAGGGTCCCGGCGAGCGCGGCCAGCGTGAAGACACCGAGCAGCGGCCAGTCGAGACTGACCCCGCCGCTGAGCCGGACGGCGAGCGCCGAGGCGCTGTTGATGGAGATGACCAGCAACGAGGTGCCGACGGCGGCGGGCATCTCGAAGCCGAGGGCGAGCACCAGCGCCGGTACGATGACGAATCCGCCGCCCACGCCGAAGAAGCCGGTCAGCAGCCCCACGCCGGTGGCGGCGGCAGCGACCTTGAGGACCTGGCGGCCCGTCACCCCGCGCGGATGCCACCACGCCGCGGTCTTCGTTCCCGGGCGTGCCGCGGCGGTCGGCCTGTCCAGCGTCACGGCCCTGGCCCGGCCGCCCGGCCCCGGAGTGCCCGTGCCGTCTGGAGGCGGCAGGCCGGAGGGGACGGGCTGCGTTACGGGCTCTGGCTGCCCCGACCGGGACCGGCGGCGGCGCAGCATCGCCGCGGCGGCGGCCAGCATGAGGACCGCGAACAGGGTGAGCAGCAGGCTGGGCCGGATGCTCGCGGAGAGCCTCGTGCCGGCGTAGGAGCCGGCGATGCCGAGCACGCCGAAGGTGATGCCCTGGACCGGACGGACCCGGCCCGCGCGCCAGTGCACCGCCATCCCGCCGAGCGCCGTGATCCCGACGATGAGCAGCGATCCGGTGGTCGCGGCGTGCGGCTGCTGGTGCAGCAGGTAGACCAGGACCGGAACGGTCAGGATGGATCCGCCGCCGCCGAGGGCGCCGAGCGACAGTCCGATCAGCAGTCCGGCCGGGATGGCGATGGCGATGAGCAACGCGGCTCCTCTATGGATTTAAATACCCCGGAGGGTATTCGTCGGAGCAACGGTATCCGTTCGCATCCCCTGCTGGCAAATACGGGCGGGGGTATATCCGGGATCCGGGAACAGGGTGTTTTCGCATCGGTCATCGTCCGCCTGCTCCCCTGTCACGCAGGTCCGGCCGACCGGGCCCCCCAGGGCGGGGCCAGTCCGGTGCCCCTACGTGACACCGCAGGTACGGCCCGGCGGACGGCAGCGTCCCCGTAAGCGGAGAGTCCGGTTTCTGGAATACCCCCAGGGGTGTTATAGTCGACCATCTAAATACCCCCCAGGGTATTGATGACTGGACGGCGGCAAGGAGGACCCCTGTGATCCCGGTGGACACGCCCGACATCGGCATCCACTAGCTCGCCGAAGCCGTCGCATAACGCACCGTTGAGGAGAACCACTATGTGCCGAGCAGTCACCTGCAGGAAATGCGGCAAGACCACCTGGGCGGGCTGCGGCCAGCACGTCAAGCAGGTGATGGCCGGTGTCCCGGCCTCCCAGCGTTGCGCCGGTCACGCCAGCGACCCCGCCGCGGGCGGCGGCTGGCTGCGCAAGCTCTTCGGCCGTAGCTGAACCGCCACCACCACACCACACCCCCATCCGCGCGACGCCTGACCTGGACGACGGCGCTATCACGGATACTGGCGAGATGGGGATCTATCAGGACCAGGTTCTGCCCCGCGTCATTAATGCGGTCATGAACCGCCGTGAGTTCGCGGTGATACGTGGCCGCGTGTGCAGTGGGCTTGAGGGGGAGGTCCTTGAAATCGGTTTCGGGTCAGGCCTCAATATTTTGCACTACCCGCCTGCTGTTACCCGTGTGCGGGCGGTCGATCCGGCGCCGGTGGGCCGGCGGCTGGCGGCTAAGCGGGTGGCGGCAAGCGGGGTGCCGGTGGAGTACATCGGGCTAGACGGGCAGGCGGTTCCGCTGGACCCGGCCAGCGTGGATCATGTGGTGGCGACGTGGACACTATGCACTATTCCTGACGCCGGGCGCGCCCTTGGCGAGGTATACCGGGTGCTGCGTCCCGGCGGCTCGTTTCATTTCGTGGAGCACGGCCACTCCCCGGACCCTGGTGTGGCCCGCTGGCAGAACCGGCTGACGGGGCTCCAGCGCCGCCTGGCCGGCGGGTGCCACCTCAACCGGCCGATCAGCCAGCTGGTGGCTGACTGTGGCCTTGAGCTGACCCGGGTGGATAACTACTACATGAAGGGCCCCAAGCCGTTCAGCTACATGTTCGAGGGCAGGGCAGTCAAGGCATAAGCGCCGCCCGCAATATGGCTGCGCACAAAACTGCAGGTTAGCGTTAGCGTGACCAGCCTGCGGACCGGCTGTAATTTCGGTCTAGCGTCCGGTCACATTCCCGCCGCGGCCCCGATCACCGCCAGGCCGGCCGGCGCGGCGACGGTCCCGGCGATGATCAGCCACGCGAGCAGCGTCCGCAGCCGGCTCGTCCAGTCCTGGGCCCAGCCGGGATCCGGTGGTTCGCTGCCCGCGTCGCGGCGCACGACCGCGCCGGACTTCCGGCCGAGCCGCAGCAGGCCCTGCCTGGCCGCGATCCGCACGGTTTTTGCTTCGCGCCTCCCCGTGCTGATTACTCGCGAGTGAGCGAGATGGCCAGGCTGGGCGCGAAGAGCGTCGCGGCCAAGATCAGCGGGTGCCTCCTTCTGTTGCATCGGAAGGCGACGAATTCGTCCTCGGCCGCGTCGAAGGCCTTGACTTTGCTCGAGTATCGGCCTTTGCGGACTTGCAGGGTGTGATGTCCAGGTTCGACTGGCACCTCGATCGCTTCGTGCCATTTGATCGGCCCGGCACTCTTACCGTCGACCACGACATCGAACGTGCCGCGCATGATGCCCGCAGGGTTCAGATGCGATTCTTGTGTCACTTTCAGAGTCGCCGACACTTTAATTCTCCTTTCCGGTGAGCCGTCACTTCGCCTGGGGACTGGATGTCTTGCGGCGCGGCCGGTGCAGGGATGCCGCGGCTGGGCCGGGCCCCGGCCCCATCGGGATGCCCGCCACCGCAGCCGAGCCGGCCGTCGGCGAGATCAGCGTGGGCCGGCCAGGGCACGGGATGGCTGCCGGGCGCGAAGGTCGGCGCTTTCGCCGTGATGACGACCACGTCGGGCGCCGGGGGGCGGGCCAGGTAAGCCAGGACGTAGCTGGTGTCGGCGTTGGCGAGCCCCCCATTATTGAACGTGCTCTGCGGAGGCTTGAAGAACTCCAGTTGGGGTGGCGGGGGCGCTGCGGCGCCCGATCCGCCCGCGGAACCGCTTACCGCCGGGAAGCGCACGGGGGCGTTGCGGCTGGGGCAGGCGGGAAGCGTGCGCGCCGCGCTTCCTTGCTCCACCGTCAGCACTGGAAGCGGCACATCCGAGGGAGCACCCCCGGCCGGCAGGTAGACACGGTAGATGAGGTAACCCGGGTGCTGGCTCGTGGTGCCGGGAGGCAGCGGCAACGTGCTGGCCTGGCCTGGTGAGGGATCCGGGCGGATGGTCACCGTGAACCGGCCGCCGGGCGCGGCCTGCTGCTGCCAGGGATTCAGGCTGCCGGGCTGCGGGGCGATCCGGTAGTCGGGCAGGGACGAGCCGGCACCGCTAGGTGTGTAAACCTGAACCGAGGCGTAGCGGGCGTCCGGGAAGCGGCCCGACAGGACGATCCGGGTGCCGGCGGACGCCACGATCGGCTGCAAAAGGTATGCCTCTGCCGCATCAGGGAACGCTGTGTTGTCCGCCTGCGCGCTTAGCCTGTCCGGCCACGCGCAGGACATCCCGGGCAGGACAGCGGGCTGGCTGCCCCCCGCGGCAGCCGAGCCGGACGGCTGCGCCGGCGTGCACGCCGCCAGCGCCACCGCCAGGCCAGCCGCGACCCCGGTGACGCCAGCGACCCGGCCGGGCCGGCGCCGTCCCCGGCCGTGGCACGACCATGGCCTGGCCATTGCCTTTCCGGCTGACCCGATGCTGACCGGCATTGACGCCTCCCTGCCCGCCGGGAACGGCGGTGCGGCGATCGCTACGATCGCTATCTGTTATATAACGTATAGAACAGATAGGGTAGAAGTCAAAACTGCGGCCTTGCCCCGGCGATCGGCCGCCGGCCGGCCGGCATGAGGGCCTGCGCGGGACGGCGGAGCGTTTGACGGCCGTGGGTGCGGTTTGTGGTGCAGATCGCCTGCGGCCAGGTTGGCGATGATCCTGACTGGCCCCGCATCAGACATAACAGCCTCCAGACTTGCCGGGGCGAACCACCCGATGTGATGGATGCCGGAGGTGTCGGCGGTGCGTCCGAAGAATGCGCTGTTGTCGGCGGAGGCGATCATCGCGCCGAGGTAGGTGAAGGTGCGCAGCAACCCGGCCGACGAGCCAAGGCGGGTGGCGTCGGCCTGGTGGTAGACGGCGTTCTGATTGGCCAGGTTGTTCAAGCCCTGCGGTAGGCCTACGACCATCGCGACGACCAGGCGCGGGCGGTGTCGCGCTGGCCGATCAGGTCGTCACGATCCGAGCTGACTGTGACCGTCTCGCGGCGGGATTGCTACAGTGTAGACCTACGATATTGCCATTTGCCGGGCTCGTCGTTGACTAATTGCCGGGTTCGGCGTTGACTAAAAATTACGCCGAACTGTGGCCACGTCGGGACCCCGCGGGCTCAAGGGAGATCCTCCCAGGAGCACAGGGAGTCACCACCATGATCGTCTTCACGGCAACGCTCATCCTGATCATCGCGGCCGTCGTCGCACGTGCGGGCGTTGCAACCAGCAGCGGCAGCATTTACTCGCTGGGCGGCCACTTCGCGCTATCCGGTCATCAGCTGAGCGGTCCGTCCGCCGGCAAGCTGTTTGTGTACGGCATCGTCGTGAGAATCGCGGGCCTGCTGGGATTCAGCATGCTGCCCGGCGCCCCGACCGGTGCACCTGGCCTCCCGAGGATCGCAGCGGGCCCTGACGGGATCCCGGCGCGAGACCACGCTGCGCTGCGCCTGGACCGCGACCGCCTCGCCGGCGAACCCGTCCAGCGCTCGGCCCGCCGGCATCGCCAGGCCCGGGCGAGGTGCCGCACGCTGCTGCGGCACGAAGCAAACATCGCGATCATGTCCGGCTCGGCGGCGCAGACGGCCGCTGGCAGGAATTCAGATCCTTGCGGAACGGCCGTGCACCGGCGTCCGGCAACGGGTGTCACGGCCGGTCATCACGATGGCGAGTCGTACCCGGGGCGTCATCACCCGCGACAGCGCCGGCACGGACGTGCCTGCGGTCGCCCGCAACCGTGTGGCCGGCTCGGTGAGTGCCGGTCGCCGAAATCGGGACACACCGCGCTGAACCGGCCCGGTGGCCGGCGAGATACCACCCCCAGCGAGATACCACCCCCGGCAAGAAGGAAAGACGATGACTGCTCCCCCCCAGGCACCTCCGCGCGGTGTGCCGGAAGCCGACGCCGCGGCGTCATCTAAGCTGACCGGCCTGCTACTGATGGCTGCCGGGGTTTCGGCGATTTCGGCGCTGCTGTATGGCTATGACACCGGGATCATCTCTGGTGCCCTGCTGCAGATCGCCCGCCAGTTCCACACCGGGACCGGGGTGGAGCAGATAATCGCCTCAAGCATCCTGCTCGGTGCGGTTATCGGGGCGCTATCGTGCAGCCGGCTCTCCGAGCGGTGGGGACGGCATCGTACGATGCTGCTCGTCTCGGCTATTTTCATCATCGGGGCGCTGGCCTGCTCGGTAGCCCCCACGACCTGGGCGCTGTCGCTGAGCCGGGTCGTGCTCGGCTTCGCGGTCGGCGGCGCGACGCAGACCATCCCGATGTATGTGGCCGAGCTGGCACCGCCGAAGCGCCGCGGTCAGCTGGTCTTGACATTCCAGGTAGGTATCGGCGTCGGTATCGTCGTCTCCACCATCATCGGCGCCAGCCAGCATTTCTCCTGGCGGCTATCCCTCGGGATGGCCGCAGTGCCGGCGACGCTGATGCTGATCCTGATGCTGCGGCTGCCGGAGAGCCCGAGGTGGCTGGTCAAACGCGACGACCACGACGGTGCGCGGAAGGTCCTGGAACGGATTCGACGACCGGGAGTGGACGTCTCGGCCGAGTTGCAGGACATCGTGGAGGTCGAGGACCTAGAGCGCGAGGCGGGCGTAAACCGGGGCTGGCACGGGCTGCGGCAACGGTGGGTTCGCCCCGCCCTGATCGCGGGCTGCGGCATCGCGGTGTTCACCCAGCTCAGCGGCATCGAAATGATAATCTACTACGCGCCGACCATACTCACCAAGAACCACTTCTCGACGTCTGCGGCGCTGCGGGTCAGCGTCGGCTTGGGAGTGACCTACCTGGTGATGATGATCGTCGGGCTGTCCATCGTCGACCACGTCGGGCGGCGGCGACTGACCTTGACGATGATCCCGGGCGCGGCCATCGCCCTCGCGGTGCTCGGAGTGCTGTTCATCAGTGGCAACACCAGCCACAAGACCATCGGGCTCATCATCGTCTGCCTCATCCTCTTTATGCTCTTCAACGCCGGCGGCCTGCAGCTGATGGGCTGGCTGACAGGCTCGGAGATCTATCCCCTCGCGGTCCGCGGAGCGGGCACGAGCGCGCAGGCGGCCACGCTGTGGACCACGAACTTGGTGATCACCCTCAGCCTGCTGTCGATCCTCGGCCGGATCGGTGCTGGACCGACAATGTGGCTCTACGCGGCCTTCAACGTCGCCGCGTGGCTGTTCATCTGGCGCCGGATGCCCGAACTGACCGGGCGCAGCCTGGAACAGATCGAAGGACAGCTGCACCGCGGGCGTTTCCGGCCGCGCGACTTCAAGCACCAGAAAGCCGAACCGGCGGCGCCAAGCACGGCGGGCCCGGCCTGATGGCCACCAGATCTGGTTTGGTGTGGTCGGTGTTGTGCGCACCCGCCGCAGTGTCCCCGCCGGTCCCGTTCGCTAGCTCGCCGCTCAGGAGAAACAGGTCCAGGACCCCCATGGGAGCAGTGAAGTGAGCGCACGTACCGAGCACCCGACCCCGCTCAGCAACGCCACCCTGGCCTCCCTGCCACAAGGGGTCCCGGGGCCGACGTATGACCGCGGCCGGGTCAGTGTGGGCATCGTGCACGTCGGGGTGGGTGGGTTCCACCGGGCTCACCAGGCGATGTACCTCGACCGGTTGATGAACCAGGGACAGGCACTTAGCTGGGGTATCTGCGGGGTGGGGGTCATGCCGGCCGACCAGCGGATGAAGGAGGCGTTGAATGCGCAGGACGGCCTGTACACCCTCGTGGTGAAGAACCCGGACGGCACCATCGAACCGACCGTCATCGGCTCGATCATCGAGTACCTCTTCGCCCCTGACGACCCTACGGCCGTCATCGAAACGATGGCCGACCCGAAGGTCCAGATCGTCTCCCTGACGGTCACCGAGGGCGGGTACAACTTCAACGCGCTCAGCGGACAATTCGACCAGACCAACCCCGACATCCGTCACGACCTGCAGCCCGGAGCCACACCGAAGACCTCGTTCGGTCTCATCACCGAAGCACTCGACCGCCGCCGGCAGCGCGGGATTGCGCCGTTCACGATCATGTCGTGTGACAACATCCCGGGCAACGGGGACGCCGCCCGGCGCAGCTTCGCCGCGTTCGCCACCCTGCGCAGCCCCGAGCTGGGCGCCTTCGTCAGGCAGGAGATGCACTTTCCCAACTCGATGGTCGACCGCATCACTCCGGTCACCACCGACGACGACCGCGCCCAGCTGACCGAAAAATTCGGGATCGAGGACCGGTGGCCGGTGGTGTGTGAGCCGTTCATGCAGTGGGTACTCCAGGACAGCTTCGCCGGCGACCGGCCCCCCCTGGAGGTGGTCGGCGTACAGGTCGTCAGTGACGTGGAGCCGTACGAGCTGATGAAGCTGCGGCTGCTCAACGCCAGCCACCAGGCACTGTGCTACTTCGGCTATCTGGCCGGCTACCGCCTGGTGCACGAGGTATGCCAAGACCCGCTGTTCGCGCGGTTCCTGCTTGCCTACATGGACCGCGAGGCCACACCCACCCTGGAACCGGTTCCGGGTATCGACCTCGACCACTACAAGCACAACCTGATCCAGCGCTTCTCTAGCGCGGCCGTTCACGACACGGTGGCGCGGCTCTGCGCCGAAGCTTCCGACCGCATACCCAAATTTCTGCTGCCGGTCATCCGCGAAAACCTGGCTCGCGATGGTCACATCACCCTATCCGCCGCGGTGGTGGCCAGCTGGGCGCGCTACGCCGAGGGTGTGGACGACCAGGGCGAGCCGATCGAGATCGTCGACGAGCTCAAGGATGCACTGACCGCTAACGCACGCCGCCAGCGTAAGGACCCGGTGGCCTTCATCGCCAACCGCGACGTCTTCGGCGACCTCATCGATGACGAGAGGTTCGCGAGCACTTACATCTCCACCCTCGACTCGCTGCATTCCCGGGGGGCCCGCGCCACGCTGGAAGCCCTCATGGCGCAGCTGCCCGACGAAAGTGCCGGCGCAGCTGAGGCGCAGCTGCTGGCAGAGCATGAACGCCTCGACCAGGGGTCCAATCGCTTCACCAGGGCGGGTTCCTT
>PLRW01000126.1 GCA_003164955.1 Actinomycetota bacterium
CGCCGACCCGCAGGTAGACCAGGTCGAGATGGTCGACGTCGAGTTCGCGGAGGTTGTCCTCCACCAGGCCGCGCAGCTGGCCCGGGGTGGCCTGCAGGGTGGGGGTGCCGTCCGGCCCGAGCATCGGGCCGACCTTGGTGGCGATCACCAGGCCGGCGGGATAGGGGGCCAGCGCCCGGCGGACCAGCTCGTTGGCGACGACGTCACCGCGCCGGTAGAAGCTCGCGGTGTCGATGTGGTTCACGCCCAGCTCGACGGCGCGGCGCAGCACCGCGATCCCGTCCTCCGGGTCGCGGACCGGGCCGGTGAAGGTCCCGGTGGGCAGCCGCATCGTGCCGAAGCCGAGCCGTGCGACGGGCAGGTCGCCGCCGATCGCGAAGGTGCCGGAGGCGGCGGCGGGCTGGCTGGTGTTCGTTGTGTTCGTCATGCTCATAGCCTGCCCCGGCCCCGTGGCCGCGGCGAGGAGCTGGCAGGTTGCTGCCATTTGGCGGTCCTGGAGACGGCTGGCAGACTGGACGGGTGGCTGATGACCAGACCAGCACGGTGCGCGGCGACGCGGAGCTCATCGCCCGGGCGGGGCACTTGTTCGACGCGGTGCACGAGGAGTTCGTCTGCGCGGCCCGCGACCTGGCCACCTGGTCGCAGCCGGAGGCCCGGTCCGCGGTCGCCCGGCGGGTGCTTGCCCCCGGCACGGACAGCTTCACGGTGCGCAAGCTGTGGAGCCCGCTGGCGCTGGCCGACGAGGCGCAGCGCGCGCACCTGCGGCGGCTCGACGCGGCGGGCGCGCAGGTGCGGATCAGTTCCGCGCCGCTGCCGCACGAGACGATCATCCTGGACCGGCGGGTGGCGATCCTGGCCGGCCAGCCGTCGCCGCTCGGCCGCGAGTACACGGTGACGACGTCCCCGGTCCTGGTGGGCGGGGTTTATTCACTGTTCACCGCCGCCTGGGAGGCGGCCATCGACCTCGGCGCCTGCCTGCGCGGCGAGGTCCCCGAGCTCGCTCCCGAGGCCCGGGAGATCCTGCGGGCGCTCGGCGCGGGTCTCACCGACGAGGCGGCCGCCCGGCTGCTGGGCACCTCGCTGCGCACCTACCGGCGGCGGGTCGCCGAGCTGATGGCCGCGCTCGAGGCCGGCTCCCGCTTCCAGGCCGGGGTGCGGGCTGGCGAGCTCGGCCTAGCCCACTGACGCGGCCACCACGGCGACGAGCCTTGCTGCCGCGCTGCGGGGTGGCTGCGACGGCCGGCCCAGCGTCCGGCACACTCACCCAGTCGGTTTCCTAGACCCGCCGAGTCCGCCACACCCGATCGAGGTGCAGCGTGAGGACAGGGCAACACCGCCCAGAGAAACGAGCACCGTGCGCTTCCTATGAGCCGGATGACGCTGTCCGAAGCCCCCCGTGCGGCCCCCGTCGTGCGCTACGTAGACCCGGGCTGGGCGGTCCGGTGCTGATGGCCGCCACTCACGCGGTCAGTGCGTCGGTGTAGTCGATAAAGGTGGTGGTGGGCCCTACAGGTTAGGGTGGAGGACCGTGACAGCTTCCGTAAGCCGGCCTGTTCGCGTGGGCCTGCAACTGCAACCGCAGCACGCCGCCTACAAGAAGATCCGCGACACCGCCGCTGAAGCGGAGGAGCTCGGCGCCGACATCGTCTTCAACTGGGATCACTTCTATCCCCTGTACGGCGATCCGGACGGTAAGCACTTCGAGTGCTGGACGATGCTCGGCGCGTGGGCGGAGTCGACCTCGCGGGTCGAGATCGGCGCGCTCGTGACGTGCAACAGCTACCGCAACCCGGAACTGCTCGCCGACATGGCGCGCACCGTCGACCACATCAGCGACGGCCGGCTCATCCTCGGCATCGGCTCTGGCTGGTTCGAGAAGGACTATGCCGAGTACGGCTACGAGTTCGGCACCGCGGGCGGGCGGCTCAACGACCTGGCCGAGGCACTGCCGCGGATCGAGTCGCGGCTGGGCAAGCTGAACCCGCCACCCACCCGCAAGATCCCGGTGCTCATCGGCGGCGGTGGCGAGAAGAAGACGCTGCGCCTCGTCGCCAAGCACGCCGACATCTGGCACACCTTCGGCGACCCCGAAGTGGTCGAGCGCAAGGCCGGCATCCTGCGGCAGCACAGCGCCGATGTCGGCCGCGACCCGGCGGAGATCGAGATCTCCGTGGGTGTGAACGGCAGCCCGGACGAGCTCGGCCCGACGCTGCGTTCCCTCGGCGTCTCGCTGTTCACGGTCGGCGTCGGCGGCCCGGACTACGATCTGTCCAAGCTCCGCGACTGGATCGCCTGGCGCGACGCCCGGAACTCCTGAGTCACGGCACTGATGACCACCAGCCGTCCTTCGCCTGCGCGAGTAGCGGTGTTCTCCCTCGGCGGTACCATCGCCATGGCCAGGAAGGCAGGCGACAGCGGCGGAGTTGCCCCGGCGCTGACCGGACGCCAGCTTTTGGAGGCGGTGCCGGGGCTGGCGGGCATCGGCGCCTCTGTCGAGGTGCATGACTTCCGGCAGGTACCCGGCGCGTCCCTGGCTATTGGCGACATCGCCGAGCTGGCCGCCGCGATCACGAAGCAGGCCGCAGCGGGCGCGGTAGTGATCCAGGGCACGGACACGATCGAGGAGACCGCGTTCCTGCTTGACCTGTTGCATGCGGGCGAAGAGCCCATCGTGGTGACGGGAGCGATGCGCAACCCGACTATGGCCGGACCCGACGGCCCGGCCAACATCCTCGCCGCCCTGCAGGCGGCAGCCAGCCCCCTGCTGCGCGGCCTGGGCTGTGTGGTCGTCTTCGCCGACGAGATCCACGCCGCCCGGTTCGTCCGCAAGACGGATGCCACCGGTATCACCGCGTTCACCTCCCCGACGACAGGGCCGCTCGGCCGGATCGTCGAAGGACAGGTCCGCCTCCTGGCCCGTCCCGCAGGGCGGTTCACGCCGCCTGCACCCGACCTGTCCAGGCCGGTGCGCACCGGCCTGATCACCATGACCCTCGGCGACGACGGTGAACTCCTGCGAGCAGCCGCGGGCCGCTTCGACGGCCTCGTCGTCGCCGCGTTCGGCGCCGGGCACGTCCCCGCCGTCACGCTTCCCGCGCTGGACGCCCTCGCCGGGCAGATCCCGGTAGTCCTGGCCTCCAGGACAGGCGCTGGACCGGTGCTGGCCGCCACCTACGGTTTCCCGGGCTCCGAGCAGGACCTGCTCCGTCGCGGCCTGATCAGCGCCGGGTTCCTCGACCCGCTCAAGGCCCGGCTGCTCCTGCACGTCCTGCTGTCCGGTGGTGCCGCCCGCGAGGAGATGGCGGGCGCATTCCAGGCGGCGGGCGGGTACGGTCAGCCGTGACTTTCCCGACGACGTAAGGACGGCGACCGCAGATGCACAGCCGCGAGCTGACCACGGGCCCGCTCTCATCGTGGTATGCACAGCGGGACGCGGGGGAAGCTGGCCAACAGTCCTCCGCTGAGCTTGACGAGCACGTGATGCCTTCCGGCCAGATGGGCACGTTCGTGCGCGAGTACCGCGCGGAGTTGGGGAGCCCCGAGCACCGCGAGCGCGCGGGCTGGGCGGTCCGGCGCTGATGGCCGCCACTCACGCGGTCAGTGCGTCGGTGTAGTCGATAAAGGTGGTGGTGGCCTGGCCGAAGTCGGCGACCAGGCGGAGATGGCCGCCGATGGCGGTGACGTAGGCGGCGATGGACTCGACCTGCATCTTCTCGACGTCCCCATGTTCCATCTTGGACACGCGGGCCTGAGAGACGCCCATCGCCTGGGCGACCTCGGCCTGGGTGAGGCCGCGCTGCTTGCGCATCTGCGCAAGGTGATAGCCGACATCGCGGGCGTGGCGGGCTTCGCGGGCGGCGGCGCGGCGGACGGGGTCGTCGATGCCGGGGTCGTCGCGGCGGCGCTCGTCGAGGGTGGTGTCCCACCGGTAGTGCCGGGTCATCGGATCTCCTCGGGCGGTGTGGCGAGAAAGCGGGCGTAGCGGTCCTCGGCGAGCTTGATGGCTTCGCGGTACCAGCGGGTCCAGTTCCCCGCCTTGTCCCCGGCTACCAGCAGGACTGCCTGGCGCTGCGGGTCGAAGATGAACAGGATCCGGATCTCGGTTCGCCCCGCGGATCCGGGCCGGAGCTCTTTCAGGTTGTGCAGGCTGGATCCTGTGATCCGGTCTGCCGCCGGGCGGCCTAACGCCGGGCCCCGCTCGGCCAGCAGTTCGACCGCGTCCCGGACGAGGCCGGCGCTGAGGTCGTCGAGGGCCAGATACCAGTCGTGGACTTCGGGGACCAGGATGATTTCCCAGCTCACTCTCCGATTATAACCTGGGAGTTAAGCCAGGTCGGCATGGTCGGCGAGACGCGCAGGCTGAGGTTAGACGGGAATCCGCGGCACCGTGGGATCGATGCGGGCCACCTCACCGTTGCCGACCTCATCCTGCAGGCGGGCAGAGCTTCCAGGTCAGCGGGCAGGCGCGTACTCGGTATTCACTGAGTGATGGTAAGCGCAGGACCTAATTCTTCCCGGGCCCGAGGGCTCTGCGCCTGCGGGATCGTGAGTATCTCGACAGGGCGAAGACGAGGACGATCACGAGGACGGCCGCCTGGATAATGATGAGCAGGCGCGACCACAAGGATGAGCCCGCCAGGCGGGTCCCGAACTCGACGGTTGCCTGGGCGCTGACGACGGTGAACCCGCTTACCAGCGTCACGTTGGCGTGCCAGGGGCCGTCCGGCAGCCCCTTGCCCGGCGCGAAGGTCATGTTCCCTGCCTGCCCGGGCGCGAGGGTGATGATCGCCTGCTCTCGGTACGGGCCCGCTGTGCTCCCCCCGGGGCCGTCCGTCAGGCTTGCCTGACCGCTCAGGTCGACGGCCCGCTCGCCGGTGTCAACGACGTGGGCCACGATCACGGGGCGGCCGCTGGCCGACCGGTGGCCGGTCAGGGAGGTGATGGCGAAAGTGGTCGGGGGGGGCGCCGCCGGGGCCGACGGCGAGGTAGATCCGCATGCCGACCCTGGCCAGCTCGATGATGTTGACGCCGCCGGTTTCCCGGGCGGGTGCGACGTCGAGAAGCCGGACGCCGAACTTCTGCGGACCCACCGGGCCGGCCGACGTTGCCGCGAAGGCGGTAGCGGCCGGGACCGCGACCCCGGTCGCCGTCAGCAGAATCAGCGTGCTGAGCAGGCGGCGCACGGTGTTCTTCCTTTCCCTGGGCTGCGTTGTCCCGCGCCTCCCGCCGCGCTCCGATCCGGCCGTAGCGGATTCGGCCCGGTCTAGGAAACCGATTGGGTGAGCGGGTGCCGCCTACTGCCGATCCCGCTGACCAATATCTCGTACTGGTCCGGGCCGGCGACGGCGACCACGGGGACGGGCACGTTCACGCCCGGGCAGCTGACCGCGGGCAGCGCGGTGACGCTAACCGGACCGCAGACCGTGTTCAGCGCGACTACCGCCAGCGGCGTCAACTCGGCGTCGTGGAACCCCGCGCTGTCGGTCCTGGTGCCCGCCGGGGCGGTGGCCGGCACCTACACCGCCACGATCACGCACTCGGTGTCGTGACCAAATTTTCCATTTGCGCGGTGCGGCGCTGGGTATTTTCGGCGCGGCTGTGCGGTCGGCCGCGGGCATGACCGGAATAGAACGCAGTGCCAATATAGCAGGACGTATTAACGCTGGTTCCTCGCGCGTTTCTTTCCGCCACACTCGCCAGACCTGTCCCACCTAATGGCTGGTCAGAGCGTTAACTATTAGCATTTGTCTTATTTGCCGCATTGCGTAGGTAAGGCGATAACTTTTGCCGGAACCGCCTATTAGTGATCCCGTTGGTGATCCAGATGTTTTCCATAGGGCGGGAATATAATTATGTTGCGCTGACCTTGTTCACCTGTCCCTGATGGCCGTCTGCCCCGAGGTCGGCCGTACGGTTAATGGAGGTTTCCGCGGTGCCGACCGTCCCCGAGATCATCGTGAGAATGCGCGCTGCGGTACCGGAAGGCAGGCAGCGCCTGAGTCTTTCGGAATTGCGCGAGCTGGGTGATCTGACGCAGGCACTGCTGGCGGCCAAGCCCGGTGCGCTGCGGGAGTACAGCCGGTTCCTGACGATAGGCCAGCGGAGTATCGGCCTGCCCCGCGCCGAGCTTGAGGCGTCGCTCCCCGGCAAGTCGGTGCTGGTCACTGGCGGGACAGGATGCATAGGGTCGGCGCTGCTGGCACAACTCGCGAGCTTGCGCCCGCGGCGGCTGGTCAGCGTGAGCCGCGGATGCGCCGGGGGGCCGCGGCTGGACGGTGCCGAGTACGCCTGCGCCGATGTCAGGGACCTGGGCCGGCTCACCGCGGTCTTCGGCGACACCCGGCCCGATGTTGTCTTCCATTTGGCGGCTCAGCGAGACCCGGGGCTGGCCGAGCACGAGGTGTACCGCACCGTGACCACGAACGTGCTCGGCACTCGCAACGTGATCGCCGCCGCCGCCCAATGTGGCGTTTCCCAGGTGGTGTTCGCTTCGACCGGCAAGGCCCTGCGCCCGTATTCCCCCGATGTATACGCCGCCTCCAAGCGGGTGGCCGAATGGCTGGTGTCACGGGCAGCGGCGCGCGGCGCGGCCTCCTACTCGGCCGTCAGGTTCACCCACGTGGTCGACAACTCGATCATCCATGCCCGGCTGCTCGAGTGGTGCGAGGGCGGCGTGATCCGCTTGCACAGCCCGGATGTCGCGTTCTATGCCCAGTCCGCGCTCGAGTCGGCTCAGTTGCTGCTCGGGGCCAGTGTGGGCGCGGTCGCCGGTGCGGTGCGGGTGCATGCCATCACCGACCTCGGCTGGCCGGTGAGCCTGCTGGACATGGCGCTCGGTGCCCTCGCGCGGACCGGTTCTGCCGCCCCGATCTACCTGAGCGGCTATGACCGTGGCTACGAGGCCGTGCCGTTCCCCGGGTTGTATGACCCGGGGACGGCGGGCGGGGTGAGCCCGTTGCTGAACGCCTTCGAGGCAGCCCGGGCCGGGTGCTCGCTGTGCCCGGGGGCCGACGCCTTTCCGCTGGAGGTGGCGCCCGTCCCCGGGCTGGCGGAGCGCATGCAGGCGCTGGATGACGTCTGCGCGGGAACGCAGCAGCCCGGGCCGGTGCGGGCGGCCCTCGATGAACTGTCGTGGTCGTTGCTCGACGGCACCTTGAAGGCTGTGCCGTGCCGGGCCCTGGCCCGGGTGGCGGGGCTGACCGCCCCGCACCGCGACAGCCTGCACGCGGAGCACCGGCGACTGCTGGCGGCGATCGAGCATCATGCGGCCGTCGGTGAATCCTCCCTTGTGTTACATCTCATTCCTACGACGCTGGGCGGGTCCTGATAATGGTGACGGGATGAGGGGGGCCTGGCGGGCCGGCCTGGTTCTCGCGGTGGTGACGGCACTGGCCGCTTGCGGCGCCTCGCCGCCGGGACGACCGATGGGGACGCCGGCGAGACGACCGATGGGGATGTCTGAACTGGGCATCTTCGAGCCGGGCGTGCCGCAGTCGTACGCCCCGGTCGCCGGCTTCGCCGCCGCCTCAGGGGTACGGCCGAACCTGGACGTTTACTACAGCAGCTGGTATCAGCCGTTCCAGGCCGCATTCGCGGCGACGGCGGCACGGCACGGCGCCGTGGCGCTGGTGCAGATCAGCCCGATCGGTATCGATGTGGCGGCGATCGCCGACGGGACCTACGACAGCTACCTGCGCACCTATGCGGGCGCCGTCCGCGCCTATGGCAGCCGGGTCATTCTGAGTTTTGGGCATGAGATGAACGCGTCCTGGTACTCCTGGGGTTCCGCGCACACGTCCCCGGCAACGTTCGTAGCGGCGTGGCGGCATATTGTCACCCTGTTCCGTGCGGCAGGCGCCCGGAACGCGGCCTGGCTGTGGACGGTGAACGTCACCGAGTCCAGCCAGGCTGCCCCCATTGCGCCGTGGTGGCCAGGTGATCGCTACGTGACCTGGGTGGGTCTCGACGGCTATTTCTACGGGCTGTCCCAGACGTTCGACTCCCTGTTCGGCCCGACCATCGCCGCCGCGCGCGCGCTCACCAGGGACCCGGTGCTCATCGCCGAGACCGGGGCCACGCCTGCCGCGGGCAAGCCAGCGAAGATCGCCAGCCTGTTCGCGGGGGTGCAGGCCTGGGGGCTGCTCGGGTTTGTCTGGTTTAACGCTGATACGGAGCAGGACTGGCGGGTCAGTGACGATCCGGCCGCCGTTGAGGCTCTTCGCACCGGCCAGGCGACGTACATGAAGTGACGCCCGGGATCCGGCTCGCCGATCCGGCAATGAGTCGAAGGGCAGTGGCGGGGCGGTCAGTGTAAGCGCCTGACTAGGCACGATGCTAGCGATCGAGCCCGGAGGGCCGGCCGGATGCGGAAGTCCGGCGGGGGCTCAGACGCAATTGTGACAGACATCACACTACTTAGGGTGAGCAAAAACTGGGCGGGAAGGGGGTGCTTCTGGTCAAATACGGTGCGTTAGGCGGTTGTGACAGAGAGTAATTTAATTCAGAGAATTGAATCGGGGGCTGGGCAGCAGGGCGGGGTCTCTTCTGAGACGCCGGCATGGTCTGCTGCTGGCCCGGCCATCACATGGGGGAGGGTTTGTGCGAGATCTGCTCGCCCAGGAGGAGCTCGCAGAACGCGTCTCGGTTGTGATTCCCGCTCGCAACGAGGCGCGCAACTTGCCGCACGTGCTTGACGCACTTCCACCGGGCCTGCACGAGGTGATCCTGGTTGACGGCCACTCCGTGGACGGCACCGTCGAGGTAGCCCGGCAGATCCGGCCGGACATCAAGATCGTCCATCAGGCGAGACGGGGCAAGGGCAACGCCTTGGCCTGCGGATTCGCCGAGGTGACCGGCGACATCATCGTGATGCTGGACGCTGATGGGTCGGCCGACCCCGATGAGATCGCCGCCTTCGTGGCCGCGCTCGCGTCCGGGGCCGACTTCGCCAAGGGCACCCGGTTCAGCAAGGGTGGCGACAGCCACGACATCACCCGCCTCCGGCAGCTGGGCAACGCCGCTCTGAACCGCCTGGTCAATCGCCTTTTCGGCACGGACTACACCGATCTGTGCTACGGCTTCAACGCGTTCCGCGCCTTCCTGCTCCCCGTGCTCGACTTGCCCCCGGTGCATTCCCCGGGCGGGCCGGCCGACGCGATGCGGTGGGGTGACGGGTTCGAGATCGAGACCCTGATCAACGTCCGGCTGGCCCACGCTGGCGCCCGCATCACCGAGGTCGGCAGTACGGAGAAGGCTCGCCTGCACGGGGTGAGCAACCTGAATGCGTTCTCGGACGGCCTCCGGGTGCTGCGCACCGTCCTGGCGGAGCGCCGCCGGGCGCACCGGCTGGATCGCACCGCCAGCACCGATCAGGTGCCGGTCAGCGGGGACCTCGTGGAAGAGTCGCGGTGACGGCCCGAACGGCTACGGCGGGCACGGCATCCGTCGTGATCGCGGCCTATACGCTCGAGCGCTCGGCGGGCCTCACCCGGGCCGTTGCTTCCGCGGTCAGCCAGCAGCCGCCGCCGCGCGAGGTGATCGTCGCGGTGGACAACAACCCCGATCTGTACAAGTGGGTATGCCGGGAGGTCCCGGCGGCGGTCCCCGTGCACAACCAGGGGACCGGGGGCGCCTCCGCGACCCGCAACGCCGGTGCGTCGGTGGCGGCCGGCGGCGTCCTGGCGTTCCTGGACGACGATACGGTCGCCGGCCCGGGGTGGCTCCGGAGCCTGACGGCCCCGCTCGCGCGCCCAGACGTGGCCGGGGTGGGCGGCTACGTGGAACCGATGTGGTTCGGGCGGACGCCGGGCTGGATGCCGGAGGAGTTCCTGTGGGTGGTCGGCGCCTCCTACCGGGGCCAGCCGAGGACCGCCGCCGCCGTCCGCAATGTGTGGTCGGAGAACATGGCGGTGACCCGGGATGACTTCTGGACTGTGGGCGGCTTCCGGGAGGGATTCGGCAAGATCGGCCAGGCCTGCCGGCCCGAGGACACCGACTTTTGCATCCGGCTGACCACCGCGCTGGGGGGCAGGCCCTGGTGGTATGAGCCGTTGGCCCGGATAGGCCACACGGTGCCGCCGCACCGTGGCACCCTCCGGTACTTCGTTCAGCGCTGCTACAGCGAGGGCCAGGGCAAGGCGGAGATGGCGGCCATGCTCGGACTGCACGAAGACGAGGGGCTGCGGGACGAGCGGCAGCATGCCAGCAGGACGCTGCCACTGGGAGTCTGCCGCGAGCTCCGGCAGGCGGTCCTGGGCCGGGAGTTCGGTGCCGCACAGCGGGCGTCGGCCATCTGCATCGGGCTTACCGCGGCTGGCCTCGGCTACCTCGGGCGCCGGGCCCGGCCGCCGGGCCCGGTCGGCGGGCGCTCGCGCGCGGTTCCGCCCCGGTGACGGCGGCGCGCGATGAACGCGGACTAGGGAAGGATCCGTCGTTGACTGTTCAGCTGGAGCTCGGGGTGGCGCAGCGGCCCTGGATGGTGGCCGAGGTGGACCTCGCGGACGGCCTTCCGGCCCTGCCCGCGGTGGACGGCACGGGCCAGCCGGTCGGCGGAGCCTTCGTACTGGTCCGGGTCTTCGGCGAACCGGTCGCCGGGCTGTGGGTGGCCGTCCCCGACGCGGGCCTGTCACCCGAGGAGCTTGGCCGTGCGGCGGATGCCCAGGCAGGACGCGAGCTGCGGGCCCGGCTGCGCGCCGCGGGCTGGCGCGATGATCCGGCCGGCCTCCCGCTGAACGGCGTGCTGCCGGACAGCCGCCCGGCCTGGTTGCGGGGACTGGACGCGGCCGAGGCCAGTCCGGTGAACCTCACCGCAGTCGTGTGCACGCGGGACCGGCCTGCGGACGCGCGGCGCTGCCTGGACAGCCTGCAGGAGCAGAGCTACCCACGGCTCACCGTGCTGGTGGTCGATAACGCTCCCCGCGACGATCGGATACGCCAGTTCGTGGAGTCGGGGCAGTTCCGGGTGCCCGTGCGGTACGTGGCCGAGCCGGTGCCCGGCCTCTCGCACGCCCGCAACCGGGCGGTGGCCGAGTGCGAGACGGAACTGATCGCGTTCCTGGACGACGACGAGGTGGCCTGCCGCTACTGGGCGTCGGAACTGGTGCACAGCTTCATCGAGGAGCCGGCCGTGGACTGCGTCGCCGGGCTGATCGCGCCTCGCGAGCTGCGAACACCGGCCCAGCAGCTCTACGAGCGGTTCGGGGGGCACAGCAAGGGGCGTGGTTTCGGGCCGATGATCTTCGACGGCCGGCAGATGGGGAAGACCAGGGCACTTTTCCCGCTGCCGCCCTTCGGCACCGGCGCGAACATGGCTTTCCGGCTGGCGGCGATTCGCGAGCTCGGCGGCTTCGACACCGCACTGGGCGCCGGGGCCGCCACCCGCGGCGGTGAGGATACCGATATCTTCTCGACGCTGCTGCTGGACGGGCGGCGCATCGCCTACCGGCCCACGGCCTTGCTCTGGCACTATCACCGCAGCACGCACGAGGGGCTGCGCAGCCAGCTGTACGGATACGGCCTGGGCCTGACGGCGTTCTACACGGCGGTGGTGTCGCGGCATCCGCTGCACGCGTTCCGGTTGCTGGCCCTGGCCCCGCGGGCCATTCGTGAGGTACTCGGATCCGGCGGGGTCCGTGCGCAGACCTTCGGGGAGTCGTTCCCGGCCGACTTGCTGGCGGCCAACCGCAGCGGGCTGGTTCACGGCCCGGCGGCGTACTGGCGGGCCCGGCGGCAGCAACGGCGGGTGGCCGGGCGGTGAGTCAGGAGGCCGCCCCGATCCGCCTGCTGACTGCCGCCCTGCCATCCTGGCGGACCCGTACGGCCGCGCCCCAGGCCACCGGCCTGCCCACGCCGGCAGCCGGGCCAGCAGGCGGGCAGGCCGGCTGGTCCGCGGCCTTCCCGCTGATCGTGCTCCTCACGTCGGTGGGCACCCTGGCCGTGGCCGCCGCGTACGCCGCGGGCCGGGAAGGATGGCCGTACCTCAGCGCGCTTTACTGGCCTGGACAGCTGCTGGTTTACGTGCCAATCGCGGTCCGCGCGTATTCGCCCCGGCTCACCAGGCCGGCCGAGGGCTTCGCCTTGCTGCTGCTGCTGTTCGTCCAGCAGACCCTGCTCTTCCGGTTGTACAGCCCACTGGAGCTCAAGTTCCCCGACGAGCTGCAGCACTGGCGCGGAACCGTCAACGTGGTCCAGTCCGGCACCCTGGACCAGGCCAACTACTCCCTCCCGGTGGCTGTCCACTACCCGGGGCTGGAGGCACTGGGCGGCGCGGTGAGCGCGTCCACCGGCTTGTCCGTGACGGCGACGGCCTTCATCGTGGCCGCCCTGCTGCATCTGCTGCTGGCCTGTGCGCTCTACGTGCTGTGCCTGCGGATCCGGGCGGACTGGCGGGTGGCCACCGTGGCCTGCATCGTCTACGCGGCCAGCCCGCAGTACATGGTCTTTGACGCCATGTACATCTACCAGTCCCTGGCCTTGCCGTTCCTGCTGCTCGCGGTGTGGGCGCTCCGCGTGCTGCGATTGCCGGGCCGCGCCGCGGGCCGCTGGGCAGTGCTGCTGATCTCGATCGGCGTGGTCACTGTCTCCCACCACCTCACGTCGTTCGTGATGGTCGCCCTGCTGGGGAGCTTGACCGCGGCCGGGTTGTGCCGCCCCCGGCCTGGCCGGGAGCTGCGCCCGGCGGCCGCGTGGCTGGTGGCCACGGCGGCGGTGCTCGCGTGGGTCCTGCTGGTGGCCCGCGATGTGGTCGGCTACGTGGACCCGGTGCTGGCTCAGCTCGGCGACAACGCGATCGGATTGCTGCACGGCCGGCTCGGGGCGACCGCGCCCGGGGCGGCGCCCCTGGCGGAGCCGGTGGACGAGCGGCTGGCCACGATCGGGGCGCTGGGCATTCTGGCGCTCCTGGTGGTGCGCGGCAGCCGGGGCCTGTGGCCGGAACGCCGGGCCGAGCCGTGGACGCTCCCGCTGATCGGCGGCGCCTGGCTGATCTTCGTGGCGGGCGCCCTGCGCGCGGTGGCGTCGGACGGCGGTGAGCTGGCCGGCCGGGCGTCCACCTTTATCTACATTCCGGTGGCGCTGGTCGCCGCCATCACCCTGTGCGACATCCGCCGCCGCGGCCCGGGGCGCCGCCGCCGCCGGGACGACCACGACACGGGTCTCCGCGGCCCGGCTCTGCTCGGCGGGGCGGCTCCGGTCGTGGTCGCCGCGGTGATCCTGATGGGTGGTGTCGCCAGCGGATGGCCGCCGGTCTGGGATCGGCTGCCCGGGCCGTACCTGGTCTCCGGGTTTGAGCGGTCGGTGGATCCACAGGGACTCGCGGCGGCCGAGTGGGCCCTGGGCGCGCTCGGCCCCGGGCACCGGTGGGCGGAGGACTTCACCGACAACAGCTTGCTGGCCACGATCGGCGACCAGAACACGGTCCGTGCCGTGGGGGTGCTGTTCGACGGCAAGGGAGCCGATGCCACGGCCCGCGCACTCGTGCAGTACCAGCAGATCCAATTCCTTGCGGTCGACCTGAGGGACAGTATGCAGCTTCCTGCCGGTGGCGCCTATTTCCCGGTGGACCCGAACGCCGAGCGGTACCGTTCGCCGCTGCCCCGTACAGACCTGGATGCCCCGGGCCGCGTGGCCGGCGTGAGCCGCATCTACGACAGCGGCGATATCTCCCTTTATGATCTGCGAGGTTCAGCGTATGACGGTTGAGCGAGACCGGTTCGCCCGCCTGTGCTGGCTCGTTGCCGTGGTGGTCGCCGTGCCCCTGCTCGGCGTGGCGAACGCGGTCGGGCCACGGCCGCTCGCTGCCCTCGGGTTCGCGGCCAACCTGACCGTGCTGGGCGTGGCCGGCGGTCGCGCGCTGCTCGGCCGCGCCGGGCTGTCCGCGGTGGAACGGGGCACCGTGGCTCTTGCCCTGCCCATAGGCGTGCTGGTGCTGGGCACCGTAGCCGCCGCGGCCCTCCGTCTCCACCTGGACCGCCGGCTCTGGGCGGCCCTGGTCGCTCTGGCGGCCGAGGCCGCGGCCGTCGCCGTGCTCTCCCGGCGGGGCCACCCGGGCGAACCACGCCATCCGCCCAGCTGGCCGCGCAGCTGGCGGACTGTGCGGCCGGCCGCTGGCCGCGGGATCGTGTGGGGCGCGTCGCTGACGGCGGCGGGAGCCGTGCTGGCCGCCGCGGTCGTTCTGTCGGTGTGGACAGCGGCGCGCCAGGCCTACCCCCCCTTCAGCGCGCTGTCCGCGATACGGGTGGGCAGCGCCGAGCGTTCGGTGCGGATCGAGCTGACCAGCGAGGAGGCTGCGCCGACCCGTTTCATAGTGGCGGTCGCCGTGGGCAGCGCCAGGCCGGACTCGATAACGCTCCGGCTGGCGCCGGGGGTTACCTGGCGGAAGACGGTCCCGGCGGCCGCCTCGGCTCCGGTGACGGTGGTCGCCTATCGCGGGTCCGCACCCCGGGTGCCTTACCGGGAGGTCCACCTCGCCTCCGGGGGGACCGGATGACGGCGGCGGACCTGCTCGACCGGGTCGGCTGCGCCTGGGTAAGGGGGTCCGGCGACGTGCTGGGCCCTTCGGCGTCCCTGGTCGGTACGACGGTCGTGACGTCGGTCCTCGGCTTCGCCTACTGGTGGGCAGCGGCCCGGATGGCGCCGATCCACGAGGTCGGGGCGGCGACCGCGGTGATCTCGGCGGTGACCCTGCTCGGGACGATCGGCATGTTCGGATTCGGCACCATGCTGATCGCGGAGGCGGGCCGGTGCGGCGATGTGATCGGTTCCCTGATCGCGACGAGCCTGCTCGCGGTGACCGTACTGGCGACCGTGCTGGCCGCAGCCTGCTGGGCCGCCCTGCGGTTCTCGGGCGGTGCCATCGGGGCGGCCATGGCGCCGTCGTGGGTAGCCGCGGGATTCATTATCGGGGTGGGACTGACCGCCGCCGGGATGGTTCTCGACCAGGCGCTCGTCGGGATCCGGGCGAGCAGCGTGCAGCTCTACCGGAACAGCTACTTCAGCTTCGTGAAGCTGGCCCTGCTCGTCATGCTCGCGGTGACCATAGGCGGTCGCTCACAGGTGACCATGGTCTGGGCCTGGGTGGCCGGCATCGCGATCTCGATGGTGCCGGCGGCATGGCACCTGGCCGCCCGCGGATACCGGCTCGGCCAGCCGGTCCGGCTCTCGGCCCTGCGGGGCCGGGGCGTCACGACGTTCCATCACAACACCCTGAACCTTTCCCTGACGCTGCCGCGGCTGGGGCTGCCGCTGCTGGTCGCTTCGGTGCTAGGCGCGCACGCCACCGCGGCCTTCTACGCGGCCTGGATGATTGCCTCATTCCTGTACATCCTGCCGATGCACCTGTCTACGGCGCTCTTCGCGGTGGCGGTCGGCGACGTCCGCACGCTCACGCCCCGGCTGCGCGCGGCGCTGCGAGTCAGCCTGCTGCTCGGTGGCTCGGTGGCCGTGGCTATCGCCGCGCTGGCCGGACCGGCGATGAGATCATTCGGCCCGGATTACGAGATCGCCAGGACAGCGCTCGTCGTGATGGCCATCGCCTACTTCCCGAATGTGTTCAAGCAGTGCTACGTCGCCGTGGCCCGGGTCAACAACAGGCTGCGGAAGGCTGGCGCGATCTGCAGTATCGGCGCCGTCCTGGAGTTGTGCCTGACCGCGGCGGGGGGCTGGTTCGACGGGCTGACCGGGATCTCGCTGGGATTCCTCGCCGCGGTGACGCTGCAGGCCGTCTACTTCGTGCCGCAGGTGCTGCGGGCCCTGCGGCACGGTGAGAAGGGAGAGAGCCGTGCCAGGCGCATCGCCGTGGGGTGAAGTCGCCCAGCCTCGGGTATTCATCGAGCACAGCGGCTATGACCTGCTGAACATCGGTGATATGGCCATGCTCAAGGCCACCGTCACCCGGCTCCAGGATCGGTGGCCGCGCGCTCGTCTCCAGATCGTCACCACTAGCCGCGAGCGGCTCGCCGCGCTCTGCCCCGGCACCGATCCGATCATCTTGATGCCGGAGCGCGGGCCAGTGGGCTGGTTGCCGGACCGGGTGCGTGGCGGCATCGGCCTGCGATACAAGCGGGCCATATCCGCGCGGCCGTGGGCCGCCTGGCGGCTCAGCCCTGGCGCGGGTCAGTTGCTGGACGTGCTGCGGGACTGTGACCTCGCCGTGTGCTCGGGTGGTGGTTTTGTCAACGACAGCTTCCTGCTGCACGCCTCGGGGGTGCTGGCCGCGCTGCGCAGCATTCAGCGGCGCGGGGTGCTGACCGCCATGCTCGGTCAGGGATATGGGCCGCTGGCCAATCCGCCGCTGGCGGAACTGGCGGGCGCGGTGATCCCGCAGCTGACCCTGATCAGCCTGAGGGGGCCGCAGGGCCAGCAGGCGGTGTCGGGGTTGCGCGGGAGGCGGGGTGAGCCGGTGGTGACCGGTGACGATGCGCTCGAACTCGCCGGCGCGGGGCGGCTGGCCGCGGGGCCCGCGCTCGGCGTGAACCTCCGGGCCGCGGCCTACACCGGGCTGGAGTCCGGCTTGGCCGGCCAGATCGGCTCGGTGGTGGCGGCCGTAGCGGCCGAGTCGGGCATGCCGATGCGGGGCCTGCCGATCTCATGGCATCGCGACGGCGAGGACTGGCGCGCGCTGGCGGGCGCGTTCGGCGCAGACTCCGTGGTGGCCCGCACGGGCCGGATGGTGCGTGACATCACCTCGCTGGCCACAGCCGTGGCCGGCTGCCGGATCGTGGTCACCAGCTCGTATCACGCCGCGGTTTTCGCCCTGGCCCGGGGAATCCCGGCGGTGGGTATCTCCTCGACGCCCTACTACGACGGCAAATTCGGTGGCCTGCGGGAACTCTACGGTCCGCGGGCGGTGTCCGTGCTGGCGGTGAGCCGGGCCGGCTGGCCGGACCGGATGCGGAGCCTCGTGCGTGCGGCCGTTGAGCTGGGCGATGGCGCCCGCGCCGCCGTGGCGGAGCGGTCGGCGGAGCTGGCCGGCCTGTCCCGGGGTGCGTATGAGGCCCTCTTCGAGCTGGTGGAGTCCGGGTCGGGGCAGTCTGCCCGGCGGTAGGCCGGCGGAATGGCCGGGGCCACCGCGATGATGATCATCGCGGTGGCCCCGTGCTGGGCGCCGGGCGGACAGGCCAGGCGCCCAGGTTCAGAAATCTGCCTTATAGGCCGCCGAGGAGCCGGGCACCTGCGTGCCGGTCCCGTAGACCCCGCCGGTGCTCGGACCCTGGAAGTTGGCCTCCCAGGCGAGGATGGCGGAGTGGGCCTGGAAGAACCCGAGCATGTCGTTCACGTACGCCGGGTCATCCCCGCCCGCGTTGGTCCCGGGCGCTGTGGTGCCGGGAATGATGTTGCCCCACTCGGGCACCGCGAACTGCTTGCCGTTCGCCTTCGCGAAGCTGAGCCAGTACATCAGGCCCTGCGTCCCGTTGAGCTGCTGGTTCCAGCCCGCGGCGGTGGTCGCGGCCGGCCACATGTCGTAGGTATCGACGCCGATCGTGTTCACGTAGGCGTTTCCGGGATAGGCCAGGGTGGGGTCGGCCAGCCCGGCGGACGGGCCGCGGTTGACGTTCCAGTCCCATTGCAGGCCCGGCGCGGTGGCCCGGGCCGAGGTGACGATCTGCTGCCAGCACTTCACCCATTGCGCGGGGTTGGTGGCCGCCCAGATGTACCAGTTGCCGTTGAATTCCCAGCCCAGCCTGATGATCGAGTTGCCGAGGCCGTAGGCGGAGATGTTGGTGCCGAACTGGGTCCAGTACGAATTGTAGGAGCCGGCCGCGCACGCCTGGATGGATACTCCCGCGACGCCCTCGGGCAGCATCGGCTCGGTGAAGGCCACCGTTACCGCTGATCCCTTCCAGATCTGGTAGAGCCAGGCCGGGTCCACGATGTCGTTCCAGGTGCTGCGGTTCGGCCAGACGGTGGCGACGTCCACCGGGGCTCCGCGCCAGGCACCAAAGGCCGCGACGGACGCCGGGGTGGCGTTCGGCAGGTAGACCCCGCTGTCCCAGGCCAGGCCGGAAAGGTTCTTTGCGGAGCTGGGGCTCGCCGATGCTCCGTACGCCAATATGGTGGTGAGCGTCAGGCCCACCGCGGCGATCCCGGCGGCCAGGGCGGCGATACGCCCCCGGTGGGCCCGGGCGAACGACATCCGGGAGGCCGGTGGGGTGCCCCGGGCTGTGGCGGTGCTGCTGGGCTTCCTCCTGATTATCATGGCTCTTCCCTCTTTCGATCATTCCTGTTACCTGATCACCACTCTCCGTGATTTATGGGTTCGGTCTCAGAGCCGAAAATCCCCTGTTGAACTGGGTATTTATCCCTGTTATTTGGGCCCGGGTAATCCGGCCCGGTCTTAATGGCCCGGGTAAGACTGCCGCGACAATTTAGAAGTCTGTCTTGTAGGCGTGGGCGGCGACCACGGCGGCGAGACGGGGACGGGCGCCGCGAGCGGCGCTGCGGCCTGGGGCCAGGGGCGCGGCGCCTGGCCGTCCTGTGCTCTTGGCTTCTCTGGGTCTGACCATGATCGGCAAGGCTTCCAGATCAATCCGTGCACCGTTGGTCACTATAGGTAATCTTTACCTTACGGTGCGTGTTACTGCTCCTGGCCCGTCAGCTCCGATGATGGCTGTCCGCTCCCCTCGGCTGCTGTTCCCGTGGGCGGGCGGGGTCCGATGCTGATTACCGGCACATCTGAATCACCGACACGGTGCCCGAATCTTCATTGGCCACATAGGCGGTGTGGGTAGCAGGATCCACCGCCACCTCGTACGGGAAGGCACCCACGGGGACGGTGGCGATCACCGTGCCGGTGGCCGCGTCGATCACCGACACGGTGCCATCGCCGTTGGTCACGTAGACGGTGCGGGCGGCAGGGTCCACCGCCACCCCGTACGGGGCGCTCCCCACGGGGATGGTGCGGGCGACCGTGCTGGTGGCCTCGTTGATCACCGATACGGTGTCGCCGGAGTAGTTAGCCACATAGGCGGTGCGGGCGGCGGGGTCCACCGCCACCTCGTACGGGGTGTCCCCGACGGGGATGGCGTGGGTGACCTTGCCGGTGGCCTCGTTGATCACCGACGTGATGTCACGGAAACCGCCGCCGGTCACGTACACGGTGCGGGCGGCGGGGTCCACCGCCACCCCGGACACGCCGACGCCCACGGGGATGGTGCGGGTGATCCTGTTGGTGGCCGCGTTGATCACCGACACGGTGCCGGCGGAGCTGTTGGTCACGTAGACGGTGCGGGCGGCGGCATCCACCGCCACCCCGTACGGGGCGCCGATGGGGATGGTGCGGGTGACCTTGTTGGTGGCCGCGTTGATCACCGACACGGCGCCAGGATAGAGGTTGGTCACGTAGACGGTGCCGGCTGCCGGGTCCACCGCCACTCCGTAGGGGTAATAGCCGATGAAGATGGTGTGGGTGACCTTGTTGGTGGCCTCGTCGATCACCGATACGGTCTCGCTGGAGTAGTTGGTCACATAGGCGGTGTGGGCTCCGGAGTCCACCGCCACCCCGGACGGGGTGCCCATGGAGACGGGGATGGTGTGGGTCACCCGGCAGCTGCTTGCGTCCCGGGCGGGCGCCGCGGCGACCCCGGAGGATGCGATGGGCAATGTCAGGGCCGCTATCGCTCCGCCAGCCCGGCGCCAGCGGGCGGGGATGCCTCGGCGATGACTGGCGGTGATGTGGTTGCCCCGCAATGCGTGCATGAACTCTCCCTTAACTCTGCCACCTGACTCCGGCGCCCGGGCCAGACGGGGACGGCCGATGCTGGCCGGTCGCGGGGCCGGCTGCCGATCCTTGTTGCTTAGCGTATCCATTGCTTTACGTTCAGTGGTCACCGCGAGCAGGGGTGCCCCCGGCCTCGTCATCGGCAACACCGGCGACCCCGATCGCCCGGCACCGGAGCCCGGTCGCGATGGCTGACCGGCGCCGCCATCAGCCTCTGCGAAACAGCCCGGGAGCTGGGATTTCCCGCGCTCGCGGGCCGTTTCCCGTTCGTCCTGCCGTGTGTCATGGTGTGTCGGTGGACGAAGCGTCTATTCGCGACTTTCCGCCATGACAGGCCCGTCTGACGTCGCCGGCGACCAGATCCGGCCCTCCCGCGCCCTCGCCGGGGCTGTGGCCGGCGTCCTCGCGGCCGCTGTCGCCATGGGCGCCGCTCAGTTCGCGGCCGGCCTCGGCGTTCCGCAGAGCTCACCCGTGCTCGCGGTGGGCCAGGCCGCTATCGATCTGACGCCGCCGCAAGTCAAGGACTTCGCCGTCTCCGCGTTCGGCGCCGATGACAAGACGGTACTGCTCGGCGGCATCCTGGTGGTCCTCGCCGCGAGCGCGGCGGTGCTCGGGAGGCTCGCGGTACGCCGGCTCGGCTTCGGTATGTGGGGGCTTGCGATTTTCGCATCCATCGGCCTGGCGGCGGCTCTGACCAGGCCGGCCGCCACGGTGGGATACGTGGTCCCCACCCTGGTGGGGAGCGCGGCCGGCGCGTTCGCGCTGACCTGGCTAGTCCGCGCGGCGGCCAGGCTGGGCGCTGCTGCGGATGTCCTGTTCCCTTTCGACCTGCACCCGGAGCTGACCGACCCGGCCCAGCCAGCCGACCCGGCCCGCTCGGCCAGCCCGGCCGAGCCTGAACGGCCGTCTGACCCGGCCTGCGCCGCCGTGCCTGCCGTCCGTGCGGGGCCGGCCTACTCCTTTACTTCCCTGCCTCATCCGGACGACCAGGCATCATCCCGCTGGCCCGCGCGGCGGTGGTTCCTGATCTCGAGCGGCGCAGCCGCAGCCGTCGCCGCGCTGGGCGCGGCAGCCGGAAGAAACCTGACCAACGAGCACAACATCGCCGCGGCGCGGGCCGCCATACGGTTCCCCCGGCCCGCGGTTCCCGCGCCGCCGCTCCCGGCGGGAAGCAACCTCGTCGTCCCCGGCCTCGGCTCGTTCATTACTCCGGATGACAGCTTCTACCGCGTCGACACCGCCCTGCTCGTGCCCCAGGTTGATCCGGCGACCTGGCGGCTGCGGATCCACGGGATGGTGCAACGCGAGGTAACCATCACCTTCACTGACCTGCTGCGGCGACCGCTCATCGAGGCCTACATAACGCTTACCTGCGTCTCGGACCCGGTCGGCGGCCCCTACGTGGGAAACGCCAAATGGCTTGGCGCGAGCCTGGCCGGCCTGATCCGGCAGGCCCGCCCGCTGGCAGGTGCCAATCAGCTGCTGTGCACCTCGGTCGACGGGTTCACCTCAGGCACCCCCCTGGCGATCGTGCTCGACGGCCGGGACGCTCTGCTCGCCATGGCCATGAACGGCATGGCGCTGCCCGCCGCGCACGGTTTCCCGGTGCGGATGGTGGTGCCCGGCCTGTACGGCTACGTGTCCGCGACCAAGTGGGTCACCGACATCGAGGTGACCACGTTCGCGGCGGCCTCGGCCTACTGGCCGCAGCGCGGCTGGGCGCAGCGGGCGCCGATCAAGACCGAGTCCAGAATCGACGTGCCGGCCGATGGCGCGTCGCTCGCCCCGGGGCGGACGCCGGTGGCCGGGGTGGCCTGGGCGCAGCACAAAGGTGTCGCCGCCGTCGAGGTCAGGGTCGACGGCGGCCCGTGGCACGAGGCGCGGCTGGCCGCGGTGCCCGGCATCGACACCTGGCGGCAGTGGGTGTGGGAATGGCCGGCCGCGCCGGGCCAGCACCTGGTCGAAGCCCGCGCCATAGACGCGACCGGCTACACCCAGACTGCCGCCCAGGTGCAGCCGATCCCGAACGGCGCTTCTGGTTACCCTTCCGCGCAAGTAACCGTCCGCAGCTGAAGAAAGCTGCCCCGGAGCTGAACGACCGGGCGCCCGTGGCCATGAGATCAGCCGGCGCGGCGGAGTGCGCGGCCGCGCCGGCGGGTGCGGCGATTTCGTGCTTGCTCAGGCGGCATCCTCAGCCGAGGCGATCGACCAGGTCCTGGTGCAGGTCCCAGAGCTGGGTGGGCAGATGCCGGCCGAAGGTGCGGAAGAACTCGGGGATGTGCTCCGCCTCCAGCTTCCAGGCTTCGGTGTTCACCGTGAGCAGTAGATCCAGGTCAGCCCAGCTCAGATCCAGGCCGTGAAGGTCGAGCGAGCCCGGCGCCGGGAGGTAGCCGATCGGGGTCCGCGTCGCCTCGGCGTCGCCGGACAGCCGCTCGATGATCCACTTCAGCACGCGGATGTTCTCGCCGAACCCCGGCCAGACGAACTTGCCGTTCGCGTCCTTGCGGAACCAGTTAACGTAGAAAAGTTTCGGCAGCTTGGCCTGGTCGGCCTTCTGGCCGATCTTCAGCCAGTAGCCGAAGTAGTCGCCCATGTTGTAGCCGCAGAACGGCAGCATCGCGAAGGGATCATGCCGCAGTTCGCCGACCTTTCCCTCGGCCGCCGCCGTCTTCTCCGAGGCGATGTTGGCGCCGAGGAACACGCCGTGGTCCCAGTCGAAGGACTCGATCACCAATGGCACGGTGCTGGCGCGCCGGCCGCCGAACAGGATCGCCGAGATCGGCACGCCCGTGGGGTCGTCCCACTCCGGCGCGATGATCGGGCACTGGCCGGCGGGGGTGGTGAACCGGGAATTGGGGTGCGCCGCGGGCTCGGCCGAGCCCGGGGTCCAGTCCCGGCCCTTCCAGTCGATCAGGTGCGCGGGCGGCTCGTCGGTCAGGCCCTCCCACCACACATCACCGTCGTCGGTGAGGGCCACATTGGTGAAGATGCTGTTGCCCCACATGGTCTTGATCGCGTTGACGTTGGTCTTCTCGCCGGTGCCCGGCGCGACCCCGAAGAAGCCGGCCTCCGGGTTGATCGCGTACAGCCTGCCGTCCGTGCCGAAACGCATCCAGGCGATGTCGTCGCCTATGGTCTCGACCTTCCAGCCGGGGATGGCCGGATGCAGCATGGCCAGGTTGGTCTTGCCGCACGCGGACGGGAAGGCCGCCGCGATGTACTTCGCCTCGCCGCCCGGCGGGGTGAGCTTGAGGATGAGCATGTGCTCGGCCAGCCAGCCCTCGTCCCGGGCCATCACCGACGCGATCCGCAGCGCGTAGCACTTCTTGCCGAGCAGAGCGTTGCCGCCGTAACCGGAGCCGTAGGACCAGATCTCCCTGGTCTCGGGGAAGTGCGAGATGTACTTCGTCTTGCTGCACGGCCAGGGCACGTCCGCCTGGCCCGGCGCGAGCGGGGCGCCGACGGAGTGGACGGCCCGGACAAACGATCCGGTCTCCTCGATCACCCGCAGGGCCGGCGTTCCCATCCTGGTCATGATGCGCATCGACACGGCGACGTAGGGTGAGTCGGTGATCTCCACCCCGAGCTGGGAGATGCTGCTGCCGAGCGGGCCCATGCAGAACGGGATCACGTACATCGTGCGGCCGCGCATGCAGCCGTCGAAGACCTCCGCGAACGTCCTGCGCATCTCGTCGGGCGCGATCCAGTTGTTGGTCGGGCCCGCGTCATCTTCTTTCTCCGAGCAGATGAAGGTGCGGTCCTCCACCCGTGCCACGTCACTGGGGTCGGACGCGCAGTGGAAGCTGTTCGGGCGGAGCCGGGGGTTCAGCCTCGTGAAGGTGCCGGTCTCCACCAGCAGGCTGGTCAGCCGCTCCCACTCGTCCGCCGACCCGTCACACCAGACGATGTCGTCCGGCTTCGTCAGCTCCGAGATATTGCGGACCCATTCGGCCAGCTCGGGAAGGCTTGTTTGGTCATCAATTAGGTCTGAGCTGAACATTGCTCTCTCCCCTGCACGGAACTGGCGAGCGCAGCAGGCGATCGCTGGCTGATGGTCACGGTTAAAAGACCGTATATTCAGTTATCTCCTAGTTTCAATGCGGCCAGGTCAGGGCCTTAGGCCCTGCATTTTCGGGACCTGTGTCGTTGTCCCCCCCGTGGCCTGGGATCCATTATCAAGTGTGAGCTATCACACAGTTATCAAGTGTGAGCTATCACACATTTCCGGATGCCGTCAGCCGATGGACGAGGTGACGGCAATTACGGTGCCGATGAGAACAAATAGCAGGCCGGCCGCCAGGAATGCCCGGTCGATAAACCGGCCCTCCCGGCCGTAGACGAGGATGTCCTGCGGATCTCCGGGGTCGTACCAGACGAGCACCTTCTGGGCCGGGCGCAGCGACGCTGTTTTCCTGGCCGGCGAGGGGGCGATCCGCTCGATGACCCGCCCATCCGTGAGCGTGTACCGGATCACAGCCGCCTGCGGTGAACCGTCGGGCGGTTCGCCGGGCCGGACGGGTGGCTCCATGAACGCCGCCCAGGTGGCCACGCCCTCCCGGCGCAGGCGCCGCACCCGGCGCATTCCGGTCAGGCCAGCCAGCACCGCCAGCCCTCCCGCCACCGCGAACCAGGCCCCGATCACGATCATCTCGGACCCGTCCCTTCCCTGCGCACGCCGGTTCGGCTGAGACCCGGCGCACGCGATCAGCCGACGTCGCGGCGCAGCATGTCCGCCTGGGTCTCCCGGCGGATCAGCGGCCAGGCCTGGCCCGCACGGACGGCGATGACCGGTGGCCGGGTGAGATGGTTGTAGTTGGATGCCATGGCGTGATGGTAGGCGCCGGTGCAGGGCATGGCGAGCAGGTCGCCGGGGCGGATGCCGGTGGGCAAGTGCGCCCCGGAGACGAGCACGTCTCCGGCTTCGCAGTGCCGGCCGACCACGGTCATCGGTTCGGTGCCCCCCGCGGCGGGGGCTCCGGCACGCTCGATGTGATACCGGCTGCCGTACAGGGCCGGGCGCGGGTTGTCGCTCATTCCGCCGTCCACGACGACGAAGGTCCGGGCGCCGTGCTTCACGGTGAGCACCCGGTACAGCGTGATCCCGGCCCCGCCGACGATCGCGCGGCCCGGCTCGATGGTGAGGCGCGGCACCGGGATGGCGTGTGCGGCGCATTCCTGCTCGACCACGCCGGTGATCCGCTGGGCAAAGGCGGCGATGTCCAGCCCGTCCTCCCCGGGCCGGTAGGGCACGGCGTGACCGCCCCCCAGGTTCAGCTCGGGCAGGCCGCCCAGTCCGGCCATGAAGGCAACCAGGCGGCGGGCGGCGGTTTCGAAGCCATCGAGGCCGGTGATCTGGGAGCCAATGTGGCAGTGCACGCCGGCCAGTTCCAGGGCAGGCTGACGGCGGATGAGGCGGGCAACGTCCGCGGCCGCGCCCGAGGCGATCGACAGGCCGAACTGCTGGTCCTCGACGCCCGTGGTCACCGCCCGGTGCACGTGGGCGTCGACCCCCGGGGTGACCCGGATCAGGACCTTCTGCCGGCCGGGGGTCGGTGCCGCTACGGCCCGGTCCCCCATGGTCCGGGCCGCCCTGGTCCCGGCGCCGACGGTCAGGGCCGCCAGTTGCCTGACCTCACCGTGCGAGTCGACGACAATCCGGCCCACGCCGTAGTCGAGCGCGGCCGATAGCTCGTGGCCCGTCTTGCCGTTGCCGTGCAGCAGGATGCGATCGCCGGGGAAGCCCGCCGCCCGGGCGACGGCAAGCTCGCCTCCGGAGCAGACGTCCAGCGATAGTCCCTCCTCGGCGATCCAGCGGGCCATCGCACGGCACCAGAACGCCTTAGCGGCGTAGGCCACCTCGTGCGGGGCCATGGCCTTGGCGTATTCGCGGCAGCGGACCCGTACGTGCTCCTCGTCGATCACGTACGCGGGGGTGCCGAAACGCTCGGCGATCTCGGTCAGGCGGACGCCGGCGACCGACAGCGCCGGCTCAGCGGTGAGCGGCCAGATGTTCATCACGCCTCCAGACGGACGCGGTGCAGTACGAGGATGGTGGAGGTGATGCCGCCCGCGCCGCGGAGCTGCGCCACCCTGGCGTCCAGGTCGGCGAGAGTCCGGCAGGAGAGCCGTATCTCGAAGTCGCAGTCGCCGGCCAGCCGCCACGCCTCCGCGATGTCGGCTTCGGCCCGAAGACACGCCTCGAAGCAGTCCGGGTCCATGCCGGCCGTCATCTGCACCCGGACCAGCGCGTCGAGCGTGCCCATGCCGGCCGCCCGCCGGGAGCCCGTCACGCCGGGACCGCGATCGGCATGCTCGTGGTGACCAGGCCCGGGTCCACCTGGATGCGGGTGACGCCGAGTGGCGCGAGCATCTCTTCCATGGCCTGCTCGCTCAGATGGATCCATGGCTGAGCTGCTCCCATCACCGCGGCCAGGTGGGCTTCGGTGGTGAACGCGATCCCCACGCGCTCGCCGGTCGGCAGCCGCCCGCAACGAAGGGAGACCATCCCCGACACCGTTCGTACCGGCACAGCCATCCATTCCGTCGCGCTCATATCAAACGACGTTAGGCCGGGGAACGGCCGGTGCAAGATGCGCACGCGGAGTCCTAACGGCCCCGGGACCATCCCTAACAAAAGGCTCACGGGGGACGAGGAGCCGCCTGCCGGCGTTCCGCGGACCGATCGCCGGCGGTGAGCACTTCTTCGTACCATCGCTGGATATCGTCCCGGTCCGCCTTCTCGGGTACCGAGCGCTCGCTCGCCCGCTGGATCATGGCCGCTTGATCCAGCAGCACCCGCCGCTGGCCAGCGCTGGACGTATCGGTCATGATCTTTACGATCGCGTCGAGCTGGCGGATCATCACCGCGGGCATGCCGTAGCTGGCCTGGCGGATCTTCTCGAAAGCGCGCTGAACGAGGCGCTCATGGCTGGGCTCGGTCGTGATGACCCGGATGAACCCATCGCCGTCCCGGTGCACACGGGCCGGACTCCACCTGATGGTGATCTTGCAGAGGCTGTCCGCGAGCCAGTCGATGCAGGTCAGCGCGGTGAAAGTGTCGTTAACGGCAGGCGACAGAGCCCGGATGGCGATCTCGACGAGCTGGTCAATGCCGAACGAGATGTCCTGGGTGAGCGTCCGGTTGGACCCCGTGATGTGCGCGCGGCCGAGCGCGTGGCTCACCTGCGCCGCCGCCTCGGGCGGCCATACCACGGCAAATGGGTGCCCCTGGACGAGGAAATGACCGGGCCGGTAGTTCAGGGCGATGACGGCGTCCGCCTCGGCGGCGAATTGAACCAGGATCCGGTGCCGGATGAACTGCAGGTAGCCGCTCACGGGCGCGCGGACCACGCCGCCGTCAGCCTCCATCCGCCCGATTAGTTCCGCTGCCGAGGGGCCGCTCTCCCGGTCACCCGCGGCCAGACCAGCCCGGGCGTCGTAGCCGCCCTGCACGTCAATCGCTTCGGACAGGTCGCGTGCGATGCTCGCGATCACCTGGGGCAGCTGGATCGATGTCGCCGTGTGGTGGATGAAGTAGATCAGCACCCCCAGCGCGGCGACCATCAGGGCGAGCGTGACCGTGACCCCGATGTGCGGAACAAAGGTCCCGTGCGATCCGGGGCCAATCGAAACGAGCACCAGCACGGCGTACACGAATGTCGCCACGAACGTCCCGAGCGTCAGCTGGGTGCCCCGGTCACGGATGAAGTTACGCAGCATCCGGGGGCCGAACTGGGTGGACGCCAGGGTGAGGGTCACCAGAATGATGGAGAAAACGACACCGACGACCGTGATGACCGCGGTAGCGATCGCGGTGAGGATCTGCTGGGCGGCGTCGGCGCTCCCGACGATGACCCAGCCGGGCAGCCCGAAATCGGCACGGTAGGCGGCTCGGTCCAAGGTCGTGGTGCCGGCGAAAAGCGCGAGAGCCGCCAGGACCTCGATCCCCGGGACCAGCCACAGGTTGGTGCGCAGCACATCGGAACGCCAGTGTGAACCGAGAACCGAAGACGAGCTACGACGATGCAAAATAATCAGCCCCAGCGCTCAGACGGCGCCGACCAGGCTTCCCGGCTCACCTGGCCCTGACTATACGGGCCCCGGCGGCGGCGGAGCACGCCTGACCTGGACGGGCAGCAACGGAGTACATTGAGGAGTACCAAGGACTTCTCGCACGCCGGCAGCCACGTCGGCGCCGCCCTGGGCGCACGACGATGCCGCTCCTTTCCGGGGGCGGGGACGGGCCTGCGACATGGCACCGGTCGACATCCGCGACATCGATACCACCCCGTCCGCGTCCTCCGCTGCGCCCGCCGTCGCCGGCGGGGGGCGGCTGAGCCTGGATCCCTCGCTGGCGCAGCGGAGAGGCATCAACGGCGCGTGGTGGCCGCACTCGCGGGATGCCGGCGCCGAACTTCCGGCCATGCTCGACGAGCTGAGTGCACGAGCCGGGCGGGTCAGCCGGGTCGCCGTGCAGGTGGACGCGTTCAGCAACATTCCCAATCGGCTCACCGCCGGCGGCCACATCATCCACGTCGCCTGGTTCAGGTCGATGAACATCCACACCATCAGCCTCACCATGGCCCGCCGCGACAACCTCACCCTGCTCGTGGTCCCGCCCCAGGCCAGCCCGGCGCATGCGGCCGAGGCCCTGAGAATGGCCTCGGCCGCATCTCCGGCCGGGCGGCCGCAGGACATTCTGGCCGCCGCCGGCATCACATCCGAGGAGTCCCCCGCGACCATCGGCGGGACCGTCAGCGCCACGTTCAGAGCACCGGCCAATCACTGAAAGAGGCAATGCCATGCCCGAGCGGACCCCGCTTCCGGCCGGAACCGTCGGCACCGAGCCCGGACCATTAACGCCGCGTGCGGACCAGGACGCGGGCCCGGCGACGGCCGGGACCGCCGGTTCCGGCGGCGCCGTCCCGCCTATGCCGTCTGAGGTCGCGGCGACGGCCGGGACCGCCGGTTTCGGCGGCGCCGTCCCGCCTATGCCGTCTGAGGTAACGCACGTGCGTACCCGCGGGGCGCCGGGTATGCACGCGCGTGCCCGGCGCCCCGCGGGCGGCTGGCTGCGCCGGGCGATGGTGTCGCTGCGCCGCGCCCCTCGTCAGCCCTGACCGCCGCCCGGCCGGCCCGGCGGGGCTCATTCCCGGCCTCGCCGGTGCGGCTCCCGTCGCCTTTCGCCCGGGCTGGTAACGGCCGGATGGGGGCCGGGGATGGCGGCGGGCCCCCGGCCGGGCGCGTGAGCCGGCCGATGGTGTTGAGGTGGCGGAGGGCCTGGGTGTAGGAGCCGAGCAGGGTGGCCTCGGTGTACGGCAGGCCGTGTTCGGCGCAGAACGCGGCGATGAGGGCCTGGGAACGGGGCAGGCTGGGGCGCGGCATGGAGGGGAACAGGTGGTGCTCGATCTGGTAGTTCAGGCCGCCCAGGGCGAAGTGGGTGAGCCAGCCGCCGCGGACGTTGCGTGAGGTCAGGACCTGCCGCTGCAGGAAACTGGACTGGTCGGAGGCGTCGAGGACGGGCATGCCCTTGTGGTTGGGGGCGAACGAGGCGCCCAGGTAGAACCCGAACAGGCCCTGCTGGACCAGGATGAACACGATCGCCCGGATCGGGGAAAGAACCAGGAACACCACGGCGAGGTAGCCGCCGAAATGGGCGGCGAGCAGCACCGCCTCGGTGATCCGGTGCCGGCTGGCCCTGTTGGGCTGGCCCCCGCGCTGGGCAGACCTGCTGGTCAGGGCGCGGATGCTGGCGGCGTGCAGCGCGATCGCCTCCAGGAACAGCAGGGGGATGAGCAGGTACGCCTGGTAGCGGTACAGCAGCCGCCGCAGGCCCCGGCTGGTCCGCGCCCGCCCGCCGGAGAAGGCGAGCACGCTGATATCGAGGTCGGGGTCTTCGCCGTCGGTGTTTGGGTGGGCGTGGTGCCGGTTGTGCTTGCTGACCCACCAGCCGTAGCTGAGCCCCACCCCGGCGTTGCCGCACGCGATCCCGAGCAGGTAGTTCGACCGCGCGGAACGGAAGACCTGCCGGTGCCCGGCGTCGTGGCCGAGGAAGCCAAGCTGGGCGAACACCACGGCCAGGAACACCGCGGTGATCAGCTGCCACCAGGTATTGCCGGCCAGCACGAACACCGCCCACCCGGCCGCCAGCGCCAGGCCGGTCCCTGTGATCTTCCACACGTAATAGTCGAGCCGTCGATCCAGTAGTCCCGCCTCCTTGACCTGCCGGGACAATGCGGCGTACTCACTGCCGCGCGCCGGGGCGGGCGGCGGCGCGGGCGGGATACCCGGGCGGGGTTCAGCTTCGGCTGCGGGAGGGGTTGTCACCGTTGGAGGCTCCTTGGGTCGTCGCTGGTCAGTTCTGCCCCTCTACCGGCACCTGATCCGTTGGGCGGGTGCCGGCGAGGAGGGTGAGTAGCTCGCCGACAGTGGGCTGCCGGCTGGCCGGTTCGGGCAGCGGAAGGTCGGCCCGGATCTGGTAGCGATTGCGGCGGCCGTCCTTCGTCTTGATGATGTAGCCGGCCTGGATGAGGTCGGTCATGATGGCGTAGGCGCTCCGCTCGGTGATGCCCAGGCCTGCGGAGATGTCACGCAGACGGGCCCCGGGGTCGCGGGCGATACAGACCAGGACCCTGGCGTGATTAGTCAGGAATGCCCAGTTACCCACTCGCGAATCGTACCATCAATTCAGGAAAAAAATTGCCGGTTTTTTGTTGCAGGTACGGGCCTCGGGCGCCGGAGGCCGGCACTTCGGGCCCCGAACATGCCCGGCGCATGGTTAGATAGACGAGGTCGTAGTTTTCTGTGTACGTGGTCTCTACCGCGCTCGCGGATTTACTGGCGGGCGCGCGAGATGGTGAGTACCGGAGATGGTGCGCAACCGGTGCCCGAGGACTGGTTCCCGTATCCTGCGGGGACGTTCGTTCATTTCAAAAGGAGTCACGCCATGGCACAGGGAACTGTGAAGTGGTTTAACTCGGACAAAGGGTTCGGGTTCATCACCGTCGACGACGGCAGCAAGGACGTGTTCGTCCACTTTTCCGCCATCGAGTCCAGCGGCTTCCGCAGCCTGGACGAGAACCAGCGGGTCGAGTTCGACGTCACCCAGGGCCCCAAGGGCCCGCAGGCCGAGCGGGTTCGCCTGCTCTAAGCCTCATGGCTGATCGTCGCCACCCGGTCTAACCACCGGTGGCAGCGCGGTGTCCCCGGTCGCCTAGCTGGCCGGGGACACCGTTGGCTTAACCTAGACACGTACCGCATCGCGGTGAGGCGCAGCTTTCGCAGCGCGCCGGTCGTACGCTGCTCGTGAGCGAGCTGGTTTCCACCGGATGTGGCGGCCCTCAATACGGCCACCAGATCCAGAGGAAACCCCTATATGACTGCTCTGCCCACCGAAGGTGCTCTGCCCGCCGAACGGGCCGCCGCTCCGCGGCGTCGCCGTCGCGGGCTGCCCGTGGCCGCAGTGCCCACGGCCGCAGTGCCCACGGTCACCTTCGCTTCCGCGGGCGTGCCCGCGCCGCTGGTGGCGGCTCTCGCCGAGACCGGCATCACCACGCCCTTCCCTATTCAGGCGGCCACGCTGCCGGACGCCCTCGCCGGACTCGACATACTCGGGCGCGGGCAGACCGGATCAGGCAAGACGCTCGGCTTTTCCATCCCTCTCGCCGCCCGCCTCGCCGACGGTTACACCAGCGCGTGCCGCCCCCGCGGCCTTGTGCTCGTGCCCACCCGTGAGCTGGCCAGCCAGGTCCAGGCCGTCCTGACCCCGCTGGCCCAGGCGGTCGGCCTCAGCGTCGCGACGGTATACGGTGGCGTACCGCAGAACCCCCAGGTAGCCGCCCTGCGCAATCGCACGGACATCGTCGTCGCCTGCCCCGGCCGGCTGGCCGACCTGATCGAGCAGGGCCACTGCCACCTCGGCGACGTCGAGATCAGCGTGCTGGACGAAGCGGATCACATGGCGGACCTCGGGTTCCTGCCCGTGGTGCGGCGACTGCTGGACATGACCCCTCCGGAGGGCCAGCGGATGCTGTTCTCCGCTACCCTCGACCACGCTGTCGACGTCCTCGTCCGGCGTTTCATGAACCATCCGGCCCAGCACGCCGTCGACCCCGCCGAGGCGCCGGCCGCGATGATCCATCATCTGCTCACCGTTGCACCAGCCGACCGGGGCGGCGTGGTGGCCGCACTCACCAGCGGCAGCAACCGGTCGCTGGTCTTCACCCGCACCAAGCAGCGGGCCCATCAGCTCGCCCGCCAGTTGGCCACCGCCGGGATACCCGCCGCTGAGCTGCACGGGGATCTCGGGCAGCACGCCCGTGATCGCAATCTCGCATCGTTCGCCGACGGGGCGGTGCGCGTCATGGTCGCCACCGACATCGCCGCCCGCGGCATTCACGTGGACAGCATCGATCTCGTCATCCACGCCGACTCACCTTCCGAATACAAGGCCTACCTGCACCGGTCGGGCCGGACCGCCCGGGCCGGCGCGGCGGGCATGGTGATCACCCTGCAGACCCCGGCTCAGGCTGGTGACGTGCGCAGCCTGATGCGAAAGGCGCGGGTCGTCCCGCTCGCGGCCACCGTCACCCCGGGTTCCGCGCTGCTGCGCTCGATCGCCGGTGCACCGGCCAAGCCGATTGCCCGGGCTGCCCGGCCCGCCGCTCCCGCGGAGGCGGCCACGACCGTCCAGGGTACCGGCCGCGGTGCGGTGGCACTGTCCGCAGGGTTCCGCGGCCGCCGCCGCTGACCGACGTCCGCACAGGAAATGAGGACCGGAAGCGCCCATGGGCGCATACTGGTAATGATGAAGCCTGCCCGCGCCGCTTCCCGGCGCTACCTGTCGACCAGCCCCTTCGCGCCCAGACCCGCCGATCCGCCTGCCGAGCAGTACGCAGCGGAAGACCGGGTGACTCACGACAAGTACGGCCTTGGCCGTGTCGTACTCGTCGAGGACGACACGGCCGTGGTTGTCGACTTCGGCTCGCGCCAGGTCCGGATCCTGACCCCATGCGCCAAGCTGACGAAGCTCTGACGGCGTTATCGAGGACGCGACCTTCCAGAGGTGGCCATCCGGGTCGCTGAAGGGCCCGAAAATAACCATCCCGCTGACCAGCGGTCGCGTCCTCACGGTGACGTTTCGCCTGGTCAGTAAAGTAGTCACATGAGTGCGCGCGTTCTGGTCGTCGACGACGATCCCACCATCGCCGAGGTGGTCAGCGACTATCTGCGGGACGCTGGGCTGGAACCGCGGCACGCGGCCGACGGGCCGTCTGCGCTGTTGCTGGCCGAGGCGTGGCAGCCGGATATCGTCGTCCTGGATCTGATGCTCCCGGGCCTCGACGGCCTGGAGGTGTGCCGCCGCCTGCGCCAGGCAACGGACGGGCGGCACCCGCTGCCGGTGATCATGCTGACCGCCCTCAGCGAGGAAAGCGAGCGGGTACAAGGACTCGAGGCCGGCGCCGACGACTATGTGACCAAGCCGTTCAGCCCACGGGAACTCGCCTTGCGCGTGCAAGCCGTCCTGCGGCGCGCGGGCGCGGCGGGGTCGGCGGTCGCCGCGCCGCCGGTGCCGTTCCGCGCCGGGCGATACGAGGTCGACGTGGCGGCCCGGCGGATCCGGCGGGATGAACGCGAGCTGGCCCTGACCGTGCGCGAGTTCGACCTGCTCGCCTTCTTCATTGCTCACCCGGGTCGCGCGTTCACCCGCAACGAACTGCTGGAACAGGTGTGGGGCTGGTCGTTCGGCGACCTGTCGACCATCACCGTGTGCGTCCGCAGAATCCGCGAGAAGGTAGAGGACGATCCCACGGCGCCGTCGCAACTGCAGACGGTGTGGGGAATCGGCTATCGGTGGGAGGCGAGCCCGTCGTGAACGCGCAGATCCAGGTCGTGCTGATCGCAGCGGGCTGTACCAGCGCCGTGGGGATGGCGGGCCTCGGCGTCATGCGGCTGCTGCGCCGGGCTTCGCTGCGGCTGTCGCTCCAGGCGGGCAGCGCCATGGCGGTCCTGGCCATCGTGACCGGGACGCTCGGTACCGCCGAGACGATGTTCATTTCCCGGCACGACCTGGGCGTCGTGGTGCTGGTCTGCGTGGTGGCCGGCGTCGCGGCGTTCGGGTTCTGCTGGCTGCTGGGCCGGCAAGTGGAAACCAGCAGCACGGCCCTGCGGTACGCCGCCCGGTCGCTGAGCCACGACGCGGGCGGGTTCCGCTCTCCGGCGGGTCCCATGGCGGCCGAGCTCACGGCCCTGTCGCACGAGCTCGCCGCCACCGCCCAGAAGCTGGAGCAGTCGCGGCAGCGTGAGCGCAGGCTGGAGCAGTCGCGCCGTCAGCTCGTCGCCTGGGTCTCGCATGACCTGCGTACGCCGCTGGCCAGGCTGACCGCGATGGCCGAGGCGCTCCAGGACGGTATAACCACGGACCCCGGCCGCTATCACGGGCAGATCCGCGCGGAGGTCGCCCGGCTCACCGGCATGGTGGACGATCTGTTCGAGCTATCCCGTATCCAGGCGGGGACGCTGCAGCTGTCGCCGGACGAGATCGCGCTCAGTGACCTGGTCAGCGACGCCGTAGCCACCACAGAGGCGCTCGCGCAGGCCAACGGCGTGCTGCTGACCGGGGAGGCGGGCCGCCCGATGGTCATCCGCGCCGATCCGCGTGAGCTGTCACGCGTGCTGGCCAACCTGCTCGTCAACGCGGTCCAGCACACGCCAGCCGGCGGCCGCGTGCACGTTGAGGCCGGGCAGGAGGCTGGCCGCGCGCTGCTGGCGGTGAGTGACGGCTGCGGCGGTATCCCGGAAGCCGAACTCGCCCGGATCTTCGACACGGGCTGGCGCGGCACGCAGGCCCGCACCCCCGGCGCCGATGGCGGCGCAGGCCTCGGGCTTGCGATCGTGCGCGGCGTGGTGGACGCTCATCACGGCGAGGTGAGGGTCGTCAACTCCGGCCCGGGCTGCCGCTTTGAGGTCTGGCTGCCATTGACGGCCGGGCGGGACGACACCGGTCCCGACCGAGCCGCAGCCATCGATGACGAGCCGGGGACCCGGCCCGCGGGAGTGCTTATCCCCGGTTTGTAAGAACCTGCGGCCGCAGCCATCGGCTTACTCCCGAGGGCCACCGTCACGAGCCGGGCAGTCTGCCGCTAAGGACGGTGATTTCCCTGGTCAGAGCGATTGCGGCGGGCACCGGAGACGGTTTTCGCGGCTCGGCGAATCCCCGCCGGCCGTAGCCGAGAGCTGGAGCAAAACGGAATTTATGGGACAAAATACGCTGACTTGATCGTTTGCCTGCGGAGGGCGCAGCTGCGTCTAATACGCGCGTGCGCAGCTATCGAGGGACCGCCTCCGTCGACGCCGGAGACCGGCTGGCTACGGCCGCACGGCTGACCGCCGCGCTGCTCGGGCTCGCGGTGATCGCTGCCTACCTGGTCATCGCCCTGAGCCGGCTGACCTATCCCTTCACGATCGAGTGGCTGGAGAGCAACTCTCTCGTCGAGGTCCACCGGATCCTCACGGGCCAGCAGCTCTACACCGCGCCTTCGGTCGGCTACGTCCCGGATGGGTATCCCCCGCTGTATTTCGCGTTCTCGGCTGCGGTCGCCAGTGTGCTCGGGCCGTCCTATCTTTCGCTGCGGCTGGTGTCCCTGGTGTCGTCGCTGGTCTGCTTCGCGCTGCTGGGCCGCTTGGTTCAGCGCGAAACGGGGAGCGCCGGCGCAGGGATCGCGGCGATGGGCGTGCTGGCCGCGACCTACTTCGCCACGGGTACCTGGTTCGACGTCGGGCGGGTCGACTCGCTGTTTCTCGCGTTCAGTACCGCGGGGCTCTACGCGGCGCGCTGGATGCTTCGCACGCGCGGCGCCGTCGCGGCCGGGATACTGCTCGCCGCCGCGTTCCTCACCAAGCAGAGCGGGCTCGCGGAGGGTGTCGCGGTGCTCGCGGCGCTGGCGGCCGGCCCGCGCCGGAGACTGGCCGTGCCTGCCGTCCTGACCTACGGCGCCGTCCTGGCCAGCAGCACGCTGGTCCTCGGCCTCACCAGCCACGGCTGGTACCTGTACTACGTCTTCGAGCAGATGGCTGGGCAGCCGCTCAAGGACGCCGCCATCGGGCAGTTCTGGACCGTCTCGCTGCTGCCGGTGGTCGGTATCGCCGTATGTGCCGCGGTCCTGGGCGCGCGACGGACTCCGCTGGTGCTGCTGGCCGGGTGCGTCGCCCTGGTCGTCGAGGGGTATGCGGCGCTGGTCCACGGCGGCGGGACCGTCAACGACCTGCTGCCCGCCTGCCTCGCGGTCGCGCTGCTGGCCGGGCTGGCGATGGGCGGCGCGCCCGGCGGCCTGGTCTCCGACGGCGCCGACCGGCTGGCCCGGGCCCGGATCGCGGGCTGGCGCGCGAACCGGTCGGGAGGGTGGATCGCCGCCGCGGCGAGCGGGCTGGTCATCGCCCAGCTGGCCGTCCTCGTGAGCGGATTCCGGCCGGCCCAGGCCATCCCGGTGACGGCGGACCGCGCCATCGGAGCACGCCTGACGGCCGGGCTGCGCGCGCTCGGCGGTACGGTCGCCGTTCCAGCCGATCCCGGTCTTGACCTCATCGCCGGACAGCCGGCCGTGGCCCATCAAGGTGCGGTCGCCGACGTGCTGCGCGCCACGGACCGGAACGCGATCGTCAGCTTCACGCGCAGCGCCGCGCGCGCCGTGGCCGGTCAGCGGTTCAGCGCGATCATCATCGAGCAGACCGACGACCTGGCCGATTTCCCCTCTGACCTGGACCGCTACTACCGGCGCTGCCCGCAGATGCTGCTGTCCGATGTGCCCAGCGCCTGGTTCCGGCCGGTCACCGGCGCGCGGGTGCGGCCGGTCTGGGTGTGGCTTCCCGTCGGCCGCGGGTCCTGTGCCGCAGCGGCCGCCGTCCTCAGCGGATCAGGCACTGGCCAGGTGGCGGCGCAGACTCGTCCGCTGGCCCGCCCGCTGGCGCGGTCACGGGGCGCGGCATCAAACGGCGCGGCATCAGGAGGTACAACGTGACCGACGCCGGGAAAGCGGCTCCGTCCGCCAGCCCGCCGCCCCGTAGGCGGGACGCTTCCCCCGTGCGCCCGCTGGCACGGCTGGAGGAACTGCCGGGCCCGTTCCGGCGCTCCTTCTGGCGCAGCCCGGTCCGCGGCCCGTGGCTGACGTCGGTCTTCGGGCTGATCCTGCTGGTCGGCATACCGGTCTTGTTCGTGACCGGGCTGCTCTCCTACGCCGCCTACAACCCCGATCTGAGCCCCATCAACGACCAGACGCCCGGCAAGGGCCTGCTCGGCTTCTACCTGTTCTCCTGGCCCACCCACCCCGTATGGCTCTACCGGCTCAACCAGGGCGTGCACGTCACCCTGGGCGTGGTCCTCGTCCCGATCCTGCTGGCCAAGCTGTGGTCGGTGCTGCCGAAACTGTTCGAGCTGCCGCCGGTCCGCAGCGCGGCGCACGCCCTTGAGCGGCTGTCGCTGTTCCTGCTCGTCGGCGGAGTGGTGTTCGAGTTCGTCACCGGGATCCTGAATATCCAGCAGTGGTACGTATTCCCCGGATCGTTCTACCGGCTGCACTTCTACGGCGCCTGGGTCTTCGTCGCCGGGTTCGTGGTCCATGTGGGCCTGAAGGCCCCCCGGATGGTGCGGGCCCTGCGCAGCCGCAGCCTGCGCCAGGAACTGCGGACCGACACCGCCCACACCAAGCCGGAGCCATCCGGCGATGGGGATCTCGTCAGTCCGGCACCTGCGGCGCCGACGATCTCCCGGCGCGGCGTGCTTGCCTTCGCGGGCGGCGGTTCGCTCCTGCTGCTGGCCTTGTCGGTGGGCCAGTCGCTGGGCGGGCCGCTGCGCCGCACCGCCCTGCTGGCACCGCACGGCCAGGAAGTCGGCGAGGGCTCCGGGGACTTTCAGATCAATGTGACGGCGGCCCAGGCGGGCGTCCGGGCCGCGGAGACCGGCGCGAGCTGGCGGCTGGTTCTCAGTCACACCGGGCCGGGCGGCGGCGCGCCGGTCAGCCTGAGCCGCACCCAGTTGCTGGCGATGGCGCAGCACACCGCGCACCTGCCGATCGCCTGCGTCGAAGGCTGGTCCACCGGGAACCAGGCCTGGACCGGGGTGCGGCTACGCGACCTGGCCCGGCTGGCCGGGGCCGCACAGCCCGCGAACGTCCTGGTGGAGTCGCTGGAAGGCGGGGGAACGGACCGCCGGGCGGTCCTGTCGGCCGGGCAGATCATGGACCTGGACTCGCTGCTCGCGCTGCGCGTCAACGGCGCGGACCTCTCCCTCGACCACGGATATCCCGCACGGGTCATCGTGCCCGCCTGCCCCGGCGTGCACAACACCAAATGGGTCACCCGCCTGACCTTCAGGAGCTGAGTTGAAACGCCTGCTGGGGTGGTACGGTGCCGGCCCGCTCCATCTGCTGTCCCTGCTCGCCTGCTTCGCCCTCGCCGGCTATGCCGCCGTCCAGTTCGTCGCCTCGCGCCCCTTGGCGGTCGCCGTCTGGTTCGCCGGCGCGGTCATCGGCCATGACCTGCTGCTGGTGCCGCTGTATTCGCTCGCCGACCGGTCTGCGCTGGCGGTGATCCGGCACCGTGGCCCCGGCCTGCCCACCGTCGCGTGGATCAACTACGTCCGGGTGCCCGCCGCGCTGTCCGGCCTGCTGCTGCTCATCTGGTTCCCGCTGATCTTCCGCCTGACCGCCGTTTACCACGCGTCAACCACCTTGTCGCCCGATCCGTACCTGTGGCACTGGCTCGCGGTTACCGGCGCGCTGTTCCTGCTGTCCGCCGTCGCGTTCGCGATCCGGCTCCGTGGCACCCGGGTACCCGCCCCGCCGCCCGAGGGGGAGGACGGGGCGCGTCCGGCGGGCGGGGAGGGCATGCGGCCCGAGGGGACGGCAGCGGGTACGGGTCCCGCTGACGGCGACGGGCTCCGCGACGAAGAGGGGCTCATCGCCGAATCGGCGGAGCCCGCAGCGCAGCAGGCCGCCGGCGGGCCCGCGCCGGAGGAGACCGTCGCCGGGCCCGGTCCCCGGGAGACTCACACCGGGCCCCAGGAGACTCACACCGGGCCCCGGGAGACTGACGCCAGGGACCCAGGCGCGGCCGGTCCAGCCCGCGATCAGCCGGGCCGATCCGCCGCGGCCGGCGACGGAGACCCTGACTGATCGCCGTGCGCCGGCCACCCCGGGTGAAAGGTCACGGCCGGGGACGGCTGGTGGCCCGCGTTTCTCAGGCGGCAGCCTTTCTGAATGCGGCGATCACCGCCGGAGTGTTCAGCTCCCAGTTCTGGTTGCCAATCAGGTCGAACCACACCACCCCGGCGATGCCTTCGCTGCGGGCTCCGGCGAACAGGTCCGGGATCTTGACTGCCTTCCCGGCGGCCGGGGAGGCTCCCGTCTCGGAGATCAGGATCGGCTGGTTCGTCAGCTTTCGGGCTTCCCTGATCGTCGGGCCGAACAGGGCGCGGAAGTACTGCACCGGAGAAAAGTAGTAGCCGTCGATCCCGACCCACGTCACCCACTGCTTGCCGGGCCACCACGGGCTGATTCTGCTCACGTTGGGGGTTGGGTTGTCCGAGGTGATGCGCTCGACGTTGACCGTCCAGAGCCACGTGACGTTCTGCGCCTTCGCACGGCGGAAGATGGTGACGACGTGACGCCAGGCGGCGATATACGTCATGGGTGTGACGTGCTTGTAGCCCCAGTCGTACCAGGACCCGTTCATCTCCGGTGCGAAGCCGAGGATAATTGGCTTCCCGTACCGCGCCACGGACTGCGCGTAACGCCGCAGCCACCTGTCCTCATGACCGCGGAGCACGCTCGCCAGCGGGACATTCCTGGGCTCGATCTGGAGGAATGGGATCGCGCCGCCCGCAAAGTTCACGCTGAACGGCTGCCCCATCCGCGCATAGTGCTCGACGACGGCAGGATGCACGCCGGTCGCGGCGATGAACGATCTGCCGCTTTGCGCTGCGGCGCCGATGATCAAGTTCCTGGTGCCGATCGGCCTCGGTGGGGCCGGCACGGGGGCCTGCGACCGTACACCCACCGCGCACGCCGCCAAGATGGCCAGGATGGCGCAGAGAATCGTCAGCCTTCGCACGATTCCTCCAGGGAGACTTCCACCTGCTGGCGCGTGCCCCAGCCGGTTTTCAGGCACGTCGCCATGCCGTACCACCACAAGACCCGCAGCACCGTGTAGGTCCACATCACCACGAGCGGCGCCGTCAGGTACGTGAGGATCTGGGACCAGACAGACTCGTCGTACCGGCGGATGGTGAGGTATCGCAGGCTCCGGCCGTAGCCGACGAGCACGGGCACGATGAACAGGCTGAGCGGGAAGTGGTGCGTGCGAATCGGGTCGATCGCGAATACCGTCAGAAACAGCGGGATCGTGATGCACGCCTGGACCCAGCGCACGAAATGCAGCCAGTAGATGTAGCTGTTCAGCGGCAGGTAACGGAAGCGCCAGAACGTGCGGATCGTCATGCCCCGCATCCACCGCAGGTACTGCCGGAAGTGGTGGGACAAGTTTTCCGGCATGGCGGTAAAACCGAGCGCGGTAGGCTGCTGGACGGTCTTGCCCTTGAGTACGGCGTAGAGCGTCAGCATCGAGTCGTCGGAGAACTGCACCGGCCTGCCGAAGAACGTCTCGTTCTCGTACGCATCGAGGTGCTTGCGGAGGATCTCGGCCCGGTAGAGGGCGAACGTACCCGTGTTGACCAGCACGCAGCTCATCGCGGACTGCGCGGAGCGATCGATCAGCTCGGTCATCACGTACCACAGCTCGCTGGTCCGGGTGATCAGGTTCTTCCGGTTGTTGGCCAGCAGTAGAATCCCCGCGACGGAAGTGACATCCGGGTCCGCGAACGGCTTCATGCCCTCGGCGATCGCCTGGTAGTCCAGAATGGCGTCGGAATCCACCGTGACGTAGACGTCCGCTTCCGGGGTACCGCGGACTGCCACCGCCTGGGCGTGACGCTTGCCACGGTTCGGGGTGCAGCGGATCCAGGACGTACGGACATCGACGGCCCGGGCGGCCATCTCGAAGTCTTCCCGCACGGCCGTGTAGTCCACGTGGTCCGCCTTCGAGCCGTCGTCGACGACGAAGATGTGATCTGCCCGGCGGGACTGGCTCAGCAAGGACTCCAGGCAATCGGCCAGGAGCGCGGGGTCCTCGTTGTACACCGGGACCGTCACGACCGTGTTCAGGTCCTCGGTTGCCCCCCGATGGCACTTGTATGGCTGCTCCAGGAAGCAGGCGGTCATCTGCCATGCCAGCAGCAGGAAGACGGCACTGTAAGGCCACACGTATGGCATAGAGCCGTTCAGCGCGGCCATGGCCAGCCAGATGTGCCGGATGGCCAAGAATGCGAACACGGCGTAGCTGAGGATGATGCCGGCCGCGAGCGGTGCCACCTTCCGCTCGGCGCGGTATCTGCCTAGGTGTCCGACACGCCCTTGCCCCGACGCCAGAACATCCTGATCAGCAGGGCGACGGCCGACACCAGCACGACGGCGATGAGGACAGGCCAGAGCTGGCTCAGATAGGTCATCTACGGCTCCGCAGGCAGCAGGGAACGGCAGCGTCTTGTCGGCGCTCACGTACGTACTCCTCCAAGGGGGAACCGGTCGCCCGGCTAGCACCGTAAGAGTTGCTAACAGATAGTAGTCATAATGCATCGGAGTGTAACCGGTCCCGGCACGATGGCCTGGCGCTGATGCCGGGGGCTGCGCCGAGCGTGCACTCCCGGTCCCATTTCTCCGCCGTACGGCCGGGAATGTGACCAGGGCCGCGCGTGTTACCGCGGCAATGGGTGCTGTTGAGGGATCGCTTCCGCTGGGTGTGCTGGACTTCGTCGGAATTGAATACGGCGAGAACGCCGCCGCGTCGATCGCCGGTGCCGTGCGGATCGCCCAGGCGGTCGAAGCGGCCGGGTACCGGCGTTACTGGGTGTCCGAGCATCACAACATGACCAGCCTGGCGTGCAGTGCTCCCGAGCTGCTGACCGCGCACGTCGGCGCGCAGACGTCCCGGATCCGGGTCGGCGCCGCGGGCATCATGCTGCCCAATCACGCGCCGCTCAAGGTCGCCGAGATGTTCCGGACGCTGCTGGCCATGTACCCCGGGCGCATCGATCTCGCCCTGGGCCGGGCCCCGGGTACCGATCCGCTGACCGCGCACGCTCTGCGACGGGGCATCAGCACCGACCCAGCCGCTGAGTTCCCCGTGCAGGTCCGCCAGCTGCTGGCGTTTCTCGGTGACGGCTTCCCCGCCGGGCACCCCTACGCGAACATGGTGGCGGCACCGGTCGTCGACGAGCGGCCGGAACTGTTCATCCTGGGCTCAAGCCCGTACGGGCCGCAGTTCGCCGCGGTGAACGGGATGAGTGCCGTATTCGCCCATCACATGAGTCCCGAGCTCGCGTTCGAGGCCCTGCGGCAGTATCGCCGTGACTTCACGCCGGGCCCCGCCGGCGGCCAGCCGTACTCGGCGATGTCGGTGCTGGCCTTCGCCAGCGACGACGACGAGGCGGTCCTCGACTTCGAAGCGGCGTGGGCGCTGACCATGCAGAACATCCGCCGCGGTATCCGCGAGCCGCTCCGGCCGGAGCAGGTGCAAGAGGTATCCCGGTCGGCCGAGTTCCGGGCCGCCCGGCAGGACGACGGCCGGATGGTGACCGGCGAGCCGAAGGCCGTCGCCGAGCGGCTGCTGGAGATGAAGCAGCTCGCCGAGGTCGACGAGATCGTCGTCGTCACCCCGAGCCTGGACCGTGACCGGCGCCGGGACAGTTACATCGCCATCGCCGACGCCTGGCGCCGCGCGGCCTGAACCGCCGCCCCACGAAGCTCACCGTGTGTTCGCGTGGCGGGAGCTGTAAAGGTCGGCGAGGAATTCATTGAGCTCTTCATCCGGCTCCCACACTCCAGGAAACGCCAGCTCATCGACAGAGGCGATCGGCTGAATTCCCTGGTGCCGTACCTGCTCCTCAGCGAAAATATGCGGGGCTGCGTGCCGTAGTGGCGCGTGCGGTCGTGACTGCCCGCGGCCCGGATGACCGGCGCGGCGTCGTCTCACGCCGTGCCGGGCGCGCCCTTCCTGACCTGGCGGGTGAATGCCGCCCAGCGTTGCGGGCTGAAGGCCAGGAGACCGCCGTCCGGGTCCTTGGAGTCACGCACCGCCACCGCCCCGTCCCGGGCCCGCGCTAGTTCGACGCAGTTGGCGCCCGTGTTGGAGTACGAGGACTTGACCCACGGGGTTATGACGTCCTCGGGGTTCATGGCAATCTCCATGTCAGTGATGCTCGTCCATTAGCCTGCCGATGCGTTCCGCCGAGGCCGCCGGGCTGAGCGCGGCGCTCCGCAGCCGGTCGAACACCATGGAGTAGCCCCGCAGCTCGTCTTCTCCCTCAAGATACTGGCTGCTGGTCAGGCTCTCCACGAACACCGTGCTGACTGAGCGCTCGGCGCCGAAGGAGAACAGCACGAACGATCCTGACATGCTCGCCTGATCGCCCGCCTCCAGCGGCAGGACCTGCACGCTGATGTTGGGCCGACTCGTCAGCTCTACCAGGCGTTCCAGCTGGCCGTCCCGTACTGAGCGGTTGCCCATAGTGGTCAGCAACGCTGCCTCCCAGATCACCGCGTCCAGCCGGACGTCGGTGCCCTGCTCCAGCCGGGCCTGCCGTTCGGCCCGCACGCCAATGAAGTTGTCAAGTTTGTCCGGGGAGACCATCGCCGGGTTGGCCAGCATCAGTGCTCGTGCATAGTCCGGAGTCTGCAACAAGCCGGGAACGGCCGTCGGCTCCCAGGTCTTGATGTGGCTGGCGTCGGTCTCCAGGCCGATGAAGTCGGCGTAGTAGGGCGGGATCGTGTCGCCGTAGGCCTGCCACCAGCCGAGCTTGTTGCTCTCCCGGGCCAGCCGTTCCATGTAGGCACGGTGGTCGGCGTTGCCGTCCCCGTAGCGGTCGAGCAGCAGCCGGAGGTCGACGACGCGCACCGACGACATGCCGTTCTCGATCCGGCTGATCTTCGCCGGGCTGCACTCCAGCACCCCGGCGGCCTCCGCCGTGCTCACCCCGGCCGCCTCACGCAGCCGCCGTAGCTCCGATCCGGCCCGCCGGGACCGGACGGTCGGCTTACCGCCGGAAGGCATCGGCTTCTCCCTTCACCTGGAAATTTACCCGGCACTTAGTAGAAGGCTTGCGAGTTGCAAAGCTTGCAATTATGCTATCAAGCAATCCGCACGCCGATAACGCCCGATCGTAGCCGCCGCGCACCCCGAAAACCGCCACGGAAGCCAGATGCCGTCATGTGTCAGCGCCTGATCTCACCGTTAGTGCCGCGCACCTGCGCGGGGTCGTTTCCCGGCCGCCGCGACACGATCCGCGACGCGCGCGTGTTCCTGGCCGCCTTCCTGGGTTCCTCCGTCGTCACCGACGATGCCGTCCTGCTGGCCAGCGAGCTGTGCGCCAACGCGATCGCCTATTCGGCCAGCGGGCAGCCGGGCGGGACCTTTACCCTCCGCGCCCGGCTGACCGGCGATGGCCACCTGCACGCCGAGGTGGAGGATCTGGGCAGTCCGTGGAACGGGAATCTCGCCGCCGCCCGGAGTCCGCACGGGCTCTATCTGCTGCGCCAGCTGTCCGCCGACTGCGGGGCCCGGCCGGGCTTCCGGGGCTGGGTCACGTGGTTTACGATCACCGTCCCGGCCGCATGCCCATGATCAGCCTGGACACCGCTCTCGCGGTCGCCCGTCAGGCGCTGGCCAATGTGGCCGAGCGCGCCGAGCGGCCGGGCTACTATTCCGGGGCCCGGACCGACATCATCAACTCGAACGCCGAACTACGCGCCGCCCTCGACATGCTCGTCAGGGCCGCCGGGCAATCGCCGGACACTCTCCACTCGGGCGGCCACCCCGTCGGCCCCGGGCAACATCCGTGACACCGCCGCGTCGGCGTGCCAGATCATCACCACCGTGGGCGGTGCAACCCTGGAGGTCGTCAAGCGGTATGTCGAGAACCAGCGGAACGTCTGAGCACCGCCCTTTTCTCCCCATGGCTGAAGCCAGGGGTTTCCCGGTCGATTTTTGATGAGCGCTCAGCCAACGCACGATCCGGATCCGGGTGAGCCGTACGAGGTGAGCCACCTCGGCGGGGAGGCCGCCGCGATCGTCCCGATGCCTGAACTGCGGCGCCTTCGCGCGGTGGAGCACCGCGCTTCGGCCGAGGTCCTGGAGGAGGCCGAGATAGAAGCCACGTTGGCCGGCCACCGGGAGTGGGTGGCCGCGGGCCGGCCTGGGGCGGTCTCTCATGAGGAGGCGATGGCCGAGCTGCTCGGTGGCCCCGTGTGAGGATCGAGTGGTCCTGCGGCCAGCGGCGAACTCGCGCTTCTGGACTGACAAACGGAGGCACCCTGGGGCGGTTACATGACGGTGCCGATGTGCCAGGGGACGAACTCTTCTTCGCCGTAGTCCATCGACTCGCTCTTGGTCTCTTCTCCGGAGGCGACCGACAGGATCGTACGGAAGATGTCCGCCCCGACGTCCTCCACCGACGCGGTCCCGTCGACGATGCGGCCCGCATTGATGTCCATGTCGTCGTTCATGTGGTCGTACAGAGCCGTGCTGGTGGCAATCTTGATGCTGGGCACGGGCGCGCAGCCGAAGGCCGAGCCGCGCCCGGTCGTGAAGCACACCACGTTGGCGCCGCCGGCGACGATGCCCGTGACCGAGACCGGGTCGTAGCCGGGGGTGTCCATGAAGACGAAGCCCTTGCTGGTCACCGGCTCCGCGTACGCCACGACGTCGGCCAGCGTGGTGGTGCCGCCCTTGGCCACCGCGCCGAGTGACTTCTCCAGGATCGTCGTGATACCGCCGGCCTTGTTGCCGGGGGAAGGGTTGGCGTCCATGGACGCGCCGTTCTTCTCGGTGTACTCGCGCCACCAGGCGATCCGCTGCAGCAGTTTCCGGCCGACGGCCTCGGTGGCGGCCCGCCGGGTGAGCAGGTGCTCGGCGCCGTAGATCTCCGGGGTCTCGCCGACGATCCCGGTGCCGCCCTGGGCGACCAGTCGGTCCACCGCGTTGCCGAGGGCCGGGTTCGCGGTCAGCCCCGAGTAGGAGTCCGAGCCGCCGCAGTTGGTACCCAGGATGAGCCTGCTCGCGGGCACGGTCTCCCGGTGAGCCTGGTCCGCGCCGGGCAGCATGGCGGTGAGCCGCTCGATGCCCGCGGCGACCGTCTTCTTCGTGCCGCCGATCTCCTGGATCGTGCCGGTGCTGACCGGCAGGCCGGGACGCAGTTCGAGGCCCTCGGTGAGCGCTTTGACCTGGTTGTCCTCACAGCCGAGCCCGAGAATCAGGAATCCCGCGAAGTTGGGGTGGGTCAGGTACCCGCGCATCACCCGGCGCAGCACGTCGATGCCCTCCCCGGACGGGGCCATCCCGCAGCCCAGCCCGTGGGTGAGCGCGACCACGCCGTCGACGTTCTCGTAGTCGTCCAGGATGCCCGAGTAGCGCATCCGGTTCGCGATCTGGCGGGCGGCGGTGGCCGAGCAGTTCACCGTGGTGAGGATGCCGAGGAAGTTCCGCGTCCCGACCGTTCCGTCCGACCGGGCGTATCCCTGGAACGTGGCCTGTTCGGCTTCGGGCAGCACTTTTCCCGGCCGGGCGTCCGAGCTGAACTCGTACTCCCGCTCGAACTCCCGGTACTCGACGTTGTGCAGGTGGACGTGCTCGCCGGCGGTGATCCCGGCGCGGGCGAAGCCGATTACCTGGCCGTACCGGCGGACGGCCGCCCCGGCGCCGATGTCGCGCACCGCCAGCTTGTGCCCGCGGGGGACATCGTTGCGCAGCAGGACCTGCTGGCCGCCGACGTCGATCGGGGTGCCGGCGGCGGCGTCCCCGGTGGTGATGGCCACGTCATCGGCGGGCTGCAGGCGGATGCCACGGGGAAGAGGACTGGTCACGGGGAACCTCGGATCGTGCGATGGCCGGGCACAGCAGACATCCAGCATGTCACCGGGCCGCCAGGAGCCAGCCAGCGGCAACCGGCACGCCCGGGCCGGATGCGGCTCAGCCGGAACCGGCGGGCAGATGGGCGATCCGCTATCGCAGATGTAGAATCACATTACCGTTTTTTAACAATGCGATTACCGGCGGCGGCCGGGTGTGGACGACGAGGTGACGATGCGCTTCTACTACCACTATCCGGAGACGCAAGGGGCCGAGGGTGACATGCTTGACCCCGGCCCGGTGCATGAGGTGGCGGCCGCCGCGGAGCGGGCCGGCTTCGACGGCTTCACGTGCCGGAGCGTCTGCTGGAACGTCCCGCTCCTGGCGGCGGCGACGACGATCGCAGTGACGGCGGCCATCTCATCCACTAGGGCGCCGGGATCAACGGGACGCGTCGCGAGGCCCTGACGGCTCCGCCGCCATCCCTCGCAACGGGGGATCGCCCGCGCTGTCCGCCGGGCGTGGGCGCCCCGGCCGGGTCGGGGCTCTGGCGGGGAGCGCGTCAGCAGTGGGCGAACATGGCCCAGACGACCTTCCCCGCATGATCGGGCGCGGTGTACCCCCACTCGTCGCTGAGGGCCCGGATGATGTGCAGGCCGCGCCCGGTCTCGGCCAAGGTGGCGGGGGCCCGGGTCACCGGAACCGCCTGGCTGGGGTCGGCGACCGCGCAGAGCACCCATGGCCCCAGGTGGTAAAGACCCACCCGGACCGGCGGGCGGTCCTGGCCATCGCCAGGTCCCGGCCGGGTGTGCCGCAGGGCATTGGTCAGCATCTCGGACACGACGATCGTGATGTCGTCACAGCGCCGGAGCAGTCCCCACCGCTGCAAGGTGGCGACGGTGAATTCGCGCGCCACCTGGACCGGCCCGCTGTCCGTGTCAGGCGGCCGCATGGCGGTATCCGGCAGGCAGGCCCAGCCCCGGGGGGCCGGGTCCGCCGATAGCCGCCAGTTGCCGCTGGCCAGAACGGCGATCGCTGCCGCTCGTGTCGCGCGCTGCTGGACCATCAGGGCCGCCCCCATGTTTACCGGCAGCCGTGCGCCGGGCGGCGGGTTCTGCGCTCGTCTGCCTGGCGCTGGGTTTCGTAACCGCCGGCCCCGGCGGGACTGCTGGCGCGGTTGCCCCGCGCCGTGGCCCGGGCGGCCATGCTGATGGCCGTGGCCCGGTCCCACGGCACGACCGGCCGGGTGGCCCGGAAGCTGGCGGAGGTCTGCAGGCATTGGGGGCATGCCAGGCGGCCGAGCGCGTCGATCCGCCAGCCGGCGCCAATGGCCCGGGCGCGGACGTCCGCCTCGCCCAGCGCTGAACGATCAGCATGGCGGGAGATGCAGGAGCTCATCTCGCACCACGCGGTCGGCGTCCTCAGCTCGTCGCCGATCAGCGCCCGCACGGCGGCAGTTTCGGCGGGTGCACTGGTCCTGGGGCGGGACACGTACCCGTGCCGCGGCGCTGGCGTCGGGGTCATCACACGGGCCTCGCCTTCGCTCGACGGCTGGACGTGGCCTCCGTTGTGACGCTCGCGGTGCGCCACGGCGTAGCCGTCGCTGGACGTCCCCGGGTAGCGCCCGTGGTCCGGCTCGGCGTAGCGCTCGCGGTCGGTTTCTGCGAAGCGCGCGTGGTCCGGCTCGGCGTAGCGCTCGCGGTCGGTTTCTGCGAAGCGCGCGTGGTCCGGCTCGTCCTGGCCGTGCTCCCGCAGGTCGGCGAGCCAGTCGTTCATCGCGGCCCATTCACCGGTGCCGGATGGGTCGGCTTCGTCTGGCCGGATCTTGATCTTCATGTCAGGCCTTCCCCTTGAGCCAGAGCGCACGCCGTACCACTGTGACCGGCCGTGCGCGCAATGTGCCCTCTCCTTTCTCGGATACCTTCCAGCCTGTCTTTGAATCTTTCACGGTCCCGATTCCGCATAACAGCCGAATAAATTTACGATAGCTGTTTGGTTTATTTACGCGTTATTACGGCGCGTCACCGAGACAGTTTCCAAATTCTTTCCGTACACAGGATGTGGATAGCGTTTACGCAGGTAGAATGCCTTCTCTGGGTGATATCCCGGTTCCGGAAGTCCCCAGCATTCTCCTTCCTGCGCACAACTTTCCCGCCGTTGCGCACATGTCATCCACAGGTTGTGCACAAACGTGGGCCCCGCGATGGCGGCCTATTGCGCGGCCGTGGGGGACATGGATGGGGGCCGGAACGCGGCGAAGGGGTTGGTGACGATCAGGGTCCGGGTCGCGAACCGGTAGAGCGTGGCGGGCCTGCCGCCGGCGGCCGTCGGCGGGGCGGCCGCCGGGGTGGCCTCGATCACGCCGCGGCGGGTCAGGATCCGCTGCAGGTTGGTCGCTGAGATCAGGTGGCCCACGGAGGCGGCGTAGATGTCCCTTAGCTGAGCGATCGTGAAGGTCTCCGGGGCCAGGGCGAAACCGATGTTGGTGTAGGAGAGCTTGGCCCGCAGCCGCTCCCGCCCCGACCGGGCGATCGACCCGTGGTCGAACGCGGTCGGCGGCAGGTCCTGCACGGGATGCCAGGCGGTGTCCGGGGGGATGCGCGGCTCGGTCCCGGCGGATATGAGCGCCAGGTAGGCCGTGGCCAGGACGCGGCCGCGAGGGTCCCGGGCCGGGTCGCTGCGGGTCTCCAGTTGCTCCATGTGGGCGATGTCGGTGAGGTCGACCTTCGTGGCCAGGTGATGCCCCAGCGACGTGCCCAGGCGCTCGTCCTCACCGAGGGGGCCGCCCGGCAGCGCCCATTGGCCCTCGAACGGCGGTTCGGCCCGTTGCCAGAGCAGGACGTGCAGGCTGCCCTGCCGCACCTGCAGGACCACGGCCAGCACCTCATGAGAGAACCGCGCCGGCGGTACGGGCTGTCCCGGTGGTTCCGGCCGGGTGTCTTGCTGCGGCTCTGCGCGCTTTCCGTCGCGCAGAGACTGCGGCTCGTTGTCTGGCACGGTGGCATGGTATCGATCCGCGCGAGTTTTAGACTACGAGGCAAAAACGTTTTACACTGCGAGTCTAAAACCTCTGGCGATAGGGGCGGACGATGGACATTACTGAGGCGGCCACCGATCGGCGCATTGAGGCGGTCACCGATCGGGCCTACGGGGAGCGGGCAGCGGGCTGGACGGCCGAGATCCGCCGGCTGGCGGCCGAGCGCGACGCGGTGATCCTCGCGCACAACTACCAGGCGCCCGAGATCCAGGACGCCGCCGACCACGTGGGCGATTCGCTCGCGCTGTCGCGCCTGGCCGCAGCGAGCACGGCCCGCGTTATCGTGTTCGCCGGGGTCTACTTCATGGCGGAGACGGCCAAGATCCTCGCCCCGGACCGGACCGTGCTGATCCCGGAGCCGCAGGCCGGCTGTTCGCTAGCCGACACGATCACCGCGCCGCAACTGCGGGAGTGGAAGGCCGGGCACCCCGGCGCCGCGGTCGTCGCGTACGTGAACACCAGCGCCGAGGTCAAGGCGGAAGCCGATCTGTGCTGCACCTCGGCCAATGCGGCGCAGATCGTGGCGTCCCTCCCGGCCGACCAGGAGGTTCTCTTCCTGCCCGACCAGTTCCTCGGCGCGTACGTGCAGCGCGTCACCGGCCGCACCAACATGCACATCTGGCTTGGCGAGTGCCACGTGCACGCCGGGATCAGCCCGGCCGAGCTGCGCCGCAAGGCCAGCGCCGACCCGCAGGCGGAGCTGTTCATCCATCCCGAATGCGGCTGCTCGACCGCCGCGCTGTGGCAGGCGGGGGAGGGTGACCTGCCGGCCGGCCGGACCCGGATCCTGTCCACCGGCGGCATGCTCGGCGCGGCCCGGTCAACCACGGCGTCCACCGTGCTGGTGGCCACCGAGACCGGCATGCTGCACCAGTTGCGCCAGGCCAACCCGGCCGTGCGCTGGGAGCCGGTCAACCCGGGGGCGGTGTGCCGGTTCATGAAGATGACCACCCCGGCTTCCCTGCTGCGCTGCCTGCGCGAGGGCGTGCACGAGGTGACGGTCCCCGCCGAGGTGGCCGGCCGGGCCCGGCGGGCCGTTCAGGCCATGATCGCGGTCGGCGCACCCTCGGGGGCTGCGCCGGCCGCGGCCGGGACGGCGGCGGAATGACCGGGCCGCAGGTCCGCGGGCTGCCCGGGGCGCAGCCGCACTGGGACCGCGACGCCGACGTGGTGGTCGTGGGCTCGGGAGCCGCGGGCATCACGGCGGCTCTGGCCGCCGTGATGCACGGCCGCCGCGTGCTGCTGCTCAGCAAGGACGGCATCGGCGACGGGTCAACCCCGCTGGCGCAGGGGGGCCTGGCCGCGGCCATCGGCCCCGGCGACCACCCGTCCCTGCACGAGCAGGACACTCTGACGGCCGGGGCCGGTCTCTGCGATCCGGCCGCGGTGGCCACGCTGGTATCGGAGGCCCCGGGTGAGATCACCGGCCTGGCGGGACGCGGCGCGCGGCTGGAACGGACGGCGCTGCACCTGGAGGGCGGCCACCGCCGCAAGCGCATCGTGCACGCCGGGGGCGACGCGATCGGCGCGGAGGTGCATAGGGTCCTGCACGCCGCGCTGCTGGCCAGCCCGGTTGAAATCCTCACCCGCTGCGTCGCGCTGGACGCCCTGACCGATGACCGGGGCGCGGCGTGCGGCGTGCTGGCCGGGATGGCCGGCGACGACGGGACGCTGGACACCGGCCTGGTGACGGCCCGCGCCGTCGTCCTGGCCACCGGCGGCTTCGGCCAGGCCTACGCGACGACCACCAACCCGGCCGGAGTCACCGGGGACGGCCTCGCGCTGGCCGCCCGCGCCGGCGCCGAACTGCGGGACGTGGAGTTCGTGCAGTTCCACCCGACCGTGCTGTGGCAGGAAGCCGCCCGCGGTCAGTGCCCCCTTATCACCGAGGCCCTGCGCGGGGCCGGCGCCGCGCTGGTGGACGCGGCGGGCCGCCCCGTCATGGCCGGCCGTCATCCTCTCGGCGACCTGGCCCCCCGGGACGTTGTGTCCGCCGCTCTGCAGGAGCGGATGGCAGGCGGCGACGGCCCGGATGATCATCTGTGGCTGGACGCCACCACGCTGGGCCGCACGGTGCTGGAACGCGACTTCCCCACGGTCGTCAGCCTGTGCCGGGCCCGCGGGATCGACCCGGCGACCGAGCCGATCCCGGTTGCCCCCGGCGCGCACTACGCGTGCGGCGGTATCCGGGCCGATATGAACGGCCGGACGTCGCTCGCTGGCCTCTATGCCGTCGGCGAGGCCGCGTCGACCGGAGTGCACGGCGCCAACCGCCTGGCGTCCAACTCCGTGACCGAGGCGCTGATCGCCGGGCGGCGTGCCGGAGACCTGCTCGGCCGGGTGCTGCCCAGGCCATCGGGCGGTCTGCGGTTCCCTTCCGCCGGTCCGGGCGTGCACCCGGCGGCCCGGCCGGTGCTGGCCGCGGCCATGTCCCGGCACGCCGGGGTGGTACGCGACCGCACGGGCCTGGAACGCCTCCGCCGCGCGCTGGAGCAGGCTCCTCCCGCTGGCCGGGGACTTGACCTGGCCACCGCCGAGGCGACCAACCTGCATGCCGTCTCGTTGCTGGTCACCGTGGCCGCCCTGGCCCGCGCCGAGAGCCGAGGCTGCCATCGGTGGCGGGATGAGACGCCGGTTACTTCTGCCGAACGGGCCCGCCACTCAGTTATCCGCATGGACCGGGGCCAGCCGGTGCTCGACGACCGCGGCCAGCCGGTGCTCGACGAGACCATGATCACAGAAATGGGTGCCGCATGACGCTGAACTCGATGGTCACCAAGCAGTTGCTCACGGCGGGCCTGGACCCCGGCGTCACCGGGCAGACCGTCCGCGGCGCGCTCGATGAGGACCTCCGTTACGGCCCCGACGTCACGTCGGCCGCGACGGCGGCGCCGGGCGCTCGGGCCGTGGCCGGTGTCGTGGCCCGGGAGCGGGGCGTCCTGGCCGGCCTCCCGATCGCCCTCGCGGTCCTCGACGCCGCGGGCATCCCGCCGGAGTCAGCGGAACTGTTGCGCGCCGACGGTGATCTGATCGACGCCGGAACGGACGTTATGCGGATCGATGCCCCGCTGAGAGAACTCCTCGGCGCCGAGCGCACCCTGCTGAACTTCCTCACCCATCTGTCGGGTATCGCCACCGCGACCCGGGCGTGGGCGGACGCGCTGTCCGGTACCGGATGCGCGGTGCGCGACACCCGGAAGACCACCCCGGGCCTTCGCCAGCTCGAGAAGTATGCGGTGCGCTGCGGCGGCGGCCTGAACCACCGCATGGGGCTCGGCGACGCCGCGCTGATCAAGGACAACCACGTCGTGGCGGCGGGCGGCGTCGCGAAGGCCATCGAAGCGGTCCGCGCGGCCGCTCCCGCGCTGCCCATGGAAGTGGAGTGCGACAACCTGGCGCAGGTCGAAGAGGCCCTGGCCGCCGGGGCCGAGCTCATCCTGCTCGACAACATGGGGCTGGCCGACCTGCGCGCCGCCGTCGCGGTGGCGGCCCGCTACCCGTTGGTCAAGCTCGAAGCCAGCGGCGGCCTGCGCCTGGACATGGCCCGTGCGGTCGCGGAAACCGGCGTCGACTTCATCTCCGTCGGCGCCCTCACCCACTCCAGCCCCGCCCTCGACCTGGGCCTCGACATGCTGGCCTGCTGAGGGGGAGGCTGGGGCACGAGATACTCGCTGCGATGAGGGAGCACGATGACACGCACGCCGCAGGAAGTGTTCGCCCACCACGCCCAGTCACTCGGCGCCGGTGACCTGGACGAGATCGTCGCCGACTACAGCGACGACGCCATCTTCATCACGCCGTCCGGGACCAAGCGCGGCAAAGACGGCGTCCGCGCGGGCTTCACCCAGCTGCTCGCCGATGTGCCGGACGCGGCCTGGGACCTGAAGACCCAGATCTACGAGGATGACGTGCTGTTCCTGGAGTGGACCGCGGACGCCGCCGCGACCCGCGTCGAGGACGGCCTCGACACCTTCATCTTCCGCGACGGCCTGATCCGCGTGCAGACCGTCCGCTACACCCTGCAGCACAAAAGCTGACGCGACACCCACGCCCGCCGGGTTTTGTTACGGCGTCGGCAATGACTGGTAGCACCAGATAGCACGCGGTGCTACCGTAGTTGTGTGAGCGTTAACCCAGAGATCAGCCAACGCGATCTTCGGACGAAATCGCGGGAGATCATGGATGCCGTCGAGCACGGGCAGGCCTTTACCGTCACCCGTGACGGCCACCGCATCGGGGAGCTGATTCCGCTGCGGCGGCGCCGTTTCGTCTCCCGGCAAGAGTTCATTTCCATGTCGCGCCATGCTCCTGCTGCTGATCTGGAGGCGTTCCGGGCCGATCAGGACGCCGCGCTCGATCACGAGGCCGGCAGCCGGTATGAACGGTGAGCCGGCCCGGCAGGGCATGCTCGACACCAACATCCTGATCTTGCGCAGGTGGATTGAGCCGGCCGAACTGCCCGATGAGATGGCGATCAGCGCCATCACCTTGGCGGAACTGTCTGCTGGCCCGCATGAGGTCCGCGGCCACGACGAGCAGGACCGGTACGACCAGCACGCCGAGCGCGCCCGGCGCCTTGAGATCCTGCAGCGCACCGAGAGCGAGTTCGACCCCGTACCGTTCGACGCCGAGGCGGCCCGCATCTTCGGCCGCGTGACGGCGGCGGTCATCGCCTCTGGCCGCAAGCCGCGGCGCAGGATCGCGGACCTGATGATCGCGGCCACCGCAATCGCCGGGGAATTGCCGTTGTTCACGACCAACCCCGACGACTTCGCCGGCCTGGACACCCTCATCCGCATTATCCCGGTCACCCGCCCGTCCGTCCCGCACGAACAGCCGGGCCGCCGTTAGCAAGCTCAGGAGAGTGGTCTTCGGCACCCTGATCCGCGTGCAGACCGTCCGCTACACCCTTCAGCACAAGAGCTGACAGGCTATGGGCCTATGAGAACGCTGTGACGCGTGGGCCGCCTTTTGTACGCGTTGGTGCCATTGCATACATCCCAGTACACGCTTTGGCGCCATCGCATATAAAGCACTGCCCGGAGCCGCCCGGACCGGGCCCATCCGAGCCCATGAGGGGCCGCGCGGACGGTGACGTGATCGCGTTACGCCGGGTCGAGGACTGGACGGCCCTCCGTTGCGGAGCGAACCTGCACCAGTCCCGGCACTACTCCCTGTATCTGGCGCTGCAGCTCAAGGCCCGCCAGGCCGGCATCCCCACTCCGGTCTACGGCCTGCAGGCGGTCCATCACCTCGGCTGACCGCCGGGATTGCCCTGCTTCGTGACCTCTACCGCGCCCGGGGGAGTGCCCGGGCGGATAGCCTTCGCGCGTGACCAACCGGGGGAAAACCCCGCGACGGGGCCTCGTCCGGGTAGCCCGGCGGGTGGCCGTGACCGTGCTCGTGCTCGCGGTCGCCCTCACCGTCGCCAGCTTCGGCTACAACCTTGCCACCGACGGCCAGGCGTCCCGCCCGTCCGGCCTCACCATGGTCAAGGCGGGCGGATTCGATACCCGGTACCGGAGCTGGGGAACCTCAGGTACACCGATCGTGCTGATCCCGGGCGCCTTCGAGACCGCCGACACGTTCGCCTCGCTCGGCCCCGTGCTGGGCGCCGATCACCGCGTGTTCGCCATCGACCTGACCGGCACCGGGTACAGCCAGCCCAGCCCGCCGTTCAGCGCGGGCCACCTCGCCGCGCAGGTCCTCGCCTTTCTGCGGGCGAAGGGGCTGACCGGCCGGAACGCTCCCGTTCTGGTCGGGCACTCCAGCGGCGCGGCCGTGGCGGGGCTGGCCGCCCTGAGCCCCGGGGCGGTGGCCGGCGTCATCTTCCTGGACGGGGACGCGCTCCCGCTGCCGGGCGCCACGGGGGTGGGGAACCTGCTGGTCGACCCCTACCGGACGACCATCCTCCGGCTGGCGCTCAGCTCCTCCTGGCTCATCCGCACGCTCTACAACTCCCAGTGCGGCCCGTTCTGCCCGAGATTGACCGCCGCCGGGGTGGAGACCTGGCGCCGGCCACTCCAGCAGCCCGGGTTCGCCGCCGCCCTCAGCTACACGCTGCACCACGGCATCCCCGCCATGACCAGTGCCCAGCTCGGCCGGCTCCGGGCCAGCCCGCTGCCGAAACGGGTCATCTACGGTGCCAACGACCCTCAGCTCAGCCCGGCCGCCGCCGCGCGGGCCGCGTCCCGGATCGGCGCGCCGCCCCCGGTCGCCGTGCCCGGGCACCACCTGACCATGATCTCCTCACCGCAGCAACTGGCCGCCGCCATCCGCGCGTTCACCGCCGTTATCCATTCCTGAGGCCCAGCTCTCGCCCGCGCCCGCCGGTCCCGGAGGGCTGCGTCCTCGCTGAACCAGCGGAGATCGCATGCCGGGCCCGGGCGGACTAGGCCCTCCGGCCGCCTGTGCTCCCGCGGGGGACCGGCGTTACTGCTCCCGGTCCCGGCGCAGCCGGTCCATGACCTCGCCCGGATTCTCGGTGGTCACGCGGATCATGGCCCGGACCGCGTCGGCGAGGGCCACCCGCGGCACGTCGAGCTCGACGGCGGCCGCGTCCGCCCACTGCGTGAGCTGCCGGTAGAGCTCGGGGCTCAGGTCGAGGGTGATGCGGACCGGCTTCGACCGGATCGCGGTCCTTCCCGCCGGGCGTGCCTCCGGCTCGGCCCGCCGCGCCGCCGCCGCGGCCATCTGGGCTTTCCGCTGCTCCCGCTGGGATGTCATGACCGCACCGAGCAGAGCGGAGAGCAGCGCTCGACCAGGTTGTGCGCCACCTGGCGCCACACGTCGTGCTCGGAGATCCTGATCGGCATGCCGAAGCTCTGCGCGTAGGCCTCCAGCCGGGGTACCGCCGTGTCCAGCACGTCGTAGCCCAGTCCCATCAGCGCCTCCCGGGCGTCGGCGGTGGAGTGCGCGCGGGCGATGCAGCGGTTCAGCAGCACGACCGAACGGGCCGGCGTGTCCCGCAGCGACGCCACCTCGGCGATCTCCTCCCGCACCGGCGTGGTCCGGTTGATCTCGATCGGGCTCGGTGCGCAGGGCACCACGATCTCATCGACGTACCGCAACGCGGAACGGGCGATGCCGGCGTGGTCCTCGAGTTGCGGTGTGTCGATGATCACCACGTCGTCGTCCTGGGCGATGTCCGGGACGCGGCGGTGCAGTTCGCGTGACGGCAGAGCGACGATCCGGAACGGGAACGCCGCCTGGGGCGTGACGCCCGGGTGCATGGCGGCCAGGTCGGACCATTCCAGGGCACTGCCCGAGGGGTCGGCGTCGACCAGGAGGACACTGTTCCCGGCTTGCGCGAAAACGTGGGCCAGCCAGACCGCCGAGGTGGTCTTGCCCGTGCCCGGCTTGAGGTTCGCCAGGGCAACGGTGAGACCAGTCATCCCGGCATTATCGCAGCGTCTGCGGCTATGCGGTAGCAGCCGGCCGGTGCTCTGACGCAGCGTGCACCGGCCGGAACCATGGGCGACGGGACCTTTCCCCGGGTTATGCGGCCGCGAACACCTGCCGTAATGCAGTGTTTACTGCATTACGGCAGAAGCCCAAAACCGACTTTCCACAAGGGAGGCGGACATAACCTCGCGTATTACTGGCGTTGCGGCGAGTTATCCACAGCCTGTGGACGGCGCTGTGCTTAATCACAGCCGTGTGATTCTATCGGCGGAACGGTTCGTTCCGGGGCCGTCCGGCCAGACCGGCGGCGCCACCGNNCGGCGGCGCGATCGGTGTGGCGATCGGCGGGGCGATCGGTGTGGGGCCGCCCGCGCCGCCTCTTGGCGGGGAGGATCCGGCCCCGGTCGAAGATCTCGCCGCCCCAGACCCCGCACGGCTCCCGGCGCTCGATCGCTCCCGCCAGGCAGGCCGCCCGCAGCGGGCAGCTCCGGCAGTGCGCCTTGGCCAGCTCCAGATCTTCCGGATCCTCCGCGAACCAGAGCCGGGGGTTCCCGTCGCGGCAGGGAACCGGCGTGGTCAGCTCGATGGCCTGCCGGGTCAGCATGATCACGGATCCGCTGCTCATGTCGCTCCCCACGTATGGTCGCCGCTACAGACCCGGCCCGGCTGGTGCCGCCCCGGGGGACGTTCAGCTTTGTGACGACGCGCGAAAGGTAAATTCATCGCGCCATCTACTGTCCGCCGGAACGTGCGGCGGCCACATCGGCCAGAATGATGATCGGGTCCCCGCCATCTGGTCATCCTTCCGGTGGAGGACGTGGCCTGGGCCGGACGGCCGTCGGGCATGATTCGGACATGACCAAGCTTCCCGACGGTTGCCACCTGCCATGACCGAGCTTCCCGACGCCTACTACCTGCCGCTCGGCGACGGCCGCTTCGAGCCCACCGAGGCCACGACCAGCCCCTGGGATACCCGGGCCCAGCACGGCGGGCCGCCCACCGCTCTGCTCGCCTGCTGTCTCGACGACGCCTTCGGACGCCCGGATCTTCGCGTGGCCCGGATCAGCATGGACTTCCTCGGCCCGGTGCCGCGCGCCCCGTCGCGGGTGCAGACCGAACTGCTCCGGCCGGGACGCCGGACGCAGCTGAGCGAGGCCGGCCTGTGGGCCGGCGACCGCCGGGTGGCGGTGGCGCGGGTGTGGCATCTGGTGACGGGTCCCGGGCCCGACGTCCGCCAGACCGATCCTGTGCTGGGAAACCTCAGCCTCGGGCCGGCCGACGGCGAGGCTTCCGCGGGCCCGGGCCCGACCGGCGACGCCGGGGTCCCCGAGGACGAGGCCGGCCTGCCCGCTGACCTCCCCGGTCCCCAGCCGCAGATGTTCTTCGACGGCGTCGAGGACTGGGGGTACGGCCGGGCCACCGAGTGGCGGACCGTCTCCGGCGGCTACGCGGCCAGCACCGGGGCCGCCGACGTGTGGACGCGCGTGCGGATCCCGCTGGTGGCCGGGCGCCCGCTGGACGGGCTGGCGCGTTTCGCGATCGTGGCCGACTCTGCCAACGGGCTCAGCGCCCCGGTGAGCTTCCGCGAGTGGCTGTTCATCCCGCCCGGCGTGACCATGCACCTGCACCGCCACCCGGCCGGGGAATGGGTCCGCCTGACCGCGAGCTCCGATCCCGGCCGCCAGGGCATCGGCCTGACCGAGGGCACGCTGTCGGACGCATCCGGCCGCTGCGGCATCGTCACCCAGCCGCTGCTCGTCGCGCCGCGCACGCCGCGCTAGCTGGGGTCCTTCCGGTCCGGCCAGCACGCTCGGCTGGCCCGTGCCGCGCGGATCTGATGTCTGGTGTATTTCGCCGTGAGGGTGTGGGCTGGGAACAGGAGCGCCGGCGCACCGGGGTGCCGGCCGTCCGAGCTGATTGGTTCCCGCGATGAGCATCTACGATCAGCGGCCCTGGCTGGCACGCTACGACCAGGGCCAGCCGCACGACATCGAGGTTGAGTTCGGGTCCGTGCTGGACATGTTCGGAGCCTGCGTCCGGCGCGATCCGGGCGCGCCGATCATCCGTTACTTCGACGGTGCGCTGACCCGGGGTGAGGTGGACGAACTGTCCGGCGCGTTCGCTGCGGGGCTGGCCGACGCGGGCTTCGCGGCGGGCGAGCGGGTGGCGCTCTTCCTGCAGAACGTCCCGCAGTTCATCATCGCCATGCTCGGTACCTGGAAAGCCGGCGGGATCGCGGTGGCCGTCAATCCGATGAACAAGGAACGCGAACTGGACCTGATCCTGCGCGATTGCGGCGCCGCGGTGCTGGTCTGCCTGGAGGACCTTTACCAGGACGTGGCCGCCAAGGTGATCGGCGGCAGCAGCGTGAAACTGGTGGTCACCACCTCGGCGCTGGAATACCAGACGCGTACCGACGACCGGATCCTGGGCCGCATCGGCCGGATCAGCTGCGACGGGACGCTGGACATGGCCACGCTGATGGGGCGCTACCGCGGGCAGCAGCCGCCCGGGCCGGCGCTCGGCCCGGACGATGTGGCGTTCCTGACCTACACGTCGGGCACCACCGGGCCACCCAAGGGCGCGATGACCACGCACCGCAACGTGGTGTTCAACGCCCAGACGTACCGCGACTGGATCGGTATCGGCCCCGCGGACGTGATCCTGGGCGTCGCGCCGCTGTTCCACATCACCGGGTCGATCGGGCACGTCGCGCTGTCGCTGCTCACCGGGGCCTCGGTGGTCCTGACGTACCGGTTCGATCCCGCGGTCGCGATCGAGACGATCCGGGACCACCGGGTGACGTTCACGGTCGGCTCGATCACCGTGTTCATCGCGCTGATGAACGTGCCGGACGCGGCCCGGGACGCGCTCGCCACGCTGACGAAGATTTACTCCGGCGGAGCGCCGATCCCGCCGAGTACGGTCGCTGCGTTCCAGAACACGTTCGGTCACTACATCCACAATATTTACGGCCTCACCGAGACCACCTCGCCGTCGCACGCCGTCCCGCTCGGCAGTGCCGCGCCGGTGGACCGGGTGTCCGGCGCGCTGTCGGTCGGGGTGCCGGTCTACAGCACGATCGTTCGCATCGTGGACGAGGAGAACCGCGATCTGCCGCCGGGCGAGATCGGCGAACTCGTCACCGAAGGCCCGCAGGTCGTCGCCGGCTACTGGAACAAGCCCGAGGAGACAGCCCGGGCACTGCCCGGAGGCGCGCTGCACACCGGCGACGTCGGCTACATGGACGACCGCGGCTGGTTCTACCTCGTCGACCGGAAGAAGGACCAGATCAACGTGGGCGGCTACAAGGTCTGGCCGCGCGAGGTGGAAGACGTGCTGTATGAGCACGAAGCGGTCCGCGAGGCGGCGGTGGTGGGTGTGCCCGACCCGTACCGGGGTGAGACGGTCAAGGCGTACGTCAGCCTCAAGCCGGGCGTCACGGCCACCGTCGAGGAACTCGCGGCGCACTGCAAGCAACGGCTCGCGGCGTACAAGTACCCGCGCCAGGTGGAGATCATCGATGAGCTGCCCAAGACCGTGACCGGCAAGATCCTGCGCCGTGAGCTGCGCGCCAGGGCCCGCGGGCAGGCGGGCTGAGCAGCCGCGATGGACGTTGACATGATCATCCCAGCGGCGCACCCTGGGAGGGCGCACCCCGGGAAGGGCGCCCCCTGGGGAAATCAGCCGCTTCGACAGCCGATTCAACGGAGAGTCAGCATGGCCACAGGCACGACCGTCAGCATTATCCCATGCGGAGCGATGACCGCCGACCTCACCTGGCTGCTGCTGGCGCCGGGCCGGGCCATCCGCCGCCGTCAGGATAAGAACCTCCCCCCGGAGTGGGTCGACGTTCCCACGCACTGCGTGCTCGTCGATACGCCCGACGGCAAGCTGCTGTGGGACACGAGCTGCCCACGGGACTGGGAGACGCGCTGGGCTCCGACCGGGCTGCAGGATTTCTTCCCGTACGACAAGGTCTCCGACGACGAGTACCTCGACTCCCGGCTGAAGCAGCTCGGCCTCGCTCCCGGCGACATCGACTACGTGGTGTTCTCCCACCTGCACTTCGACCACGCGGGCAACGCCCAGCTGTTCAAGGACTCCGGTGCCCGGCTGGTGTGCAGCGACAAGGAGAAGGAGTTTGCGTTCGGCTTCGACGGCCCCTTCACCGGTGCGCACATCAAGGACGACTACCAGAACCTCGACTTCGAGACGGTCTCCGGTGACGCGGAGTTCCTGCCCGGCGTGAGCTTCATCCAGACCCCGGGGCATACGCCCGGCAGCATGTCGATGCGGGTGGACCTGCCCGAAACAGGAACGATGATCTTCACCGCGGACGCGGTGTACATGGGGGCGAGCTACGGGCCGCCCACCGTCCCCGCGGCCATCGTCAACAACCTGGAGCAGTTCTACGCCTCGGTCGAGAAGCTGCGCGGGATCGCCACCGAGTCCAACGCGACCCTGGTCTTCGGGCACGACCCCGACCAGATCCACGAACTGCGCACCGCACCGGACGGCAGCTACCGCTGAACGGGCCGCCCGCGGCGCAGCGGCCGGCCGCGCGGGTGGCCGGCCGCGACGCCCGCTTACTCCGCGGGCCCGTCCGAGACCGCCACCGTCCTCCCTGCGCTGCCTTCCTGCCGAAAGGATCATCATGGCTGCTCCCAGCGGGATCAACCTGACCGAAGAGACCATCTTTACCTGGGGTGCGCCGCCGCTGAAGTTCGGCGCGGGTGCCGTGGACGAGATCGGCTTTGAGATGGCCCAGCACGGGGCCCGGCGGGTGCTGATCCTCACCGATCCGGACGTCAACGCGCTCGGCATCCCGGGGCGCATCGCCGAGTCGCTGACCCGGCACGGGATCACGTCGGAGATCTTCGACGGTGTGCACGTCGAGCCGACCGACGACAGCATGGACAAGGCGGCCGGCTACGCCCGCCAGCAGGGCCCGTGGGACGGTTTCGTCGCGGTCGGCGGCGGATCGTCCATCGACACGGCCAAGGCGGTCAACCTGCTGACCACCGAGGGCGGCGAGCTGATGGACTACATCAACGCGCCGATCGGCGCCGGCCGCGCCCCGCAGCAGCCGCTCAAGCCGCTGATCGCGGTCCCGACCACCGCCGGCACCGGGTCCGAGAGCACCGCGATGTGCGTGATGGACATCCTGTCGATGCGGGTCAAGACCGGCATCAGCCACTGGCGGCTGCGGCCGACCCTGGCCGTGATCGACCCGCTGGTCTCGCTCACGCTTCCGCCGGAGGTCACCGCGTCCGCGGGCATGGACATCGTGTGCCACGCCCTGGAGTCCTACACCGCCCGCTACTACACCACGTTCGACCGCAAGCAGCCCGAGCAGCGCGTCACCTACTGCGGGTCCAACCCGATCTCCGACCTGTGGAGCGAGAAGGCGCTGGCGCTGATCGCGTCGTCGTTCCGGACGGTGGTCCACGAGGGATCGAACCTCGGGGCGCGGAGCAACATGATGCTCGCGGCGACCTTCGCCGGCATGGGGTTCGGCAACTCCGGCGTGCACATCCCGCACGCCAACGCCTACCCGATCGCCGGCATGGTCAGGGACTTCCGGCCCGCCGGGTACCCGCAGGACGAGGCGATGGTGCCGCACGGCATGTCGGTCTCGCTGACCGCGCCGGAGGCGTTCCGGTTCAGTTTCCCCAGCGCCCCGGACCGTCACCTGCGCGCCGCCGCGATGCTCGCGCCGGACATGGACAAGCTGAACGACGCGGGCGAGCAGCTTCCCGCCGCCATGGTCGACCTGATGCGCGACATCGATATCCCGAACGGGATCGGTGCGGTCGGGTACTCGGAATCTGACATCCCCGATCTGGTGCCCGGCACGATGAAGCAGCAGCGTCTGCTGGCCACGTGCCCGCGTGACGTCAACGAGGAGGACATCGCGCGGATCTTCGCCCGGTCCATCGAGAACTGGTGACCTGATGCCGCTGTATGACTACCGCTGCCCGCAGGGCCATTTCTTCGAGCAGATGGCGCCGATCGCCGCCCGGGAACGGCAGGACTGCCCGGCCTGCGGGCAGACCGGCGAGAAGATCCCGTCCCGGGTCTCGCTCGGTGGCCAGGCCAGCCCGGGGCCGGGCATGGAGCAGATGCCGCAGACGTGGCGCGGCACGTACGAGGGAAACCCCGAGTACGTCGGCCAGTTGCGGCGGCAGTGGGAGACGCGCCGGAAACTCGAGGACAAGTACGAGGAACTGCGCGGCGACCGGCGCCCGGTCCTGGCCCACGAGGGCCGCTACCACGGGGCGCCGCTGCGTGCCGGGGACCCGGTGCCCGGCTCACCTGGGCACGGCCACGGGGGCGAGTCCCCGCACGTGCACCCGAAGGAGCCGCCGCAGGTGCCCACCGGCAAGTCCCCGCACGTGCACACCAAGGAGCCGCCGACTACGCTGTGATGCCGTGCCGAATGGGAAGATGTGACGGAATCATCCGGGGCCCTGGCGGCTGACCTGGCGGCCCGGGTGCGGGGTCGGGTCCGTTTCGACTCCACTAGCCGGGCGGTGTTCGCCGCGGACGCCTCCAACTACCGGCATGTCCCGGTCGGGGTCGTTCAGCCCGTTGATACCGGCGACGTACTGGCCACGCTGGAGGTCTGCCGGCAGCACGACGTGCCGGTGCTGCCGCGCGGCGCCGCCACGAGCATCGGCGGCCAGGCGGTCAACGAGGCCGTGGTCATCGACTTCTCCCGGCACCTGCGGTCCGTGCTCAGCATCGACCCGGACCTGGCCACGGCGCGGGTCCAGCCCGGGGTGGTGCTGGACGACCTGCGCGCGGCGGCCGCGCCGTACGGCCTCACCTTCGGGCCCGATCCGTCCACGCATAATCGCTGCACGCTCGGCGGGATGATCGGCAACAACGCCTGCGGCTCGCACTCGGTGGCCTGGGGCAAGACCGTGGACAACGTACGTGAGCTGGACGTCGTGACCTACGACGGCACCCGGCTCACGGCCGGCCCCGCCACCCCGGACGAGGTGGCCGCCCGCAGTCAGCGGCCCGGGGAGGAAGGCCGGATCTACCGCGAGCTGTCGGCCCTGGCCGACCGCCACGCCGGGCTGATCCGCACCCGGACCCCCCAGCTGACCCGGCGGGTGTCCGGCTACAACCTGGACCAGCTGCTGCCGGAGAACGGCTTCCACCTGGCCCGGGCGCTGACCGGCACCGAGGGCAGCTGCGTCACCGTGCTGGAAGCCACCGTGGACCTGGTCCGGGCCCCCGCCGCGCGGGTGCTGACCGTGGCCGGCTATCCCGGCGCGTTCGGGGCGGCGGACGCGGCACCGGGGTTCCTGGACCTGGCCCCGCTGACCATCGAGGGTATGGACGTGGCGCTGATCGCCGCGCTGCGGGCGGCCCGGCCCGCCGACCAGCGGTACAAGCTGCTTCCGGACGGCGAAGGCTGGCTGTTCATCGAGACCGGCGGCGGCACCGGAGCCGAAGCCGAAGCCACCGCCCGGGCCGTCGCCGCCCGCGCCGCGCAGACCGGGGGAACCAGCCGGATCGTCACCGACCCGGCCGAGATGCGGACCCTCTGGGGTATCCGGGAGGCTGGGGCCGGGATTCTCACCCGCGGCGCGGACGGCCGCGAGGCCTGGCCCGGCTGGGAAGACACTGCGGTGCCGCCCGGGCAGCTGGGGGCGTATCTGCGGGAGTTCCGCAAGCTGATGGACGATCACGGCCGCCGGGGCGCCTACTACGGGCATTTCGGCGACGGCTGCGTGCATATCCGGATCGACTTCGACCTGGTCACCGCGCCCGGCATCGCCGGTTTCCGGCGCTTTATCGAGGAGGCCGCTGACCTGGTCACCGCACACGGGGGATCGCTGTCCGGCGAGCACGGTGACGGGCAGGCCCGTTCGGAGCTGCTGCCGCGGATGTACGCACCGGAGATGATCGCCGCGTTCGGTGAGTTCAAGAACATCTGGGATCCGCGGGACCGGATGAATCCGGGCGTCGTGGTCCGGCCCCGGCGGCTCGACACCGACCTGCGCGTCCATGTGACGGGACCGCGCCCCGCGACCCGCACCCAGCTCGCCTTCGCCCACGACGGCGGCAGCCTGGAGGCGGCCACCCGGCGCTGCGTCGGCGTCGGGGCGTGCCTGTCCGGCAGCGGCAACGTGATGTGCCCGAGCTACCGGGCCACCGGCGAAGAGCAGCACTCGACCCGCGGCCGGGCCCGCCTGCTCTTCGAGTTCGCCAGCGGCCGGTCCGGCGTGGACGCGGCGCACGCCGACGACGTAGCCGGCGCCCTCGACCTCTGCCTGTCCTGCAAGGGCTGCAAACGCGACTGTCCCGTCGGCGTGGACATGGCCGCATACAAGGCCGAGTTCCTGGCCCAGCGGTACGCTGGGCGGCGCCGTCCCGCCGCGCACTACTCGCTGGGCTGGCTGCCCCGCTGGCTGCGCCTGGTCAGCCGGACCCGCAGCGCCGCGCTCCTCAATCGCGCCGCGAAGATCGCGGTCCTGACGGCGCTGGCGAAACGGCTCGGCGGCATCGCCCCGGAACGCGACATCCCGGTGCTCGCGGGTGAGTCCTTCCAGGCCTGGTTCGCGCGCCGCGGTCCGCGGGCCGCTTCCGCGCCTTCCGCGCCTTCTTCGGCGGAGGCCGGACCGCGCCTGCTGCTGTGGCCCGACACCTTCACCAACTACCTGGAACCCGGCATCGGCCGTGCCGCCGTCACCGCCCTGGAGGCGCTGGGCTACCGGGTCGAGGTCCCGGCCCAGCCCGTGTGCTGCGGCCTGACCTGGATCAGCACCGGCCAGCTGGAGCACGCCAAGCGGGTGATGACCCGGACCCTGGCCACGCTGAAACCGTGGCTGGACGACGGGGTGCCCATCGTCGGGCTCGAACCGAGCTGCACCGCCGCGCTGAAGTCCGAGGCCACCGAGCTGCTCCCGGACCACCCCGGAGCCAAGCAGGCCAGCGCGTCCGTCCGTTCGCTCGCCGAAATCCTCCGCCCGCACGCCGGCGCGCTGCGGGCCCGCGCCGCGGAACAGCACGCGGCCGCCCCGCGGGCGCTGGTCCAGGTGCACTGCCACCAGCACGCCGACCTGGGGTTCGACGCGGACCGCGAGGTGATGGCCGCGCTCGGCGTCCAGGCCGAGGTGCTCGATTCGGGGTGCTGCGGCCTGGCCGGGAACTTCGGCTTCGAACGCGGCCACTACGAAGTCTCCCAGGCCTGCGGGGAGCGGGTCCTGTTCCCGGCTATCCGCGCTGACCGCGCCGCCTCCGTCGTGGCCGACGGCTACAGCTGCCGTACCCAGATCCGCCAGTCCACCGACGGCAACCCCGTCCACCTGGCCCACCTGGCCGCCGCCGTCCTCGCCCCCCCCAGCGTCCCCACCGCCCCCACCGGTCCCAGCGCCCCCACCACGACTGCGCCATAACGCGCGCCCCCGTGTACTCGCCTGCCTCGCCGCGAGGCCGCTCCCAGGGGGAGTTCCAGCATCTTTGACGATTTCTCCGCAGCATTTGCGGAGAAGTCGTCACAGATCCGGTGGTATGCGCGAGCGCGGATGCTGGTGTGGTTGGCGGGGCGCACGTTCACCGGAAGCTGGCGCCAGTCATGGTCGGGTCGGCACCCGTCAGGGACGGCTGTTACTGGTGTTGCCCCTGGGCCCTCAGGGGCAAATGTGGACGTCACCGGCCGCCCCGCCGGATCGACCCCGGGCGCCTGCGCGCGTCAGCTCTTTAGTTCCTGCTCCAGCCAGGTCATGCCGCGGGTGCGGGCGGTCAGCCGGACCCCGCCGAGGAGGCCGGCCAGCCGCTGCGCTGCGGCGTCCGCCGCCACGATCGCCTCGGAGCCGGCGTCCTCCAGGAAGCGGCAGACGATCTGGCCGTCGCGGTCCTGCGCCCAGCCGCCGACGATCCGGCCGTCCCACCACAGGGTCGGGCCCACGTTCCCGGTCCGGTCGAACAGCCGGGAGGCATGCTCGCCGAGGAACCACTCCCGCTGCTGCCAGCCCATGGGCGTGGAGTCCAGGGCCGGCAGCAGCGCCGCCCACGGTTCCGCCTCCGGCGGCGGCTCCAGATCCCCGGGCAGCATGATGCCGGGCACGCCGTCGAGGTCCACCTCGGCCGGCTTCAGCCCGGTGAGTGCCCGCCTGACCTGTGCCTTGGTCCAGTCCGCCCACCAGCGCAGGTCCTCGGCGGTCGCCGGGCCGTAGGCCTCCAGCCAGCGGCGGGCCAGCTCGACCTCCGCGGCCTCGGTCGTCCAGCCGTCCAGTCCCCGCGGGCACCACGGCGCGAGGGGCGCCCACCGGTACTGATGCGACGTCCACGAGCCGCGCGGACGGCCCCGCACCACCTGTCCCTCCGCGGCCAGCAGGAACAGGATCCGGCTCGCCACGTTCTGCTTGCCCTCGTATGCCTTGCCCCGGGCCAGCGTTATCTGGACCTGCAACTGCGGGTCGTCGCCCGCCAGTTCGGCCGCCGTCGCCTCGCCGCGCGCGGCCAGAGCGCTGAGTGCGGCCTGTTCGGCCGCGGCCAGCCAGCCTGCCACGTCGTCGCCCACGCCAGACTCGGCCAGCCAGCCCAGCAGCTTGCGGCGCTCACTGGCGGCGACCGCCCGCGAGCACGCCGCCTGGATCACCGGTGCGATGTCCAGCGTGGTGACGAAGACGGTCCGGCGCATCCCCAGCAGCCGGATCAGCGTCTTGTCCTCATACAACGCGCGCTGTACGTCCGCGAGGCCGCCGCCCGTCATCCGGGCCAGTAGCGACAGGTAGACCGAGGACGGGTCGGTGCTATGCACCGCGACCACCGACTGGGCCACTCCCACCGGGTCGCCGGCCTGTGCCCCGCTCGCCAGCCGGTGCTGCCATCCCAGCCTGGCCCGCCGCTCCGCCACCCCGATCCGCCGCACAGTGCGAGATTATCCCGCCGCCGAGTGGCTAACCAGGAATCGCCTGGGCCGGGGCCGGTCCTGGCGATGACGGCGGTGGCGCTTGGTTCCGGGCAAGCTCGCCGGGAATGGCTCGTCTAAAGTGGGCAGCTGGTGGGAGGCGGCGATTGCACCGCCGAGAATAGATGCACCGCTGAACATGGAGGAGAGGAATGGCGTGCGGCTGACCACCCCGAACGTGGAGACCGTGCTCGACGGCTACCGGCTGGGTTCCGACCAGGGATACATCGCCTTCTGCTCGGTCACCCTGGTCGAGGGAGTGGACGAGCAGGGGACGCTCCGGCGGATCCTGGTCGACACCGGGCACACCGGCCGGCGGCAGGTGCTGGACGCCGGCCTTCGCGAACGCGGGCTGACCAGGGACGGCATCGACGTCGTGGTCTGCACCCACGCGCACTGGGATCACATCGAGAACCTCGACATCTTCGCGCAAGCCGAGGTGGTGCTGCATCCGGACGAAAGGCGTTACGTACGCCGGCCGCACCGCAACGACTTCGCCTGCCCGGAGTGGATCGACACCGTGCTCACCCGGTACGGGGACCGGATCCGGCTGGTGGAGGAAGGAACCCGGCTGCTGCCCGGGGTGGAGATCGTCGCGGCGCCCGGGCACTCGGCCGGGACGATCGCGGTCGCGGTGGCGACCGGTGACGGGATCGCGGTGATCGCGGGTGACTCCATCCAGAACGCGATGGTGGCCCGCGAACGGCGTAACGCCCTCGTGTTCTGGAACAACGAGATGGCCTCGCGCACCATCGACAAGCTGCTCGCGATCGGTGATGTCATCTATCCGGGCCATGATCTGCCCTTCCGGGTACATCCGGGCGGCCGGACCGAGTACCTGCACGAATTCGAGCTCACCCTCACCGGGGTCACCGCTGGGCAGCCCGGCCTGGAGCTGACCGATCCCGGTTTCCAGCCCACCGTCATGCCGGGCATCGAGACCCAGCGCCTCCCCGGCTAGCGGCCCCGTCCGCNNGGGGGCATTTGCCGCTGAACCGGTCGCTGGCCTGGTGCCGGGGACCGGCCGGCCCGGCCTGGTCCATCCCGGCGGCCGCGGGCGCGCCGGGCAGGAGGCGTCATGACGGAGCAGGTTCTCGTCATCGAGGACGACACCGACATCGCGCTCGTCATCCGGTTGGTGCTGTCCCGGAGCGGCTGCGAGGTGACCGGCGCCGCCGACGGGCGGGAGGGCCTGCGTGTGTTCCACGCCGGGCACCCGGATCTGGTGGTGCTGGACGTCGGCCTGCCGACCCTCGACGGCTGGCAGGTCCTGGAGCGGATCCGTGATATGAGCGACGTCCCGGTCCTCATGCTCACCGCGCACGGACAGGAAAACGACAAGGTCCGCGGCCTGACCAGCGGCGCCGACGACTACCTGACCAAGCCGTTCAGCAACAAGGAGCTCGCCGCGCGGGTGCAAGCGCTGCTGCGGCGGCCGCGGGCGGAGCGAAAAGAGTCCGACGTCTACGACGACGGCCGCCTGCTGGTGAAGTTCGGCTCGAACGAGGTCAGCGTGGACGGCTCCCCGGCCGACCTGACCCCGATCGAGTTCCGCCTGCTCGCGGCGCTGGTCCGGCGCCCGGGCCAGACTCTGTCGGCGGAGCAGTTGCTGGAGACGGCGTGGAACGACCCATTCAGTGTGGGACCGGAGCGGGTGAAGTTCGCGATCATGCGGCTCCGCCGTAAGCTCGGCCAAGCGGAAGGCGCGACGCATCCGATCGAGGCCGTCCGCGGGTTCGGCTACCGGTACGTGGTTCCCCCGGCCGGCGCGCCCCGCTCGGGCTGAGCGGTAACCGCCCAGCACCCCGCGCGGACGTCAGTCCGACGAGGACGCGGGCCGCCGGTTCAGCCGCGCCTGGACGTCAGTCCGACGAGGACGCGGGACGCCGGGTCAGCCGCGTCTGGGCGTTGGGGTGCTCCCGCCACGTGTTCGCCCCCGACGCAGCCGCCGTCTTGGCCTGCTCCCATTTTAGCTGCGCGAACTCGCTGGGTGGTATTTCCAGGCTCTTCAGCCACTCCCGGGTGGCCGACACCACGTGTGACCCGGCCACGCCCAGGCCCACGGCCGCCACCGCGATGCCGATACCGATCAACGATCCGCCGACGATCAGCGGCCCGGATTTCACGTCGGGCCAGGTCCCGTTCGGCTGGCTGTCTGCTGTGCCATTGCCCATAGCGCCCATCCCGATGCTGTCAGGTCATCCTGCGCGTGCTCGCCCGATCGGCCGGGCATCGATGCCCTGATCGGGACTATATCCCTCACCCGGTATCCGGCACGCGCTGACCGGGTCTGTCCACGGCTGGCCGGTCTCGCCGGCCCTCAGTCCCCGCGCCCTGAAAGCTGCATCCTCGCCGGATAATCAGCTCACCCTAAAGAGCCGCACTCATCTGAATAGATAAGAATTCAAGCCGGATAAATCTGCTTGTGCGGGACATATGTTAATGGGGCGCGGCCGGGGTGACCGTGGACGGGTATTTCTTTGCGAAAGCCACCGTCGAGTCCTGCCTGATCGCCGTCCAGAGCTGATCAGCCATGGATGAGTTGACGTAAGTTTTGCCCGCAGCGGTGTACGTTGGCATCGTCACGAAGGTTCCCGAGTTGCTGTTCATCGTGCGGAATTGGGTGGCGAACTTCATCACCTCGGAGTTGGTGAAGTTACTGTCGACGGTCAGCATGCTGGTAAAGCTATCGATCACCTTATACATGGTGACCGGGTTGGTGAGCAGATGCGCGTTGGCCATCCTGTCCCCGATCGCGCGGATCAGGCTCTGCTGGCGCAGCACCCGGCCCTCCTGGGTCAGCGACGACTGCCGTGCGTAGTAAACCGCGGTGACGCCGTCGAGGTGGTCGGCCCCGGCTGGGAAGGTGAACCCATAGGCCTTGGTCGTCTCGGGAAGGGTGACGCTCACCCCGCCCACGACGTTGACGAGGTTGCCGACGTGAGTGAAATCTACCCGCGCGTAGTGGTTGATCGGCACGTCGGTAAGTTGCTCCACCGTCTGCACGAGCAGTGTCGGGCCACCGTACGTGAGCGCGTTGTTGATTTCTGTCTGGCCGTGCCCGGGAACTGTGACAATTGTCTGCGGAGGGATGGACACCACCGCGCCCGCCCGGCCGCCCGCGTCGACGTGGAACAGCATGATCAGGCCACTGCTGACGGGTGCGGCCGCGCCGTTGGCGCCGACGCCCGCCCCGGTAATCAGTACCGTGACGGCCTGGCCCGCGACCGGTTTGGCGACTTTCACCGGAGTCCGGTGGATACCGCCCACCAGGTGGTTGACCAATAGGTACGCGCCGACGCCGACCACGCCCAGGACGACGACCAAAGAGGCGACCGAGACAAAAGTGATCCGCAGTCCGCGCCGTTTCCGGGGGGCCGGTCCCGGCACGTGGCTCTCGGCAGAGCCTTGCCCTCCGGAGCGATCAGGGTCAACGGGGCCGTTTTGGCCGGACGTGTCAGACATCGCACCCTTCCCCCTTTGCCAATAACGCTACTAAATGCGGTATGACCGGTAATATGTATTTGGCCAATCCCCCTGCGCGGCTGTAATTACAGGTGAGTTATTCGGTTTGGGCCGCTGCTGCCCACTCAACATTACAACAGCCCTTGTCAATGCAACAGGGTTAATGTATGCCGCAGAGTGAGGATACGAGTTATCCGGCAAGGCTGTGCTGACTAGCAGCGCAATAGGGGGATTTGTGAATAACGAAACTGTAAGGGCCGGTTCCTCTCGCGGCCGGCCCGGCGGAGCTCTTTCACATCCCCCGTGGGGCCTTTCCCGGCGGCGATGGTGCCTGATAATTATTGAATCCGGCTATGACGCGATGGCCTGGGCCGGCGGGCTGCTGGCCGCGGCCCGGATAACCCGCGATACGACCGGTGCGCCACCCGGCGCGGCCGCCATCTCGCGGATAGCCCTGGCCGTCTGCCTGCTCTCGGTCGGGGCCGGCCTGCTCGCCCACCTCTACCACGGCCGGTATCTGCGCGGCAGCATGGATGAGGTCGCGGGTGTCGCGATGACCGCGTGCGCGATGGCCGTGCTCTTGGTCCTGGTGTTTCCCGTGCTGGTGCCTGGGCAGCGGGCCGTGCTGCCAACCGTGGGCGGCAGCGTCCTTTTCGCGGCGCCGGTCATGCTGGGTGGCCGGTACGCGCTGTTCGCGGCCCGCGGACGGTTCCGCGCACCAGCCTCGGCCGCGGTCGACGTCATCGTCTTCGGTGCGGGCGACGCCGGCTCACTGCTGATCGGCCGGCTGGGCCGCGAGCCCGGCTCCGCCTACCGGCCGGTGGCCATCCTCGATGACGACCCGGCCAAAAGGCGGCTGCGTATCCAGGGGATCCCGGTGCTCGGTGACCGCACCCGCATGGCCGAGGCCGCGGCCCATACCGGGGCGACGGTTCTGGTCATCGCGATCGCCCGGGCCAGCGGAAGTGCGATCCGGGACCTTACCGCTCAGGCGGAGCGGTGCGGCCTCACCCCCAAGGTGGTGCCCTCGATGACCGAGCTGATCTCGGGCAGCGCGCGCATCGACGGAGTGCGTGACCCGCGGATCAGCGACCTGCTCGGCCGCAGGCCGGTACGCACGGATGTCGCTGCCATCGTTGGATACTTCACGGGCAAGCGCGTCTTGGTCACCGGGGCAGGGGGGTCGATCGGCTCGGAGTTGTGCCGCCAGCTGTACCAGTTCGGCCCGGCGGAGCTGATCATGCTTGACCGTGACGAGTCTGCGCTGCACGCCGTCCAGCTGACCTTGCACGGCCGCGCGCTGCTGGACTCGGACGAGACCGTCCTGGCCGATATCCGCGACCCGGATCGGGTCAGGGAAATATTCGAGCAGTGCCGGCCGCAGATCGTCTTCCATGCGGCCGCGCTGAAGCATCTCCCGCTGCTGGAGCATTATCCGGCGGAGGCCGTGAAGAGCAACATCCTGGGCACCCGCACGGTGCTGGAAGCGGCCGCCGCCTGCGGGGTGGAGTCGTTCGTCAACATCTCCACGGATAAGGCGGCGAATCCGGTGAGTGTGCTGGGGTACTCCAAGCGGGTCGCGGAACGGCTCACCGCGTACATGGGCGGCCGCGCCGACGGCAGCTATCTGAGCGTCCGGTTCGGCAACGTGCTGGGCAGCCGCGGCTCAGTGCTCACCGCCTTTTCTGCGCAGGTGGAAGCGGGAGGACCGGTCACGGTGACGCATCCCGACGTCACCCGGTACTTCATGACCGCGGACGAGGCCGTGCAACTCGTCCTGCAGGCGGCCATCATCGGGCGCAACGGCGAGGTGCTGGTTCTCGACATGGGCGAACCGGTGCGAATAGCCGACCTGGCCCGGAGGCTGGCCGCGAGGTCGGCCAGCCCGGTGGACATCGTGTTCACCGGGTTGCGGCCGGGCGAGAAGCTGGCTGAGGATCTGCTCGGCCAGGGTGAGATGGATCACCGGCCGTACCATCCGCTCATCTGGCATACACCAGTGACCCCGATATCGCCCGATGAGCTCGCCATCCTTGATCCGGCCGCTGATCCTCAGCACCTGCGCGAGGCGCTGGCCCGCTGCGCCGGGCAGGCCGTCTCAGAGTGGGCTGGGCAGCTCGCGGGGGCGCCCCCAGCAGAGGCCGACCAGGCCGCCGACCAGATGGTCTAGCCGGGCGGCCGTCATCACGTATGCGCTGGCGGGACCGCCAATGGGGTCGGCCACGTCGTCGTCGGGAGAGTCTCCCAGCAACGCGGCGTGGTCCCGGCCTGCGTGGACGCGGGCCAGCCAGCCGGCCAGCGGCTCCCCGGGCATCCTGGGCCCGGCCTGCTGCCCGCGCCGCAGGAGTTCCTTCAGCGTGAAGGTCCGGGGCCATGCGGCCGGCTCGGTGACGACAGCCTGGCGGACATGCTCCCGCGCCATGGCGAGAACCAGATCGGCGGTGCGGAGCTCGGCCGCGGCCAGCAGGCGGCTTCGATGCCGGGTCACATCGAGTCCGTAGCCTGCCATGGCCGCGACGGCCTCGGGCGAAGGGGGCTCACCCTGGCCCAGCGTGCCCGCCGAGTGCACCCAGCCGGTCACCCCGGCGGCGGTCAGGCTGCGGGCCAGCAGCGCCTCGGTCATCACCGAGCGGCACCTGTTGGCCGTGCACACCACCAGCACGACGGGAGCCCCGTGGCCATCAGTCTGCATTGCTTCGCCCGCCTGGTCCATCGTGATGTTCACTGAATGTAGCTGGATGTGTACTCTTAGTCCACAAGTGGCGACTCAGGGGGCTGACCCGCACCAAACGAGGGAGACATAACCGATGGCCGAGCTCGGCAGCGGACCCACCCTGCGCGCCTATCTCGTGGTGCTGCGACGCCGGAAGTGGTGGGTGATCTCGCTGGCCGTGCTCGGGCTGGCGGCCAGCCTCGCCCTGTCGCTCCGGGAGGCGAAACAGTACTCCGCCACGGCCCAGTTGCTCGTGCAGTCATCGGGTCAAGGTGTCGACCTCGGGAGCGCCGCGCAGCCGGTGACGACCACCGACGTGCAGACGGACCTGCAACTGGTCACGAGTGCCCCGGTGGTGAAGGCGGTGCGCGCGCAACTGGGCGCCGCGCCAGCGGTCTCCACCTCGGAGGTCGCCCAGACGAACGTGATCGCGCTGACGGCTGTCAGCTCGAGCCCGGCCCGGGCGGCGCTCGTGGCCAACACGTACGCCAGGGCCTTCGTCGCCCAGACCCGGAGCACCGCGATCAGCAACCTGACCGCGGCCCAGACGCAGTTGCAGTCCCAGATCGGCTCGCTGGCTCAGCAGATCAAGGCCATGCAAGCCAAGTCCGGTAATGCGCCGGAGGTGGCCGCTCTGGCCAACCAGGAATCCGTGCTGAAGGAAGAGGCCGCTCAGCTTCAGGTCAACGGGGCGGTGGCTACCGGCGCGGTCGAGCTGGTGACTCCGGCCCAGCCTCCCGCCTCGCCCAGTTCGCCCAAGCCGGCTCAAGATGCCCTCCTCGGGCTGGCCGCCGGGCTGATGCTGGGGCTGGGAGCGGCGTTCCTGCGGGACAGCCTGGATGACGCGCTGACATCTAAAGAGTCGGCCGAGCGGCTCGGCCGGGCGCCGGTGCTGGCCATGGTTCCGATGGTGAGCTCCTGGAAAAAGCGGAAAGACGCGGTCGTCGCGGTGAGCTCCGATCCGGCCTCCCCGGCCGCCGAGGCCTACCAATCCCTGCGCACGTCGTTGCAGTTCGTCAGGCAGGCACACGAGCTGCGCACACTGCTGGTGACCAGTCCGGCCGCGGCCGAAGGGAAGACGTCGGTGGTAGCCAACCTGGGGGCTGTGTTCGCCCGCGCGGGGGAGCGGGTCGTCCTCGTTTCCTGCGACCTGCGCCGTCCGCGGCTCGGGGAGTTCTTCGGCCTGGATGAAAAGTCCGGGCTTACCGCCATATTGCAGGGTGAGCGGACGCTGGAGCAGCAACTGCAGGAGGTTCCGGGCCACGACGGCTTGTGGATTCTGGGCGCGGGCCGGGTCCCGCCGAATCCGGCGGAACTGCTCAACGGGCCGAAGGCCCGTCAGGTCTTCGCCGCCCTCCGGGAGAAGTTTGACCTGGTGCTGGTGGACAGCCCGCCCGTGCTGCCGGTCACTGACGCCATGGTGCTGTCCACCTACGCCGACGGCACCCTCGTCGTCGTGGCGGCCGGCCAGACCAGGCAAGCCGCGCTGCAGCGTACCGCCGAGCGATTCGCGCAGGCCAAGGCGCCCGTGGTCGGAATCGTCCTCAATCAGGTCACGAAGGAAAACGGCTACGGGTACGGGTACGGGTACGGGAGCAGCTACGGCTCGTACCAGGCCAATCCGTCTTTGGCGGCTTTGCCGGCGTCGGCCAACGGTCACCCGGACGGTCCTCCCGCGGCCAGCGAAAAGCGCAGCCACCGGGCCACGTAAGCGGCGCGTGGTTGTCGCCCGCGGTGAGCCCGCGCCAAGGCGAAATTTAACTGAGTGTAATCATGTGATTACTCTTTGCTTATAAACTGTTAGAATCGGCGGCGTGGCAGCGGACCGGGTCTTCGATGCGGTGGCGTGCTGCGGCGGCATTGTCATCCTGGCCGAGCCGGCCACGATCCCGTTGCTGCGCCGCCTGCACGCTGTTGACGTCCCGGGCCTGCGCTCGTCGCACATCGTCGCGACCCCGCGTGGCGGTGGCATTCCTATCGCCGTGGGTCTGCTGGTGGCCGTGGCCCTGATCCGCGGCGGGGCGAGCGCCGCGTTCGCGTTCGCGGTCGGTTTTTTCGGGCTGCTGGGCCTCGTCGACGACCTGCGCGGGCTGCCGGCCGTGCGTCGGCTGGCCCTGCAGGGTACGGGGGGCGCCGTTGTCGCGGCGTTGCTCATTGCGCCCATGCACCTGGCCACCGGCGCCACCGTCGTGCTGATACTCGCGGCGACGGTGTGGATCAGCGGGTTCGTCAACGCGTTCAACTTCATGGACGGGGTGAACGGCATCTCCGCCACCCACGCTCTGATCGCCGGCGTGGCCTACGCGTGCTACGGCGAGTGGGAACAGCAGCGGTTCCTGCTGGCCGCCGGACTCGCGGTGGCCGTGAGCGCCCTGATGTTCCTGCCGTGGAACGCCGGCCGGGCGCGGGTGTTCCTCGGCGACGTCGGAAGCTACACGCTGGGCGCGGCCCTGGCCATGCTCGCGGCGCTGGCCGTGCTGCGCGGGCTGCCGTTGGAGGCCGTCACTGGTCCGCTCACGCTGTACCTGGCGGACACCGCCTGGACGCTGCAGCGACGGATCCGGGCCGGTGAACGCTGCCTGCAGCCGCATCGAACGCACGTCTACCAGCGGTGGTGCGACGCCGGCTGGTCACACCAGGAGGTCACCCTGCTGACCGGCGCCATCACCATCCTGCTCACCGCGCTGGGCACGGTCAGCCTGAGCGGTGACCTGCGGCTCCGGGCCGCGGCCGACGTCACCGGGGTGGCGATCCTGGGGGCGTACCTGAGCTCTCCGGCCGTGTTCCGGCGCCTCGGCCTGCACGAGCACGCGGAACCGCAGCGGCACGGCGACGGGGCCCTGCCGTCTGTCCCGCGCCGGGATCCCCGGCCGCCAGGAGGGTCCAGCTGACGTGCGCATTCTGCTGGTTACGCACTATTTTCCCCCGGAGACCGGGGCCCCGCAGGCCCGGCTCTCCGCGCTGGCCCAAATCTGGGCCGCAGGCGGCGACACGGTGACGGTGCTCACCGGCATGCCGAACCACCCCGCCGGCGTGGTGCCGCCGGAATACCGGCGCGCGATCCGCCGCCGGGAAAGGCGCGACGGTTACCGGGTCCTGCGGACCTGGCTGTACGCCACACCGAACGAGGGCGTGACCCGCAAGACCCTCGGCCACCTCAGCTTCATGGTGACCAGCGTGCTGTTCGGCGCCGGTCCCAGTGGCCGCGCCGACGTGGTGGTGGTGTCCTCGCCGACGTTTTTCTCCATCGGCGCCGCCTGGGCGCTGGCCAGGATCAAGCGGGCCAGGCTGGTGGTGGAAATCCGCGATCTGTGGCCGGCCATCTTCATCGAGCTGGGCGTGCTGACCAGCCGTCGCATCATTGGCCTGCTCGAGCGCCTCGAACGTGCCGCGTACGCCGCGGCCGATGAGGTGGTGGTGGTGAGCGAGGGGTTCCGGGACAACCTGATCGGCCGCGGGGTACCGCCCCACAAGGTGCACACGATCCGCAACGGCGTCCTGCTGGACCGGTTCGGTCCCGCCGCCGGTCCCGCCCCGGCGGTGCGAGAGCGCCTCGGCGCGGCGCCCGGCGACTGCCTGGTGCTCTACGCCGGGACGCACGGGATCGCCCACGCGCTGCCCGCTGTCGCCCGCGCCGCGGCCCGGCTGGCGGGCCAGCCGGTTCATTTCGCTTTCGTCGGCGAGGGGGCGGACAAAGCGCGGCTGGCCCGCACGGTCGCCGCGCTCGGCCTGCGCAACGTGAGCTTGCTGCCCGGCGTGCCCCACCGGGATGTCCCGGACCTGCTGGCCGCGGCCGACATCTGCCTGGTCCCGTTGCGGGACGTGCCGCTGTTCGCCACCTTCATCCCGTCCAAGATGTTCGAGTACCTGGCCGCCGGGAAGGCGGTCGTCGGCTCGGTCCGCGGCGAGGCCGCTCAGATCCTGCACGCGGCGGGGGCGATCGTGGTCCCGCCGGAGGATGACGTCGCGCTGGCGGACGCGATCGGTGACCTGGCCGCCGACCCGGAGCGCCGGCTGGCCATGGGCCGGGCCGGCCGCTGCCATGTGGAACAGCACTACGACCGGGTGGACCTGGCCCGGGAGTACCGGAAGATCCTCGATACGCCCGGCGGCCGCCGGTGAGGCTGCTGGTCACCGGGGGCAGCGGCTTCCTCGGTGGCTACGTGCTGGATGAGGCGGCCCGGCGGGGCCATGAGGCTGTGGCGCTGGCCCGCAGCGAGGCAGCGGCCACCGCTGTGGCCCGGCACGGCGGTCAGCCGCTGATCGGCGACTTCGATGATCCGGCCCGGCTGGCCGGGGCGTTCGCCGCCGCGCGCTGCGAGCTCCTGGTCAACCTGGCGTCGCTGGGTTCTGGGCACGCCCCGGCCATCGTGACTGCGACAAAGGCGGCGTCCATCGGCCGCGCGGTCTTCGTCTCCACCACGGCGGTGACGACGACCCTGCCGGCCCGCTCGAAGCAGGTCCGGCTGGCCGCCGAGCGGGAGATCCGCGGATCCGGGCTGCAGTGGACCATCCTGCGCCCGACCATGATCTACGGAGCGCCGGGTGACCGTAATCTGTCCCGCCTGCTCACGCTGCTGCCCCGGGTACCGCTGTTCCCCGTGCCGGGGGGCGGCAGGCATCTCCAGCAGCCGGTCCACGTGGCCGATGTGGCGGACGCGGTCCTGAACGCCGTGCAGCGGGCCGGCGGCGCGGGCCACTGCTACGACGTAGCCGGGCCGGAGCCGCTCAGCTTCACCGAGCTGCTGCGGGTCTGCGCCCGGGCCGTCGGCAGCCGGGCCCGCTTCGTCCCGGTACCGCTGGCGCCGCTGGTCGCCGCGGCGCGCTGCTACGAGGCGGTCAGCGCCCGTCCCCGGATCCGGGCCGAGCAGGTGCAGCGGCTGGCCGAGGACAAGGCCTTCGCCATCGACGACGCCGTCCGCGATCTCGGCTATGCCCCGCGGTCATTCGCCGACGGCATCCTGGCCGAGGTCCGCGCGCTGGGACTGGCGACCGGAGCGACGCGATGACCGGCCGCGACGTCGCCTTGCTGGCCCGGACCGCGGTGCACCTGCGGCCCGGCCAGATCGCGCAGCGGGCCCGGCTGCGGACCCAGCGCACGGCGCTGCGCCGCTTCCCGCCGGCCGCCCGCTGGCTGCTGGGCGGCCCCGATCCGGCGACGGCAGCGGGCTGGCCGGCCGGATTCAGCCCGCTCGACGCACGGATCCCGCGGGACCGGCCCGGTCTTCCGGACCTGCGGGAAGGCCGCCTCGAGCTGCTGGGGATGGGCCGCACCCTGATCCGCCCGGCACACCGCGGTCCGGTGCCCGGGATGAGCTGTTTCCCGGGTGCCGGGCCGGCGCCGGAACACTGGGCGCAGACCGTCTGGATGCAGGCGGACTGGGAGCAGGCGGGCGCGCCCGCGCTCTGGCGGTTCCATTTGCATTACTGGGACTGGGCATGGGCGCTGGCCGCCGAGCCGGACCGGGCCGGCGCCCGGACCTGGTTCGCCGCGCTGTGGCGATCCTGGCAGGCGGCGACGGTGGCCGGCCAGGGGGGTGCGTGGCACCCCTACCCGGCGGCCCTGCGCGCCTGGTCGTTCTGCGGAGTTCACCGGGACCTCATTGCGGGCAGCGAGATCGAGGACTGCTTCATCGCGAGCCTGTCCACCCACACCGGTTTCCTGCGCCGGCACCTGGAAACCGATGTCGGCGGCAACCATCTGATCAAGAACCTCAAGGCGCTGGCCGGGCTGGCGGAGTTCTTCGCCGACGAGGGCCTGCTGGACCGGACGCTGGGCCGGCTGGCCGCGCAGCTGGCCGTGCAGGTCCTGCCCGACGGCGGCCATTACGAGCGGGCCCCCGCCTACCACGTCCAGGTGCTCGCCGACCTGATCGACGTGGCCGCGCTGATCCGGGCCGCGGGGCGAGAGCCCATGCCGCAGCTGGCCCTGACGATCCGGCGGATGCGCCGCTGGCTGAGCTGCGTGCTGACGCCGGACGGGCAGGTCCCGCTGCTGAACGACGGGTATCCCGTCGATGCCGGGCTGGTCGGCGCCGTCGGCGCCGGGACGGCGCCGCGCCACCCGCTGATGGTCCTGCGCGACACCGGCCTGGTCCGCGCGTCGGCGGGCGGCTGGGACCTGCTGGCCGACGTCGGGGCACCCTGCCCCGACGAACTCCCGGCGCACGCGCATGCGGACACTTTGAGCTGCCTGATGTCCGTGGACGGGGTGCCGCTGCTGGTGGACACCGGCACGTCCACGTACGCGCGCGGCCCGGTACGCGATTATGAACGGTCCACCGCGGCCCACAACACCGTCGAGGTCGACGGGGCTGATTCCACCGAGGTATGGGGCGCCTTCCGGGCGGCCCGGCGGGCGCGGATCAGCGAAGTCTCGGCCCGGGCCGACGCCGGTGTGCTGACCATCGAGGCTGCCCATGACGGATTCCGCAGGCTGCCAGGCCGCCCGGCGCACCGCCGCCGCTGGTCGCTCTCGGAGACCGGGCTGCGGGTGGACGATCTGATCGACGGGTCCGGTGACCATGCGATGACGGTGCGCTGGCACCTGGCGCCTGGGTCAGCAGTGCGGCTGACCGCCGGGGAAGCGGTGGTGAGCACGCCGGCCGGCGAATTCCGGGTGGCGGTCTCGGCGTCCGGACCGGTCAGGCTGACCGCCGGGTCCGCCCCGGTCGCTACCGGGTTCGGCCGGACGGTCGATGCCCCGGTGCTGACCGGCCGCATCCGGGGTGTGCTCCCCGTGCGGATCAGCACCGTCTGGCGGCGCGCCCCGCACGCTCAACTGACTGCGGCCGGTGAGCGGGCGTTCGCCTCGGAAGGAACCGCGTGAAGCAGATCGTGCAACCGCTCGCCGGGGGTCCGGTCGAGGTACTCGACGTGCCGCGCCCGGTCCCGGACTCCACCGAGGTGCTGGTCCGCACGGTCGCGTCGGTGATCTCCCCCGGCACCGAGCGGGCCGTCACCGCCCTGGCTCAGGCCAGCCTGCTCGCCAAGGCGCGAGCCCGGCCCGACCTCGTCCGCCAGGTGATGCACAAGGCCCGCACCGACGGGTTCACCACCACCCGGCAGGCCGTCCGCCGCCGCCTCGCCGCCGACCTGCCGCTGGGCTATTCGGCGGCCGGAATCGTACTGGCGGCCGGATCCGCGGTCACCGGGGTGCGGGTCGGTCAGCTGGTGGCGACCGGCGGCGCGGGCAAGGCCAACCACGCTGAGGTGCAGGCCGTACCGGGCCTGCTCTGCGCGACCGTGCCCGATGGCGTACCCGCCGGGGACGCGGCTTTCACCACGATCGCCTCGATCGCGCTGCACGGCCTCCGCCAGGCCGGGGCGGGGCCCGGATCGAGGGTTGCGGTCCTCGGGCTCGGCCTCATCGGCCAGCTGGCGGCACGGCTGGCGATCGCGGCCGGCTGCGAGGTGGCCGGCGTCGATCCAGCGGAGCACCCGCGCCGGATCGCGGCCGGCTCCGGTGTGCTGGCCCTGGACGAATGCGGCGACGCCACGACCGACCAGATACTGAGCTGGTCACGCGGCCGCGGCGCGGACGCCGTACTGGTCTGCGCGGCCGGCCGCTCCTCGGGCGCCGTCATGCGCGCTCCCGCGCTCTGCCGGGACCGGGCCGCGGTGGTCGTCGTGGGCGACGTCGGGCTCCACCTGGACCGCAGCCCGTTCTACGAGCGGGAACTGTCACTCCGGTTCGCCCGGGCCTACGGTCCCGGCCGCTACGAGCCCTCCTACGAAGCCTGGGGCGTGGACTTCCCGGCTGGCCAGGTGCGCTGGACCGAGGGACGTAACTTCGAAGCCGTCCTCGACCTGCTGGCCGCTGGCCGGCTCACCGTGTCGGACCTGGTCACGCACACCTTCGGTATCGCCGAAGCCGAGGCCGCGTACCGGCTGATCGAGGAGCGCACCGAGCCATACCTGGCCATCCGGCTGACCTACCGGGGGGAATCGGCCGATGAGGGCGTCCGGCTGAAAAGCTCCCCCGTCACGAGTGCCTCACCCGGGATCGGATGGGCCGGAGCGGGGCCGTTCTCCACCGGTACGCTGCTGCCCGCCTTCCGCGCCGCGGGTTTCGGGCGGTTCGTGGCCATCGCCTCGGCCAGCGGGCTGTCCGCCCGGCGGGCCGCGGAGCGCCACGACTTCGAGAAAGCGGTACCTGGCGCGGACGCGCTGATCAGCGACCCCGACGTCGAGGTGGTCGTCGTTGCCACCCCGCATGACACGCACGCCGATCTGACGGCGCGCGCGCTGGCCGCCGGGCGGCACGTGTGGTGCGAGAAGCCGCTCGCGCTGACCCTCGGCGAACTTGACACGGTGGAGAACGCCTGGCGCGGGTCCGGGCGGCAGCTGGCGGTGGGCTTCAACCGGCGCTGGTCTCCCGCCGTGCTGGCCGGGCAGCGGGTGCTGGCCGGTATCGCCGCGAGCAAGCTCGTGGTCTACCGGGTGGCCGCCGGGCCGGTGCCGGATGGCCACTGGTATCACGACCGGCGGCAAGGGGGACGGCTGCTCGGTGAGGTGTGCCATTTCGTGGACACCGCGCAGGCTCTGGTCGGCGCCCCCATCGAGGACGTGACCGCCCTCCCGGGTGGTGGTGGCGCAGGAGCCGTACACGGAGACGACGTGGCGGTGTCCTTGCGGTTCGCGGACGGCTCACTGGCCGTCATCGCGTACGGCAGCGCGAATCCGGTGGCCGGCAAGGAGTGGATCGAGGTCCAGGCCGGTTCGCACCGGGTGACGATCAGCGACTTCCGGTCCGCCGAGGCGAACGGCAAGACGATCTGGAAGGGCCGGCCGGACAAGGGACACCGAGCGTGCGCCGCGGCGTTCCACGAGGCCGTGACGGGTGGGGCGGTCCTGCCGACCGAGGTCATGCTGGCCACGATGCGCGCCACCATCCGGGCCGCGGAAGGGGCGGGCGG
>PLRW01000300.1 GCA_003164955.1 Actinomycetota bacterium
TGGCCGGCATCTCCTCCGCGGTGGCACCGTCGGGGACGATCGCCTCGGTGAGGGCCCCGTCGGAGTCGGTAGCGCCCACCTGGCTGGGCTGCGCGCCGCCCGCCGCGAGTTCGGGCGCCGCCTTCCCGGCCGCCGCCAGCTTCCGGCCGCGCCGCTGGACGAGAACGAACCAGGTGAGGCCCGCGACGGTCAGGACGCACGCGACGTACATGTTCAGCCGGAGGCCGAGGAAGTGCGCGGAGGAGTCCACGCGCAGCGACTCCTCGAAGATCCGGAACGCCGAATAACCGGCTACGTACAGGGCGAACAGGCCGGGCGCGAAGATCCGCCGGTGGTGCCCGAGCCAGATCAGCGCCAGGGCCAGCGCCACGTCCCAGATCAGTTCGTACAGGAACGTCGGCTGGAAGTAGGCGAAGGCCGTGTAGCCGGGCGGCCGGTAGGCGAGCGGGATCTGCAGGCCCCAGGGCAGGCTGGTCGGGCCGCCGAACAGCTCCTTGTTGAAGTAGTTGCCGATCCGGCCGATGCCCTGCGCGACGAGCAGGGCGGGCGCCACCGCGTCCATGATTATCGGCACGTTGCCGCCGGCTTTGCGGGTCCGCCAGATGCCGACCGCGACCGCGACCGGGATCGCGCCCCAGATCCCGAGCCCCCCGCTCCAGACGGCGAAGACGCCATACCAGACGTGCGGGATGTCCATCGGCGTGGTGATGTCGAAGTAGATACGGCCGCCGATGATCCCGGCGGGCACGCTCCACATGGCCACGTCCCAGATCAGTTCGGGGTCGCCGCCGGCCGCGGCCCAGCGGCGGCGGGTCATGATGATGGCCACCGCGATGCCGACCAGGTACATCAGCGCATACACGTGAATGAACAGCGGGCCAAGGTGAAAGCCGTTTACCGACGGGCTGGGGATGTGGAGCGCCTCGCTGACCGGCGGGGCTATCACATGGGTCGCCATGGGCCCCAGGCTAGTGCACGGGCGTCCTGGTGCGGCCCTCTTCGGCGGCTTCCCGGGCCGGGTGAGCCGGGTCGGTTAAGTTAGGCGTGTGGCCCACCGAAGCGAGCAGATCGGCATGCACATTAACGCGTACCTGTGCGCGCACAGCACGCCGCCGGACGCCATCTTGCGCGAGCTCGCACACGAAACGGCCGAATGGTTCCCGGGCGAGAGATCCCTGGCGATCGCGCCCGAGCAGGGCACGCTCATGACCATCCTGACGCGCCTCACCGGGGCCCGTTCGGCGCTGGAGATCGGCACGTTCACCGGGTACTCCTCCATCTGCCTGGCCCGCGGGCTGACCGACGACGGGCACCTGCTGTGCTGTGACCTCAGCGAGGAGTGGACCTCGGTGGCCCGCAAATACTGGGAACGGGCCGGGCTGGCGGACCGGATCGAGCTGCGGCTCGGGCCCGCCCTGGAGACCGTACGGTCGCTGCCCCTCGACCCGCAGTTCGACATCGCGTTCATCGACGCCGAACTGACCGGCTACCTGAGGTACTGGAACGAGGTCGTGCCGCGGGTCCGCCCGGGCGGCGCCATCCTCGTGGGCAACACGTTCTCGCACGGCCGGGTCATCGACGCCGGCAACGAAAGCGAGCTCGTCCAGGCCGTCCGCGACTTCAACGACCACGCCGCCGCCGACGACCGCGTGGAAGTGATCATGCTCCCGGTCGGCGACGGCCTGACTCTCGCTCGCAAGAGGTGAAGCACTAATGAGGCAACGGCGAGGCGCTCGTACCGGCCTAGCGAACCGGGCCTTCAGGCCCGGTNNCGCCCCCCCGGGCCAGCACAGCATGATCAGGACTGCCCTGCCGGGGGACGTTCCGGCGATTTACCGGCTCATCCGGGAACTGGCTGAGTACGAGCAATCCCTGCCGGAGGTAACGGGCACCGCCGACGACCTCCGGCGGTCCTTGTTCGGCGCCAATCCGGCGATCTACGCCCACGTCGCGACGGGTGACGATGATGCGGTCGTGGGCTTCGCGCTGTGGTTCCTGAACTACTCGACGTGGACCGGCACGCACGGGATCTACCTTGAAGATCTCTTCGTGGAGCGCGGTATCCGGGGCCGCGGCTACGGCAAGGCGCTGCTCGCCGAACTGGCGCGCATCTGCGTCGAGCGCGGGTACGCGCGGCTGGAATGGGCAGTGCTGGACTGGAACACCCCCTCCATCGAGTTTTACCAGGCCCTGGGGGCGCGCGCGATGGACGAGTGGCACACCTACCGGCTCACGGGCCCGGCGCTCACGGCGCTCGGGTCCGCACATGAAACGAGGACGCACCCATGACGGAACAGACTCCTTACCAGAACGTCACCTTCCCGAGCAACGGGGGGACCGCGCACGGTTACCTCGCGGTGCCGGAGAACGGCAGTGGTCCGGGACTCATTGTCATCCAGGAATGGTGGGGCCTCACCGATCACATCGCCGACGTCGCGAACCGCTTCGCACGGGAGGGATTTGTCGTGCTGGCCCCGGATCTCTACGGCGGTCACACCACGCATAAAGAGGAAGAGGCCCAGTCCCTGGCCGGCCAGCTCTCGCCCGCGCAGGCGGTCCAGGACCTGTCCGGCGCGGTCGACTACCTGCTGGCCCAGCCCGCCGTCACCAGCGACGGGGTCGGGGTGATCGGGTTCTGCATGGGCGGGTCCTTCGTCCTGCACCTGGCCCAGCGGGCGGGCGAGAAGATCGCGGCGGCGGTCGTGTTCTACGGGATTTTCGCCGGCGACGAGGACTTCTCCGGCGTCCGGGCTCCCGTGCAGGCGCATTTCGGCGAGCGGGACCGGATGATCTCACCGGATCAGGCCCGCTCGGTGATGGAGACCGTCCGTGCCAAGGCCGGGGTCCCCGTCCAGGTGCACTTCTACGATGCCGGTCACGCGTTCTTCAACGACGAGAACCTGATGGGCACCTACAACGAGGAGCTGGCCAAGCTGGCATGGAGCCGGACGGTCGACTTCCTGCGCACCGAACTGGCCAAGCACGAGAAGGCCGTATGACCCGGGGGGGGCGACCCCCCGAACCCCCCGCATGCGCTTCGCGCCCCGCGGTGGTACTTCGCCGACTGTGCTAGCCCGGGGGGCGACCCCCCGGAGCCCCTGGCATGCGCTCCGCGCCCGCGCGGTGGTATCTCGCCGACACACCGGCCGCTCACCCGGGCCTTCGGCCCGGGGTCGCTGGGCCGGTACGAGCGCCTCGCCGTAACCCGCGTGACGGTCTTCGCCAGAACGCGGGCGGCACATCCTGGGCAGAATCGCGGGCCGACTGGGTCAAATCGGCGGGTCGGCGGAGGTCCTCGCTAGGACGCGGGCGGGATACCGGCGGTCCGGGTGCCGTGCAGCGGCACCGGGACCGCGCCCTGGCCGGACTTCCCTCCGGCCTGCACGAGCGGCGCGGTCGAGCCGCGGACGATGAGCTCCGGCGCCAGGTAGAGGATCTTGACGGGGCTCTCCCGGTTGGTGACCCGCTCCAGGAGAAGCTGGGCCGCCTCGGTACCGAGCTGGTAGTGCGGGAACCTGACCGTGGTCAGCGGTGGCCGGAGCCGGTCAATGAAGGGCATGTCGTTGAACCCGACCAGGGACAGGTCGTCGGGACAGCGCAGGCCGGCGTCGTCGAGCGCGGCGTAGCAGCCCACGGCCAGCATGTCGTTGGCGACGGCCACCGCGGTGAACCCGGCCCCGCTCTCCAGCAGCTCACGGCAGCAGCGGGTCCCCTCCTCCACGGTGTACCCGCTGGCCGTGATGATCAGGTCATCGTGAATGTCCAGGCCGGACGCCTTCATCCCCGCCAGGAAGCCCCGGCGGCGGCCCTCACCGGTTGAGATCTGCTGAGGCCCGGCGATGTGCGCGATGCGGGTGTGCCCGAGCGCGGCCAGGTGCGCGACGGACATGCGCATCCCCTGCTCGTTATCCGCCGATACCGAGGAGAAGCTGTAGTCGGGGGCGAGCCGGTTCATCAGCACGACCGGCAGCTCGGCTCGCGCCGCCTCGGCCAGGACCGGGTTGCTCTCGTGCGCGGTGGCCAGGACGTACCCGTCGACGTGCCGGGCCCGCATCTGCTCAAAGATGATCTGCTCTTTGCCGCTGTCCCCGTCGGTGTTGCCGAGCAGGACGACGTAGCCCGCGGACGCGAGACGGTCCTCCAGCCCGCGCACGATGGGCGGGAAGAGCGGGTTGTTCAGGTCGGGGATGAGCACGCCGATCGTGTGCGACTTCCGGGTCCGCAGGCTCCGCGCCACCGGGTTGGGCCGGTAGCCGAGAGCGACCGCGGCCTCGGTGACCCGGCGCGCGGTTCCCTCGCTGACGAGAATCCGGGTCTCGGGGTTGAGTGCGCGCGAGGCGGTCGCCGGGTGCACGCGCGCCGCTGCGGCGACGTCCCGGAGAGTTGCCGGCCGGTCAGGCATCGCGGCCGCTCCCGGCGGGATCCGGGGCCAGCACCGGGCTAGCCAGCACCGGGCCGGCCAGTACGCCGACCAGCACATCCCGGTGCGTGGGAGCCGCCTCGGCATGACGCTGCCGCCCCGCCTCGGTCAAGGTCACGTAAATGCCGCGCCGGTCCATGTCGCACAGGCACCGCTCAACCAGCCCGCTCTTTTCCAGCCGGCTGATGAGCCGGGACAGGGCACTCTGGCTGAGGTGCACCGCGTCCGCCAGTTCCTGGGCCCGGAACTGATGATCCATGCTCTCGGCGAGGCGTTCCAGCACCTCGAAGTCGCTCACCCCGAGGCCGTGCCGCTCGCCGAGCTCACGTTCCAGCGCCGAGCACACGGCGGCGTGACTGGCCGCAATCGCACGCCAGACATTGACCACCTCGTCCGGCGGGGGCTCGGACCGCGTCGCGTCCACAAACGCATCATAGCGCCCTGCCATTACATATGCAAGTACATTAATTGCTCTTGCATCTAGTGCACGTACATGCATATAGTCGCGGCCATGGAGACGTCCTCACCTCGCGGTTCAGCCTGGCCGAGCGATGGTCCTGGGCTCCCCCACAGCGTGCATGCGACGATGGACCCATGCGGATCACAGCGGTAGCTTCCACCGATTTGTTCGCCGGCACGGCCCCGCGTCCGCTGCAGATCATCCAGGTCACCCTGGCCAACGATGGCCTGGACGTGATCACCGACCCGCATATCCCGGTCGAGATACGCGTGGACGGCGCGGGGGTGGCCACCCCGGTGCCGGTCCGCGTCACCGGGCTCGAGCCGGGCGGAACGCTGACGGCTGAGGTCCCGGTTGAGTTCGCCGCGCCTTACCTGGCCGGGAGCCTGCGCAGGGTCACCGCGGTCGCCACGGTCGCCCGGCGCGCGGCTACCGGAGCCCGGGCCACCGGAGCCGGGGGCACCCGCGCCCAGCTGGAGGCCGAGGTGACCGCGGCCGAGCCGGGCTGGACGATGTGGATGGTCAGCCACTTCCACTACGACCCCGTGTGGTGGGGCACCCAGGGCCAGTTCACCGAGTCGCGGCTGCTGCTGCCCGGCGCCGACGGTGAACTGCCGGAGGTCCGGACCGCGTTCGAGCTGGTGCGCCTGCATCTGGGCAAGGCCCGCGAGGACCCGGACTACAAGTTCGTGCTGGCCGAGATCGACTACCTCAAGCCGCACTTCGACGCCTTCCCCGAGGACCGGGCCGACCTGCGGCGCTTTATGGCCGACGGCCGGATCGAGATCGTGGGCGGCACCTACAACGAGCCGAATACCAACCTGACCGGGGCCGAGTCGACGATCCGCAACGCCGTCTTCGGGGCCGGCTTTCAGCGCGACGTCCTCGGCGGTGACCCGCGGACCGGCTGGATGCTGGACGCATTCGGGCACGACCCGGGGTACCCGGGGCTGATGGCGGCGGCCGGGCTGACGTCGTCCTCGTGGGCGCGGGGCCCGTTCCACCAGTGGGGCCCGTCGGGTACCGAGGGCGGTAATCGGCGGATGCAGTTCGACAGCGAGTTCGAGTGGATGTCCCCCGACGGCCGCGGCCTGCTCACGTCGTACATGGCCAATCACTATGGGGCCGGCTGGCGGATGCAGCGGCTGCCGGACCTGGCGGCGGCCGAAGCCGAGGCGTACGGCCAGTTCCGGTCGCTGGCCGAGGTCGCGGCGACCCGCAATGTGATGCTGCCGGTCGGCGCCGACCACGTGATCCCGCCGCGCTGGGTGACCGAGATCCACCGGGACTGGAACGCCCGTTACGTCTGGCCGAGGTTCGTGACCGCCGTCCCGGCCGATTTCTTCGGGGCCGTCCGGTCGGACGCCGCGGGCACCGGGGCGTGGATCACGCCGCAGACCCGGGACATGAACCCCATCTACACCGGCAAGGACGTCTCCTACATCGACACCAAGCAGGCCCAGCGCGCGGCCGAAGTCGCCTGCCTCGACGGCGAGCGGCTGGCCACACTCGCCTGGCTGGCCGGCGCGCCGTTCCCGGCCGAGTCGATCGACAAGGCGTGGCGCCAGCTCGCCTACGGCGCCCATCACGACGCGATCACCGGCACCGAGGGCGACCAGGTCTATCTCGATCTGCTGGCCGGATGGCGGGAGGCCTGGGAACGCGGCGACGTGGCCCGGGCCGCGGCCGCCCGGCACCTCGCGGGCGCGCCGGGCGGGAGCGGCGGGAGTGGCGCGGAGACCGCAGCCGGGTGGGAGACGACGCTGTGCGTCTTCAACACCCTTTCCCGGCCGCGGCCGGGCATGGCCCGGTTCACGCTGACGATCGACGAACCCGGCACCGAACGGATTGCGGTGCGGGACCACGGCGGTGCGGAGCTTCCCGCGCTGGCCGAGGGCATCCGGCGGTACCCCGACGATTCGCTGGCCGAGGTGACCGTGACCTTCCGCGCCAGCGACATCCCCGCCGTCGGCTACCGCGCCTACCGGGCCTCGGCGGAGCCGGCTCGCGCCGCGTCAGAGGCGGAGCCCGCCGCAGCTGTGCCGGTCTCCGGCCGCGCTGTGCCAGTTTCCAGCGCTGGGCCGGCGCTGGCGGGATGGGCCGGGATACCCGGAACGACGATCGGGAACGAGACCTTCCTGATCACCGCCGACCCGGCCCGCGGCGGGACGATCGGCGTCATCACCGACCGGCGGACCGGGAAGAATGTGCTGCGCGGCCCCGGCAACGAAATGGTCCTGGCGGAGGAATACCCGGCCCATCCGCGCTGGGGTGAGGGCCCCTGGCACCTGTCCCCGAAGGGACCGGGCCAGGGCTCGGCGGCCGCCCCCGCGCGGGTCCGGGCCGAGCGCTGCCCCGTCGGCTCGCGTCTCGTCGCCGAATTCGCCCTGGGCGGGCTGGCGATTACCCAGGAAACGCTGCTGTGGGACGGCGAGCAGCGGGTGGAATTCCGCACGCACGTAGACGGCGACCCCGGGCAGGACCGGTTGCTGCGGGTCCGCTTCCCCGCCGACGTGCCCGGCGGCCTGCCGGTGTACCAGACGGCCACGGCCGTCATCGGGCGCCCGTTCGGCCATCCGGATGTCGACACCGCCGAGCACTGGTTCACGCTGGACAACCCGGCGCACGACTGGTTCGGTGTGGGGTCCACCGCCCGGGTCGCCGTCTGCGGCCCGGACGGCACGCGCCTGACGCAGGCGATCGGCGTCGCCGAGGTGATCAGCCCCAGATTGGCCGATGAGGGGCCGGGCGATGAGGCGCCGGGCGCCGAGACCGCGCAAGCCAGCCGGGACGCTATCCGCGACCTGGTCGCGGCGCTGGCTGCGACCGGCGTCACCGCCACCTGCTCACGGTCCGATGGTCCCCGGTACGGCTCGATGGACGCGGACTCCAACCTGCCGGACGTACGGATCGCGCTCGGCGGCCCGGAGGACAACCCGTTCACCGCCGAGGCCCTCAGCGCGGCCGGCCCGGCCTACGCCAAGGAACTCGGCGCGCGGCTGGAGGCCGGCGGCACCGCACGGCTGTGGCTGCCCGCCGCCCGCGATCGCGACGGCACCTTCGTGCCCAGTGCGGACCTGCGGGGAGCGGCGGACCTGCCGGTGCTGATCGTGGCCGGGAACGGCGTGCCTGCCGGGAGCCCTGGCCGCGACGACCTGGCCGCGGCGATCGCCGGCCTGGTCGAGGATCTGGCCGACGCGGTGGTGGAGGTCCCCGCCGCCGATATCGCGGACCGCGTGACCGGCAGCGACGCACCGCTGTCGGACCAGTCCGTCGCACTGCTCAACCGGGGCACCCCGGGCTGCGCCGTCAGCCCCGACGGCACGCTGCACCTGTCGCTGATGCGGTGCTGCAGTTCGTGGCCGGCCGGGGTGTGGATCGACGGCGACAAGCGCACCGCACCGGACGGCAGCAGCTTCGCCTGGCAGCACTGGAGCCACACGTTCGAGTACGCGCTGGCCGCGGGGCAGGGCGACTGGCGGGACGCCGGGTTCAGCACCGCCGGGACCGAATACAACCACGAACTGATCACCTGCGAGGGCGGCGGCCCGGCCGCGATCCTGGCGCCCGGGGTCAGCCTGGTCTCCGTCGATCACCCGGCGGTGATGCTCTGCGCGCTGAAACCGCACGGCAACCCGCTGGCGTGCGGCCGGCCGGGACGGCCCGCGGCCGCGGACGGGCTGACCATGCGGCTGCGGGAAACCGAAGGGCGGCCCGCGCGGGCGCGGGTCCGGCTGCGGGGCGGCATCGCCTCGGCGTACCTGACCGACCTGCTCGAGGAGCAGGATCTGGGCCCGCTGGCCGTGCAGGACGAGGAGGTCATCGCCGACGTCCCGGCGTTCGGCACCGTGACCGTGGTGGTGCGGCCGGTCGTGCCGCCGGCCACGGCCCTGGACGCCGAGCCGCCGGTGCCGCAGGGCACCACGAACCTGCTGGCGGAGACGGCGGTCCCGGAAGGCACCCTGGCCGGCCTGCTGGAGCCCGCGCAGCCGGTGTACGCGCGGTACTGGCTGCACGGGAAGGGACCGGCCCCGGCCGGCAATCTGCCGGTCGCGGTGCACATCTCGCCGCACCTGAGCGGCCTCAGCCTGACTGGTTCCGGCGCTGTCCCGGCCAGCACTGGCCCGGCGGGCGCGACGCTGCGGGTGACGGTGGCCTGCGGCCCCGAGCCGGCCGCGGGCACGCTGCGGCTGCTGGTGCCCGCTGGGCTGTCCGCCGACTTCGGCACCGGCTCAGGTGACGGCGCCCCGGGGAACGTCAGCGCGGTCGCCTACGACCTGCCCGCCCGCGGCTACGCCGACTGGGAGGTGCTCGTCCGGGCCCGCCCCGGCGCCTCCCCCGGCCGCTACATCGTCGCGGCGCAGATCTCCGATGATCTGGGCCAGGTCATCGAGGACGCGGCCGTGGTGCACGCCGGCGGTCCCGGCGCTCCGGACCTCTACCTCCCGCTGGAGGACGTGCTGCCGCTGGTCGAGGCGAGCATGGCGGCGACAACCGCCGAGCTCGGCCTGGCCACGCTCACGCCGGAACTGCGGCTCGCGCCCGGCGGGACCGCCAGCCTGGCCGTCGGGCTGTCCAGCGGCCTGGCTTCGCAGCTGCGCGGGGAGGCGCAGCTCGTGTCGCCGTTCGGCAGCTGGGAGGCGCTCGGGCCGTGGACGCAGGGCTTCCAGATCGGCCCGGGGGGCCGTGCCACCCTGAGTTTCCCGGTCCGGGTCCCCGCCACGGCCCGGCCCGGCACCCGGTGGTGGGCGCTGGTCAAGGTCATGTACTTCGGCCGGGTCCGCTACACCGAGGCCGTCCCCGTAACGGTCACCGCCTGATGGGCGGCACCCTGGAGAGAGCCGGCCCAGCCTGATGGCCGGCCCAGCCTGATGCCGGGGACACCGCCGGCCGTCGTCATCACCGGGGCCGGCTCGGGGATAGGGCGGGATATCGCCGTCGCGATGCTGAAGGCCGGCCATCGGGTGGCGCTGGCCGGCCGGAACGCCGAGAGACTGCACGCCACCGCCGCCACCGCCGGGGCATCCGGGGAGGCCCTGGTCGTGCCGGCCGACGTGCGGTCCGCCGAATCGGTCGGCGGCCTGTTCGCGGCGGTTGCCGCCGCATGGGGCCGGGTGGACGTGCTGGTCAACAACGCGGGCACGTTCGGCACGGGCGCACCGCTGGAGGACGTGCCGGTCGAGGTGTGGAACGCCGTCATCGACACCAACCTGACCGGCTCGTTCCTGTGCGCGCAGGCGGCGTTCCGGCAGATGAAGCACCAGGAGCCGCAGGGCGGCCGGATCATCAACAACGGCTCGGTGTCGGCGCACGTCCCGCGCCCGTTCGCGGCCGCCTACACGGCCAGCAAGCACGCCATCACGGGCCTGACCAAGGCGATCTCGCTGGAGGGGCGGCCGTACCGGATCGCGTGCGGCCAGATCGACATCGGCAACGCGGCGACCGAAATGACCGGGACGTTCGGCACCGGGGTACCGCAGGCGGACGGGTCGGTCCGCGCCGAGCCCCTGATGGATACCCGCCACGTGACCGATGCCGTGCTGCTCATGGCGGGCCTGCCGCTCGACGCCAACGTCGAGTTCCTCACCATCATGGCCACGAATATGCCCTTCATCGGCCGGGGCTGACCTCCCCCCCATGAAGGACGGGGCAACCGGTCAAGGACGGGCCGGCCCTGGCCCAGGGCGGCCGCGCCAGGCACCTGGAGGAGGCCTCTCCGGGCGTCTGCCCGCTCCTCCCGGCTTCCGCTCGGTCATGGCCGCCCCTGCGGGCCACACGTGCGCCATGACGTTAACACGCACCCCGCGCGAACCTCGGGACAAAACATCCCTAATTTACCGAAATGTGTCCATTTAGCCGCCGGGTCCGCCCGTTGCCCATGGGTTTCCTCTGAGCCGCGCGGGTACCGCCGCCGGGACTATCCTGCCCATCGTTCCGGGCGTAGCTGTCTAGGTACGGGCATCGTTTCTGGGGAAAGGAGTGGTCGCCGGACATGGAGAACATCAAGGGGCCGGCCCCCGTTTCGCGCCTGCCGTGGAAACGGGGGCCGGCCAACTGGTGAACGGTAAGACGGTCAGGCGGCGAGGGCTTCTTCCTCCGCCATGGCGGCCTCGGGCGGGGCCGCCATCGGCGCCCGCGAGCGGATGAACGCGATGATCACGATCAGCGCCAGTGCGTCGAAGATGGCGGCGAGCAGGAACGCGGTGGACATGCCGTGCGCGAGGGCGTGCCGGGCCTGCAGGGCCGGGGCCGCCCCGGCCAGCGGGTGCCGGGTCGCGTCGCGGTAGGACGTGCCGAACACCGCGACCAGCACGGCCAGCCCGAGCGCCCCGCCGACCTGCTGCATGACGTTCACCATGCTGGAGGCGGCGCCGGAGTCCTCCGGCCGCACGCCGGCCAGCGAGGCCGTGGTCAGCGGCACGAACACGAGCCCCATGCCCGCGCCGACGAGCAGCATGGGGCCGATGACGCCGGACCAGTAGCCGGTGCCCGACGAGACCCGGGACAGCCAGGCCATGCCGATGACGACCGGCACCATGCCCGCGACCATCAGCGCCTTGGGCGGGACGATGGCCATCAGCCGGGGCGCCACCCGCGACACGCCGAACACCAGGATGGTCATGGGCAGGAAGGCGATCCCGGCCCGCAGCGCGCTGAAGCCGAGAATCTCCTGCAGGAACTGGGTCAGGAAGTAGAACATCCCGAACATCCCCGCGACCAGCATCAGTCGCACGACGTAGGACGCGGACCGGCTGGCGTCGCCGAACAGCCGCAGCGGCGTGATCGGCTGCCGGGCCCGGCGCTCGGTGAACACGAACGCGGCGAGCAGCACCGCGGCCACCGCGAACGCGGTGATCGCCAGCCCGTCCCCCCAGCCGCTGGCGGCGGCCCGGATGAACGCGTACACCAGCGACGCCATGCCGAGGGTGGAGGTGAGCGCGCCGGCCGCGTCGAAGCGGCCCGGCTGGCGCGGCGTCTCGGCCACGAACCGGGGCGCGGCGGCCAGCGCGAACAGCCCGATCGGCACGTTGATGAACAGCACCCAGCGCCACGACAGCCACTCGGTGATGACCCCGCCGAGGACCAGGCCGAGCGATGCCCCGCCCATGAGGACGCCGGAGTAGATGGCCAGGGCGCGGGTCCGTTCCTTGCCCTCGGAGAAGCTGCCCACGATCAGCGCCAGTACCGCGGGCGAGGCCAGCGCGCCGCCGATGCCCTGCGCGGCGCGCGCGGCCAGCAGCAGGCCGGCCGAGGTAGCCAGGCCACCGGCCAGCGAGGCGACGGTGAAGAGGCCGACCCCGATGAGGAACAGCCGCCGGCGGCCGAGGATGTCACCGGCGCGCCCGCCGAGCAGCAGCAGGCCGCCGAACGTCAGCAAGTACCCGTTCAGCACCCAGGCCAGGCTGGTCGGGCTGAAGTGCAGGCCGTGCTCGATCTGGGGCAGCGCGATGTTCACGACGGTGGCGTCCAGGATGACCATCAGCTGCGCGCACAGCAGGATGGCGAGGGCGATCCCGCGGTGACCGAAGCCGCGGCGCGGCTTGTCCGGATTCTTGCCCCGGTCCCGCGGCGCCCCCCGTGAATTAGCAGGCGAATCAGCAGGGGAAGAAGACACTATGCCTCCACGTTGTGTGGTCGGTTGGCTTGCGCAATCGAGGACTCGCTGGCCAGGCGGTACACTCGGGATAGAAACGGAGGTCTACTCCGGTTACTATACGGAGGCACCCTCCGGTTTGGCAAACGGATTATTCGATGAAGCCGGATTATTCGATGCGGATTACTCGATGACGAAGGCCGATGAGCAGAACTGACACCCCCAGCCCGGGGCAGGCCGGGGCGCCGCCGATGCGGGCGGACGCCCGGCGCAGCCATGAGCGCCTGCTGGCCGCGGCGACCGTGGCCTTCGCAGAAAACGGCGCCGACGCGCCGCTGGAGGACATCGCCCGCCGCGCCGGGGTCGGGATCGGCACGCTCTACCGGCATTTCCCCAGCCGGCTCGACCTGCAGGAGGCCGTCTTCCGCACGCAGGTCAGCGCGGTCTGCGCGCGGGGCGAGGAACTGACCGGCGCCCCCTCGGCCGGGGAGGCGTTCGCGGGCTGGCTGCGCGTGCTGGCCAGCTACCTGGTCACCAAGCGCGGCCTGGCCGGCGCGCTGATCGCGGCGCGCGGCCGGGACTCCGACGTCATCAGCACGTGCAGCCTGACCATCCGCGACACCGCCGGACGGCTCCTGGAGCGCGCCCAGCAGGCCGGCGCCGTGCGCGCCGATCTCACCGCGACAGACGTGATGATGCTGGTGCACGGGGTCGTGGTCGCGACCGAACGGACCCCGGATCAGGCCGACCGGCTGCTGTCCCTCACGCTGGACGGGCTGCGCGCCCGGGCCGGCGGCCCGTCCTGACCGGCACCGTCCTGACCGTCAGGGGATGGCCGGCGGCCGGTTCTCGTACGGGGTGCTCAGCACGATCGTCGTCCGGGTGGACACCCCGGCCACGCCCCTGATCTCCTGCAGCAGGTCCTCCAGCGCCGCCGGCGAGGCCACCCGCACCTTGAGGATGTAGTTCTCGTCCCCGGCCACGCTGTGGCACGCCTCGATGGCCGAGATCGGCTCCAGTCGCTGCGGCACGTCGTCGGGGGCGGCCGCGTCGAAGGGCTTGATCGAGATGAACGCGGTCAGCGGGAGGCCGATCTCATCGGCGCTGCACAGCGCCGCGTAGCCCTTGATCACCCCGGCCTGCTCCAGCCGGCGCACCCGCTGGTGCGCCGCCGACACCGACAGCCCGGTCTGCTTGGCGAGCTCGGTAAAGCTCATCCGCCCATCACCGGACAGGAGCGCGACGATCGCGCGGTCGATCTCTTCCACCCGGACACCGTAGCGCCGTCCGGTCCGGTACGGATTGCCCTGGCGATGCGGGCCCGCCGTCCGGCGCCCACCGGGCAGGTCTATCTGGTGCCCTCCGGGCACAGTTATAACGAAATGGTCTCAATCTTTACGCTACTGTAACATTGATGGTCGTGATCTTAACGTGCGGCGGCCCCAAAGTTACGCTTCCGACCAGGACATACGACTCGGGCCTCGGACCCGGGCCCCAACGCGAGGGAGCACAATGGCCCAGATAGTCCTCGATCACATCGACAAGATCTATGCCGGTGGCGTGAAGGCCGTTGACGGGCTATCCCTCGAGGTCAAAGACGGCGAGTTCATGGTCCTGGTCGGGCCGTCGGGCTGCGGCAAGTCCACCGCGCTGCGCGCGATCGCCGGGCTGGAGGAGATCAGCTCCGGCACCATCACGATCGGCGACCGGGTGGTCAACGACCTTCCGCCGAAGGACCGGGACATCGCCATGGTGTTCCAGAACTACGCGCTCTACCCGCATATGACCGTCGAGCAGAACCTCGCCTTCGGCCTGCAGCTGCGCAAGACCCCCAAGGACGAGATCAAGCGCCGGGTCACCGATGCGGCCAAGATGCTCGGCCTCGACCAGTACCTCAAGCGCAAGCCCGCCGCCCTGTCCGGTGGCCAGCGGCAGCGCGTGGCCATGGGCCGCGCCATCGTCCGCGAGCCGCAGGCGTTCCTGATGGACGAGCCGCTGTCCAACCTCGACGCCAAGCTGCGGGTGTCGATGCGCGCATCCCTCAACCAGCTGCACGAGCGCCTCGGCGTCACCACCATCTACGTCACCCACGACCAGGTCGAGGCCATGACCCTGGGCCACCGCGTCTGCGTCATGCGCGATGGCCGGCTGCAGCAGGTCGACACGCCGCAGCGCCTGTTCGAGTCGCCGGTCAACCTCTTCGTGGCCGGCTTCATCGGCTCGCCGGCCATGAACTTCGTCACGGCCGAGCTCACCCGCGACGACGGGCCGGTGGTCACCTTCGCCGGGTATAAGCTCCCGGTGCCCGCCGCCGTTATGGAGGCCAAGAAGGGCCTCGACAGCTACGTCGGGCGCAAGATCATCCTGGGCATCCGGCCGTCCGACTTCGAGGACGCCACGCTCGCCGACGCGGGCTGGGCACGCATACCGGTCCAGGCGGGCGTCACCGAGGAGCTGGGCAGCGAGATCCACGTCATCTTCACGATCGACGCGCCGCCGGTCGAGCACGCCAGCATCACCGACGCAGCGACCGGCGACAGCGGGGAAGACGAGAGCGTCGCGGCCCTGGTCGGCGGCAAGTCGCTGTGGACCGCGCGGGTCTCGGCCCGGTCCAAGGTCCGCCCCAACCAGCCCATCGAGCTCGCCATCGACACGGCCAACCTGCAGTTCTTCGACGCCGACAGCGGCCTGTCGATCGGCCACCCGGAAGCTCACCCCGCCGCCGCCGAGCCCGCCACGGTGTAGCCCGAGGTCTGTACCGTACGGCCGCGCCGCCCAGGCCCGGCACACCCACCGT
>PLRW01000272.1 GCA_003164955.1 Actinomycetota bacterium
GAGGCCCGGGAGGCCCGGGAGGCCCAGGAGGCCCAGGAGGCCCAGGAGGCCCAGGAGGCCCAGGAGAAGCCAGCCCGGGACGAGCCAGCCCCGGCCGAACCGGCCCCGGACGCGCTCACGCCGCCATACGGCTTCGCGGCCGTGGGCGCATCCACGTTTCTGTCCGCTCCGGTCCCCGAACTCGCCGAGCCCGAGCCCGAGCCGGATCCCGCGCCAGCGGCCAAGGACGGCCCGCCCTCCCCGGCAGCCCCGCCGACGCCGGGAGCAGCAGCAGCGGCGCGGGGAAGACCGCCCACGGTGGGCACCGACCTTCCCGCGGAGCTCGCGCACGAAGCGGCGCCTGACCTTGCCGGTCCAGGCCGTGCCGCGCAAGGGACGGATGCCGGCGCATCCGGAGGCGGTGCCGACCGGGCCGGAACGGAGACGGAGGCGGATACGGCGCAGGAACCAGGGGCCCCCGCGGCGCCTGCGCCCTTCGAGCGTGTCCGCAGCACGCCTACCCCGCCGCCACGCGGGGTGTGAGCGCGGGACCTCAGGACACGAAGGGTGAGCCAAGGCTCAGGACCTGGAGGATGAACGCGGCTCAGGATCTGGCGGGTACGCCGCCCGGCTGAGCCGTCGCGACGACCAGTGCGGTCGCGATCGCGGCGATGCCCTCGCCGCGCCCGGTCAGCCCGAGGCCATCCGTGGTGGTGCCGGATACGCTGACCGGCGCACCGGAGAGCGCCTCGGACAGGACCTTCTCGGCTTCCGCCCGCCGCGGCGCGACCTTGGGGCGGTTACCTATCACCTGGACCGCGACGTTGCCGACGGTGAATCCGGCCGCGGTCACGAGCCGGAACGTCTCGCGGATCAGCGTCAGGCCGTGCGCTCCGGCCCACTCGGGCCGCGAGGTGCCGAACTGCGCGCCAAGATCACCGATCCCGGCCGCGGACAACAAGGCGTCGCAGATGGCGTGGGCCGCGACGTCGCCGTCCGAGTGGCCGGTGAGACCCGGCTCTCCCGGCCACGTCAGGCCGGCCAGGTTCAGCAACCGGTCGGACCCAAAAGGGTGGACGTCGGTTCCGACGCCCACCCTGGGCCATGCATGCTGCAGGTCTGATTTAGCTGCCATTGAGCGTGTCCGCACACGTACTGGCGACGTTTGGCAAACCCCGCTCGCCGGTTAAGGCACTCGCTGCGGCGGACCGGAAGCAAGGATCTCGTCCAGCAGCGCCTCGGCCTTGTCTTCGTTCGTCTTCTCGGCGAGGGCAAGCTCGCTCACCAGAATCTGCCGCGCCTTGGCCAGCATGCGCTTTTCGCCGGCGGACAGACCTCGCTCTTTGTCCCTGCGCCAAAGGTCCCGGACGACCTCGGCAACCTTGTTGACGTCGCCCGAGGCGAGCTTTTCCAGGTTGGCCTTGTATCGCCGCGACCAGTTGGTCGGTTCCTCGGTGTGCGGAGCACGGAGCACCTCCAGCACCCTCTCGAGGCCTTCCTGGCCAACGACATCCCGAACGCCTACGAGCTCCGTGTTGTCAGCGGGTACGCGTACAGTCAGGTCACCCTTGTCGACCTTAAGAACCAGATAGGTCTTATCCTCGCCCTTGATGGTGCGAGTCTCGACCGCTTCGATGCGAGCAGCCCCGTGATGGGGGTAGACGACGGTATCGCCGACCTTGAAAGACATGTGGCAAGTACCCCTTCCGCTGAAGGCTATCTTACCACGTCGCCGGGAGCTGATTGAATGCCCTTTAACCCATAAGGCCAGGTCATCCGGGTAATTACGGCTCGCCGGTATTACCTTACGGCGCGCCGTACGACTACCGCCGAAGCTAGTTATTAGCTGAACGTAATCGACCATTAACACACGGTGTATATGACGCCGTGCGAACGTATCTGAACGGCGGATGCCCGGACACGATGGCGTATTACGGCTATGTGACCGGCGGGCAAATGACCGCGCCCGTCGGCCGCACGGCTCGTTAAGGCCCATAATAGTAGAGACGTGGGAACCCACGCCGGGGAGGTGCGTGCCGGTGAACCCTGGCGGAGAACCTGGGCGGGACGAGGGCGGCCTGCCACCGGTCGACATCCAGATCCCCGATGATGCCCGGGAACTCGCCCGCGAGGTACTTGCGTACCACCGCGAGCAGCGGGCGCAGCGCCGCCGTGCCCGCTGGGACCGGGTGCTCGGACCGCTCCGCGGGCACGGCGCGGTCCTGCCGCTCATCGCCGGCTGCGTGGCACTGTCCATGCTGGCCGGGACGCTTCTGTCGGTTTTCAGCATCAGCCCCGCCGCCGCGCCCGTGCTGTCGCACTCCGCAGGCCCGGCACCGAAGTCGCCGCGGGCGACGCCAGCGAATGGCCGGCCTCTGCTGCCGGACGGAACGGTCGTCGTCGGCGGGAAGTCCACGCCCGTACGCGGACTGGTCAGGGCGGTACTGGCGCTGGTACCCGCCGGCTGCCACTGCGACACGGCGCTGCGGCAACTCACCACGCAGGCGGCCCACGCCCATGTCGGGGTGTACTTTGTGGGGACGGCGAACGCGATGACGGACGTTACGCAACTGGCCCGCACGGACGGCCAGGGCAGAGCGGTCGCTGTCAAAGACACCGAAAACGTGCTGGGCTCGGCGTACCATCCCGCCGGGCTGACGATCGTCCTCGTCCGGGCGGATGCCTCCACCACCGTGCAGCGGAACCTGAACCCCGGCTTCCAGCTCGAGGACCAGCTACGATCGCTGGGTTCCGGGGCCAGAAGCGTCTCGCCAGAACCGGGATCGGCTGCTTCGGCCATCCCGTCCCCGGCCTGAGCCGCTCCGGGGATGCCCCGCCGGACGGTCGCGCTCCGGGGATCGCTACGATTTCCGACGTCCGCCCGTGACTTATTCCGAGCCTGAGGAGGCCCGAGCCGTGATCCGCAGCAGCCACGGCAGCAAACTGCTGCGCCGTCTCCTAATCGGCGCCGCCGCCCTGCTGATCCCCGTGCTCACGGGGTGCGAGGCGGGCAACGGCGCGCCCACCCTCCAGTTTCATCCGGCCGCGAACGGGGCCTACGGCACCGCGGACGCGATCGGTGTCGACAATGCCTTCATTCTCGGGGGCGCGGACAACGCCCCCCTGGCTCCCGGCAGTTCGGCGAGCATGTTCCTCGCCATCTACAACGGGGGCAACAGCGCCGACAAGCTCCTCTCGGTCTCCGCGCCCGGCACGGCCACGTCCGTCCAGGTGGCCGGCGGCTCGGTCGCGGTACCCGCCCAAGACACCGCCTACCTGACCGGCCCGGCGCCGAAAGTAGTGCTCAGGGGACTGACCAGTGCGCTGCTCAGCGGGCCGACGGTCACGGTGATCCTCACGTTCCAGAACGCGGGCGCTATGACGCTCACGGTGCCGGTGGAACCGCGGTCAGGCTACTACTCGACTTTTTCGCCACCGGCCCCCAGCGCCAGCCCGTCCGGGCAGGCGAAACCCGGGGCGACGAGCAGCGTGAAGGTCACCCCGACACCGGGAGCGCCGGCTCAGCCTTCCGCGAGCGCATCCCCCACGCCATAACCAGCCCGGTGCCGTTACGCGGCGGTCCGGGCCGGTGAGCGTCGTACGGCCGCCCGGTGCCGTTACGCGGCGGCCGCCGAGTCGAACTTGTAACCGAGCCCGCGGACGGTCACGATGTGCCGGGGATTGGCGGGATCGACCTCGATCTTGGCCCGGAGCCTCTTGATGTGGACGTCCAGGGTCTTGGTGTCCCCGACGTAGTCCGCGCCCCAGACGCGGTCGATGAGCTGCATCCGGGTCAGTACGCGATCAGCGTTCCGGAGCAGGACCTGCAGTAGCTCAAACTCCTTGAGCGGGAGCTGGACCTGGCCGCCGCGCACGGTCACCACGTGCCGGTCGACGTCCATCCGGACCGGTCCGGCCTCCATCGCGGAGATGGTCACCTCGTCCACCTCGCCCCGGCGGCGGAGCACCGCACGCATCCGCGCGACGAGCTCGCGCGAGGAGAAGGGCTTGGTCACGTAGTCGTCCGCGCCAAGCTCGAGACCCACCACCTTGTCGATCTCACTGTCCTTCGCGGTCAGCATGATCACCGGCACGTTGGACCGGGAGCGCAGGGCCCGGCAGACTTCGCTGCCCGGCAGCCCGGGCAGCATGAGGTCGAGCAGTACCAGATCCGCGCCGGTGCGGTCGAAGGCGCTGAGCGCGTCCGGGCCGGTCGAGCAGACCGCGACCTCAAAGCCCTCCTTGCGCAGCAGGTAAGAGATCGCGTCGCTGAACGATTCCTCGTCCTCGACCACGAGCACACGTGTCACTTGGGTGCCTCCCGAGATGCGTACGCGCGCGGACCCGCTGTGCGCGCTGCTAGGCAGAACCTGAGCCTGCATGTGAGCTCCGCAGGGGCAGGGAAAGGGTAAAGGTAGAGCCTGCGCCCTCCACGCTCCGGACCGTGACGGCGCCGCCGTGCGCGGCCGTCACGTGCTTCACGATGGCCAGGCCGAGACCGGTGCCCCCGGTGGCCCGCGAGCGGGCCGGGTCGACGCGGTAGAAACGCTCGAAGATCCGCTGCAGGTCCCGTTCCGGGATCCCGATGCCCTGATCCTCGACGCTGATCTCCACCCGGTCATCCGCCCGGCGCGTCGTGACCAGGACCCGGGTCCGTTCCGGACTGTAGGCCACGGCGTTCTCCAGCAGGTTACGGATCGCCGTGAGGAGAAGATCCTCGTCGCCCAGCACGCCAAGCCCATGGTCGCCCACCTCTGCCAGCGCGATCCCCCGGGCGTTGGCCTTCATCCGGCACCGGTCCAGGGCCTCCGCGACGATCGCGTCCACCTGCACGGCTACCGGGTCGGGCACGGGCTCGGCGGCCTGGATGCGCGAGAGCGTGATGATGTCCTGCACCAGGTTGGTCAGCCGGGACGCTTCCTGCCGCATCCGGCCCGCGAACCTGCGCACCGCGTCGGGGTCGTCGGCAGCGTCCTCGACCGTTTCGGCCAGCAGGGCCAGGGCGCCGACCGGGGTCTTCAGCTCGTGGCTGACGTTCGCGACAAAGTCCCGGCGCACCTCTTCGACCCGGCGGCTCTCGGTCTGGTCCTCGGCCAGCACCAGGACCAGGCCCTCGCAGCCGACGTCACCGCCGAGCGGCGCGACCCGGACGGCGAAGCTGGTCATCCGGCCGCCGATCTTGCCGCCTGCGGACACCTCGAACTCGCCCTCGCGGATCTCACCGTCCCGGCGTACCTGCCGGGCTAGCGCCAGAAGCTCACTGGCCATCAGGCGCTCGCCCTGGACCAGCCCGAACGAGCGCGCCGCCTCACTCGCCTGCAGGACACGATCCTGCCGGTCGAGGACGACCGCGGACGACGACAGCACGGACAGGACGGACGCGATACCCGGAGGCAGGCGCATGGCCGGGGCCGAGCACTCCAGCGATGTCCCGTTACCGGTCCGCGTGCTCACCGACATCCCTGCCTCCCAGATGGCCGGTGCGCGCGCTCCGCGGATAGCCGGCGCCCGCCGCCTGAGGCAGGCGGCCACGCGTCCGAACTGCTCAGGCCCACACGTCTGATCGTAAGCGGCGCCGTCCCGTACATCCCAGCGAGGGGAGTGTGACATGCGACTATTACCTCAGTGTTTGCCACCCATCCATTATCCGGACATTTGCGATCTGTTGCGCGCTCGCCTGATCGCCGCTTGGCGGATGGGCGTGGCATACGTCCCCGCTGCGGGAACGCCGGCTAACGGCCCTGATTCCTGACCGCCTCCGCCGCCTCGGCCGCAGCCCGGGGATCCAGATAGCGCCCGCCCCGCTCGGTCGGCCGGAACGCGCCATCCAGCTCATAGACGAGCGGGATGCCAGTCGGGATGTTCAGGCCGGCAATCTCCTCGTCACTGATCCCGTCCAGGTGCTTGACCAGGGCGCGGAGCGAGTTGCCGTGCGCGGTCACGAGCACCGTCTTGCCCACCGCGAGATCCGGCACGATGAACTCGTACCAGTACGGCAGCATCCGGTTCAGGACGTCCTTCAGGCACTCGGTGCGGGGCAGCAATTCGGGCGGCAGGAGCGCGTACCGCGGGTCACCAGCCTGGGAGAGCGGGTCGTCATCGGCGATCGGCGGCGGCGGAACGTCATATGAGCGCCGCCACAGCATGAACTGCTCATCACCAAACTGCTGGCGCGTCTGCGCCTTGTCCTTGCCCTGCAGGGCGCCGTAGTGCCGCTCGTTCAGCCGCCAGGACCGGTGGACCGGCAGCCAGAGCAGTTCCGCGACCTCCAGCGCTATATGCGCCGTCTGGATCGCCCGCGTCAGCACCGAAGTGTGCAGCACATCCGGGCGCAACTGGGCGTCGTTCAGCAGTTTCCCACCGCGGGCGGCCTCGTCAGCCCCAGTCGCCGAGAGCCCGACATCGACCCATCCGGTAAAAAGGCCCTTGGAATTCCACTCGCTCTCACCATGGCGCAACAGCACAAGAGTTCCCATACCGCGAAGCTTATCCGGCAGGGCGGCGGCGTGGCCTGCACCGCAGGCCACGCCGCATCGAGCCTGGCCTTGCGCCGAATGGGCATCCCTCGTGCGGGAACACTGGGCGGCACGCTGAGGTTGCAAGGTCCGGAGGTGCATACCTGTGCCGCGAAGCGTCCCAGGGCGGATCGCGACGATCAGCGTCCATACGTCACCGCTCGATCAGCCGGGCACCGGCGACGCCGGAGGGCTCAACGTCTACGTCGTTGAGGTCGCCAAGCGCCTGGCGGAGCGAGGTACCGAGGTGGAGATCTTTACGCGAGCGGTCTCCCGGGATGCCCCGCCGGTCACCGAACTGGCTCCCGGCGTCCTCGTCCGGCACGTGACCGCGGGGCCGTTCGAAGAGCTCGACAAGGCGGACATCCCCGCCCAGATATGCCACTTCACCTTCGAGGTGCTCCGCATCGAGGCGGCGTACGCGCCGGGCCGGTACGACCTCGTGCACGCGCATTACTGGCTGTCCGGCCAGGTGGGAGCGGTGGCCAAGGAGCGCTGGGGGGTACCCCTCATACAGTCGATGCACACGCTGGGCAAGGTGAAGAACGCAGCTCTGGCGTCGGGAGATTCGGCCGAGCCGGACACCCGGATCCGCGGTGAGGCGGAGGTGATCGCCGCCGCCGACCGGCTGGTCGCCAACACCGCCGAGGAGGCACGCCAGCTCACCGGGCTCTACGGCGCCGACGCTTCCCGGGTCGAGACGGTCCACCCCGGGGTGGACCTTTCGGTGTTCCGCCCCGGCCGGCAGGCCGATGCCCGGCGGGCACTTGGCCTGCCCGCGGACGCGATCGTGCTCCTGTTCGCCGGGCGCATGCAGCCACTCAAGGGCCCGGACATCCTGCTGCGCGCGGTGGCCAACATGACCAGGGACGATCCCGGCCTGGCCCGGCGGCTCGCGGTGGTCTTCGTCGGCGGGCCGAGCGGCCTGGGGCGAAACGACCCGGACATGGTGACCCAGCTCGCGGCTCGGCTCGGCATTTCGGGCGTGGTGCGGCTCGAGCCACCCTGTCCCCAGCGGGAACTGGCTGAGTGGTACCGGGCCGCCACCATCGTGGCGGTGCCGTCGTACTCGGAATCGTTCGGCCTGGTGGCGCTGGAGGCACAAGCGTGCGGCACTCCGGTCGTCGCGGCCGCGGTCGGCGGCTTGCGGACGGCGATACGTGACGGTGAGTCCGGAATCCTCGTCGGCAGCCACGATCCAGCCGACTACGCGCGCGTGCTGCGCCAGCTGGCCGCCTCACCGCAGGCACTGGCCCGGTTGTCGGCCGGCGCTATCCGGCACGCGTCGGGCTTCGGCTGGTCAGCCGCGGTTGACCGGCTGCTGGCGGTGTATACAGGAGCGGTGAGCGAGGCGAACGCGCGGGTGGAAGCATGACGGTCGCCAGGCCGGCGGTGCGACCGTGACCGTCCCCAGCGGCCCGGCGGAGCCCGCGGCGCCGGCGGCGGCGGTCGCGGCGGCCCTGAAGGATCTCGGTCTTCCCTACGAGAACCCCAGCCCCGGCGCGTACCTGGTGAAGCTGGAAGGACAGCACAAGCTGGCCACGATGACGTGGCTGATCGCAGGCGCGCACAGCCTGCACGTTGAGGCGTTCTTCTGCCGCAGGCCCGACGAGAACCACGAACGCTTCCACCGCTTCCTGCTGGAGCGCAACGGGCGCACCTACGGTGTCCACTTCGCCATCGACTCCATGGGGGACGTCTACCTGGTCGGAAGGCTGCCCCTGTCCGCGGCCAGCCCCGGCGAGATCGACCGGCTCCTGGGCTGCGTGCTCAGCTATGCGGATGAGAACTTCGACACGGCCCTCGAGCTCGGGTTCGCGTCCGCCATCCGCCGGGAATGGGCGTGGCGGGCCAAGAATGGCGAGAGCCTGGCCAACCTGCGCGCGTTCGCGCGGTTCGCGGACCCGGAGGTGGTAGCCCAGCGGGCCGCGGGCCCGGACCAGACGGGGAATTCGCGGCAATAACCAGCACGTCAGCTTCCTGATCGGTAGTGTCACCGGCGCCAGTATTATTCCTGCGGCGTGACGGCCATACACCAGGACGGGGACCGTGCTCGGATGTGACCAGGGGCGTGCTCTGCGCGCCCGGCGGCCCGGGAACCCGTCTGCCTGTTATGGCCGGTTCGCCTCCGCTTGCCGTGGGTAAAGTGACGATTGTGAACCGGCTAGGCGATCTCGAGCGTGCGATCATGGACGTACTGTGGGGAACAGGCGCGTCACTCACAGTTCGTGAGGTCAGTGCGCAGCTCACCGAGCGCGATCTGGCGCATACGACGGTGATGACCGTGCTGGACAGGCTGGCGAAAAAGGGTTTCGCCCGGCGGGAACGGGACGGACGCGCATGGCGCTACCGGCCGTCCGCGACCAGGGAGGCATACGTGACTGAACTGATGCTGACGGCGCTGGAGCAGACCGGCGACCGGTCAGCCGCGCTCGCGCGGTTTGCCAAGTCAGTGTCAGGGGCAGAGGCCAGCGTGCTCCGTGGTGCTCTGGAGGAGATCGAAGGTAGCGGCGGGGGCTGATGACTGGACCGGCCGACGCGGCTCTGCTCGCCGCCGTCGCCATTGGGAGCGTGCGGGGTTCCGCGGCGCTGGGCGCCGCGCGGTGGCCACGGCGCTCGCCGGGGGCTGCGATCCTGCTCTGGCAGGCCCTGGGGCTTGCTGGCGGCCTCGCTGCCGTTGGAGCACTGATGGAGATAGGCGTTCCGCCGGGGGCGGCCAGCGTCGCCAACGGCGTGACCCGGGTCGCCTCCTCCGCGGCCAGCGGGCGCCTGTTTACTACGGGACAGTCGGCGCTGCCTGTTTTCCTGCGGCTCATCAGCCTGGTGATGGGCCTGGCCCTGCTGGCCCAGCTCTGTTCGGTGCTCGTCGCGTCCTCGGCGATGGTGATCCGGGCCCGGCGGCGGCAGCGGGCTCTGCTCGCGCTGCTGGCCCGTGGCGACCCGAAGGCTCCCGGCGCGCTGGTGGTCGATTATCCGGCCGCGGCGGCGTACTGCCTGCCCGGGCTGCGGTCGCGGATCGTGGTGAGCGTCGGCGCGCTGGACCTGCTGCGGCCAGCGGAGCTCGCGGCGGTGCTCGCGCACGAACGGGCGCACCTGCGGGAGCGGCACGACCTGGTGGTCCTTCCGTTCACCGCCTTGCGGCGGGCGTTCGGATGGTCCCGGATCTGCGCCGACGCGCACCAGTCCGTGGCCCTGCTGATCGAGATGCTGGCCGATGACCGCGCGCTGCGGGCCCGTCCCGCGCGGGCCCTCGCCGGAGCGCTGGCCCGTTTCGGCACCGCCGGTTGTACGGAGAACGCCCCGGCCGGGGCCCTGGCCGTGTCCGGAGCCGCACATGAGGGCGAGATGGCCGCACGGGTCACCCGCATCATGACCCCGGCGCCACCACTCGCGTACGCGGTACGCCTGAGCATCGTGTGCGCGGCGACCGTGATCGTTGTCGTGCCCGTCGCGGTGCTGCTCCTGCCCAACTGAGCCGACCTGGCCTGACGAGGCGTCCCGGCCGTGGGTCAGCTCAGGTCGGGACGCCCCGCGCCGGACTGAACCGATGCGGCCAGGGGTGACCGGCTCCCGCTCTTACCAGGGGGCTGTAGGGCCCCCCGAGCCCTACCAGGGGCCGTAGGGCCCCGAGCCAGAGCGTGAGCTGCCGGTCTTGAACTCCCTGACCTTGGGCCGGACGTCGACCAGGTAGATCGCAGCCGCTACGAACGCCGCGACCGGCAGGATCGAGATCGCCGATGCGCCGCCTACGTAGAACGCGTAGCCGAGGCCGACCACCATCGCGACACCGAGGATGAGCAGCCAGATCGGCTTGGTCTGCTTGCCCGCGGCCACGAACGCCGGTGCGGGCCTGCGTACCGCGTCGATGAACGCAAAAACTTCGAACGCGAACGCGGCAATCGAGATGACAACGAAGAAGATATTGAGCGGCGTCATCGCTGAACCTGTGAACACATCATCCACGCTATCTGGTGCGGCCGGATCAATCTCCCGTTCGGCCGCACCGCCCTGGCCGTCCCGCTGACGGCGGCTGCTGGTAGCCGCGGCCTTGCGGCCGCCGATCTGTTGTTCTGCTATTCCCGGTGTCTGCTAATCGCCAGTGTGCGGCGGGACGTCCGCCGGCCAGCCCGTGCCCGCCGCGCCGGCGGCCGGGCTCTGCGGCTCGCCCGGGGCCTCATCAAGGCCGGGCAGGTCGTCCGTGGCGGTCGCCCAGGCTCTGGACGAAGCGCCACGCGCGCCGCGTCCCGGGCGCACCGGCCGGTCGTCCGGACGGGGAGCCGGATCGACCGCCGCCACCGCGCGCGGCATGAGGCTGACCGTCGCGCCGTCGCCGACGGGTGAGCCACCGGCCGCTCCGCTTTCCTTGCGGAACGACTCGTAGATCTCGACCAGCACCTGCTTCTGGCGCTCGGACAAGGAGGGGTCGGCCAGCAGCGCCGAGCGGACCCCGGAGTCCGCCGGCCTGTCCTCCAGAATCCCGGCCTGGACGTACAGCGCCTCGGCGGAGATCCGCAGACCCTTGGCGATCTGCTGGAGGATCTCGGCGCTGGGCTTGCGCAGCCCGCGCTCGATCTGGCTGAGGTAAGGGTTGGAGACGCCCGCCGCCTGCGAGAGCTGGCGGAGTGAGATCTTCGCCTGCTCACGCTGCTCGCGGATGTACTCACCAATCGAGTTCACTGATACCTGAGGCATGCCGTCATTATCGCCGACGTCGCTTGCATTTGCAAACACCCTGCAAGCAGCGCCGCGGCGGGCAGTCCCCCTACGGGTTCCCACCGGAACCAGGCGGCGCGGTCACGCGCGGAGGAGCAAGATGTTCAGGCTTTGACCCCGAGGAACACGCGCGCGTCGGCGGTGCTCATGGGCGGCCGCTGAGCCAGCCGTGCCAGCTGGCTGGCTCGCTCCACCAGTTCCGCGTTCCCGCTGACCGCACGGCCGCGCGCGTACGAGAGCGTGTCCTCCATGCCGACCCGCAGATGCCCCCCGGCCGCCACCGCGGCGAGCATGACCGGAAGCGAAGCCCGGCCAATTCCGGTAGCGGACCAGGTCGCGCCGGCCGGGAGAGCGGCCACAGCCTGGACCAGCGTCGCGGCGTCCCCGGGCATGCCCCCGGGAACTCCCATCACCAGGTCACAGTGCGGCCGCCCGCCCGCAGGCGGCCCCAGCTCATCCAGCAGCCGGTGCAACGTGGCGATGTGGCCCAGGTCGAAGAGCTCGAACTCCGGCACGACGCCCAGTTGCTGGGTTCGCTCGTAGAGCCGCCGGACGAACGGCCATGGATTCGCGAACACCTCGTCGCCGAAGTTGACGGTCCCGCACGTCAGCGAGCAGGCGTCGGGCGCGGCCTCGAGCACGGCCAGCCGGTCTTCGAAGCTGTCGGTGACCGCGCCACCGGTGGACAGTTGCACCACGAGGTCGGTCGTCTCCCGCAAGGCGGCGACCGTGTCCGCCAGCCGCCACCGGTCGAGGGTCGGCCGCGCGCGGTCGTCCCTGATATGCACGTGCACCACGGCCGCGCCCACGGCCTGGCATTCCTTCGCGGTAGTAACGAGCTCGTCCAGGGTCACCGGGAGCGCCGGCGCGGCCTCCCGGCCGGCTTCCGCGCCGGTCGGCGCCACCGTGATCAGCGTCGCACTCTTCCCGATCCGGGCGTCCCCGTCCGCACGGCCAGCGTCCATGCCTCCAGCATTCCCCTTCACTCGTCCGCCCGTCCACCATCTGGGCCGGGTCAGCGCCCTGCGCCTGCGCCGGGCCAGGCGTCTCAGCGCGCCGGGACCTGGCTGAGGTGCTCGCGGGCAAAGGCCAGCGACTCGGCCAGGTCCGCCATGCGATCGTCACGGGTCAGGGCCCGGCGGGTGTTCACCTCAAGGACGACTATGCCCGGGTACCCGTCAGCGGTGAGCCGGCGCAGAACCTCCGCGCACGGCTGGCTTCCCCGGCCCGGCACCAGATGCTCGTCGGGAAACGGGCCGTTCGGCACACCGGTCCCGTCGGCCAGATGCACATGCGCCAGCCGGGTGCCCAGATCGGCGGCCATGGTGAGGGCGTCGGAGCCGGAGGCCGCCGTGTGCGACAGATCCAGGGTGACGTTGGCGCACTCCATGGCGGTGGGATCCCAGGTGGGAGCGTACGGGACGATCTCCCGGCCGCCAGCGCGCAGCGGGAACATGTTCTCCACGGCGAAGATCACATCCGTCTCCGCTTCCATGGCCGCGACGCCGGCCTCAAAACCGAGCGCATAATCCCGCTGCCAGCGGAACGGCGGGTGCACCACCACGACCTTCGCGCCGAGCCGTTCGGCGAGGTCCGTCGAGCGCCGCAGCTTCTCCCACGGCTCGCGCCCCCACACCCGCTGGGTGAGCAGCAAGCTGGGCGCGTGCACGGCGAGGATAGGAATCTGGTGATAGTCGATTAGCCGGCTGAGCACGTCGACGTCCTGGCTCACCGGGTCGGTGTAGACCATGACCTCGATGCCGTCGTAGCCAAGCCGGACGGCCGCCTCGAAGGCGTCAGGCGTCCGGTCCGGGTAGACGGACGACGTGGACAGCGCGACGGGCGTGCCGGCTGTCCGGTAGGCGTCGCTCAATTCAGCGTCGCTCAATGTCCTTCCCTCCACGCGCGGTGCACGGGGTCCCCGTCGAGCTAGCTTATGTTGGCGCCGGTCCCAACTATTCCATCCGGGACCACCACGGCGGCCGCGGGAATGTCAGCCCCCGTGGCTAGGGTGCCAGCCATGGCTAAGTCATCGGCAGGAAGTGCCTATCGGTGCGCCGAGTGCGGCTGGCAGGCGCCGAAATGGGTGGGCCGGTGCGGGGAGTGCCAGGCGTGGGGCACGATCGAGGAGGCAGGGGTGTCCCGCCTCGTCCGGGCCGGCGTCCGGGCGCCGGGACCAGGGCCGGTCAGCACGCCCGCGATCCCGATCGGGGCCGTGGACGCGCGGGCGGCGAGCGCGCGGCCGACCGGGCTCGACGAGCTGGACCGGGTGCTCGGCGGTGGCCTGGTGCCAGGCGCGGTCGTGCTGCTGGCCGGCGAGCCGGGCGTCGGGAAGTCAACGCTGCTGCTGGAGGCGGCGGCCCTGGTTGCGGATTCTGGCCGGGTGCTCTACGTCACCGGTGAGGAATCGGCCGCGCAGGTGCGGCTGCGGGCCGACCGGATCGGGGCGGTCAGCGACAACCTGTTGCTCGCGGCGGAGACGGATCTGGCCGCGGTGCTGGGGCACGTCGATGCCGTCCGGCCGGACCTGCTCATCATCGATTCGGTCCAGACGATCACGGCCCACGGAGTGGACGGCGCGCCCGGGGGCGTCACCCAGGTCCGCGAGGTCGCCGCCGCGCTGATGAGAGCCGCGAAGGAACGCTCGCTGGCGACCATTCTGGTCGGCCATGTGACCAAGGATGGCTCCATCGCTGGCCCGCGCACCCTGGAGCACATGGTGGACGTGGTGCTGCACTTCGAGGGCGACCGGCACTCCCAGCTGCGCATGGTCCGCGCGGTGAAGAACCGCTACGGTCCGACCGACGAGGTGGGCTGCTTTGACCTTGGAGAATATGGCCTGATCGGGCTTCCGGACCCCAGCGGGCTGTTCCTGTCCCAGCGCAGCGAGCCGGTGCCCGGCACCTGCGTGACCGTCACCCTGGAGGGCCGGCGGCCGCTGGTCGCGGAGGTCCAGACGCTGGTCGGCCCCTCGGTGCTCGACATGCCGCGACGGGTGACGTCGGGGCTGGACGGGGCGCGGGTCGGCATGGTGCTGGCGGTCCTGCAGCGGCACACGGAGTTCAGGCTCGGCCGCCAGGACGTCTACGCGGCCACGGTCGGCGGCGTGCGGCTGACCGAGCCGTCCGTTGATCTGGCCATGGCGGTCGCGCTGGCCAGCTCGGTCTCAAACCTCAGTGTCCCGGCGGGCGTCATCGCGATCGGTGAGGTGGGCCTGGCGGGCGAGGTCCGACGGGTGAGCGGCGTCGCACGGAGGCTCGCGGAGGCCGAGCGCATGGGTTTCCGCCGGGCCATCGTCCCGCCCCGCTCCGGCGGCCTGCCCTCGTCCGCGCCACCGCCCGAGGGCCGCAAGAGCCATCTCGCCGTGGTGCCCAGCGACGACCTGAAGGGCCTGATGGACGTCCGGGAGGTCGAAGACGTCCGGCACGCGATCACGGCGGCCCTCGGCGACTGAAGCCACCCGGTCAGGCCGGCGGAGCCGTCATTTCAGCCGGAACAGCTGGCCCGGGCTCTCAGCCGCCCCGCTCTGCGCCACGGCCACATAGGTGCGCCGCGATGCGGCCATGGTGGTAGCCGGGCACCCGGAGGCGGTCAGGCGCCGATTCCACCCCATGGAGACCGTGACCGGCACGCCCCGCTGGAGGAGGGTGGGGTAGGAGGCCGCGCCGTGCAGGCAGGCAGCCGAATTCCACGCGATCTGGCCACCATGGCTGATCACCACATGCAGGGCCGCCGGGCCGGTGTCAAAGGCGCACGCCGACGCGTCGGTCGAGACGACGTCGAGCTGGAATCTCGGCTGTTCATCAGGCCCGTAGCTGGGCTTGCTCACCAGCAGGGTCAGCACGATGTCGGCGGCGGGGCACGCGCCGTTCCCCGCCGCGGGCTGGCCCGGGCGGACCTTGCTGGTCCCGCCGCGAGCCGTGGAGGCGGTGGGGCGGGAGGCCGACGACGTGGGTGACGGCGCACCCCCGGCGGAAGAGGATGGGGACGGCGCGGCGGCCGCCGCGGACGCCGACAGGCCGCCCCGTGCGGACGTTGCCGGGGGCACCGCTCCAGCACCCGCTCCGGGCTGGCCTCCGGCCGAACGGGCCGGGGCGGCGCTCCCATACGCAGCCGCCGATACCTGATCGTTCCGAGCAGGTTTGCCGCCGACCATGCCGGAGCACGCCCACGCCAGCAACCCGAGCACCCCAAGGCCGGCCACGAGAGCAAAAAACCGGCGCTGCCAGTACGCGTCGGTTCCGGGAGCCCGACCCATACTACTCTGAGCATTCGGATCCATACGCTCAGTATCATCCGTCTCGGGTGTTCGGCCCCGCCGACCCGCCGGCTGACCGGGCCCGCAGCGAACCCGCTGACGTGCGACAATTATGCCTTGTCATGACAAGCCGTTATCTCGAACCGGTCCTCGGCTGGTACGCAGATCACGCGCGTGACCTTCCCTGGCGCGCTCCGGACGCGTCCCCGTGGTCGGTCCTGGTCAGTGAGATCATGCTCCAGCAGACACCGGTGGCTCGTGTCCTTCCGGCCTACCGGGACTGGCTCAGCCGATGGCCGACGCCCGCCGACCTGGCGGCCGTTCCGGCTGGCGAGGCCGTCCGGCAGTGGGGACGCCTGGGCTACCCCCGGCGCGCGCTCCGGCTGCACGAGGCGGCCCGGACGCTGACCGAACGTCACGCTGGCCACGTTCCGCCGTCGTACGATGCGCTGCTCGCACTGCCCGGCATCGGGCGCTATACCGCCGCTGCGGTCGCCAGCTTCGCGTTCAAGCAGCGCTACCCGGTCCTCGACACGAACGTGCGCCGGGTGATGTGCCGGCTCGTCAGCGGTGCGGAGTTTCCCGGCCGCACGCCGTCGGCGGCCGAATGGCGGCTAGCCGAATCGCTGCTTCCCGCCGAGCCGCCGATCGCGGCCCGCTGGTCGGTGGGGGTGATGGAACTCGGCGCGCTGGTCTGCACCGCCGCGCGGCCGCGCTGCGCGGCGTGCCCCCTGGCAGGTGAGTGCTCCTGGCTGAGGGCAGGCCGTCCGCCCGCCGCGATGAGGCCCGTGGGCCAGCGGTACGAAGGGACCGACCGGCAGTGCCGGGGCCGGCTGCTGGCCGTGCTGCGCGACGCGGAAGGGCCCGTCACCGCCGCCCAGCTCGACGCGGTGTGGCCGACGCCAATTCAGCGGGCCCGCGCCCTGGACGGCCTGGTAGCAGACGGCCTGGTCGATACGCTCCCCGACGGCCAGTTCGCCCTGCCGTGTTGACCTGGGGGGGCGACCCCCTGGAACCCCCCCCGCATGCGCTCCGCGCCCGCGCGGTGGTNNCCGGCCGCTCACCCAGGCCTCCGGCCTGGGGTCGCTGGGCCGGTAGCGAACGCCTCGCCGTAACCTGTGCGGCTTGCTCGCCGGCACACCGACCGCTCGCCGGGCCTGAAGGCCCGCACTCGCTGGGCCGGTAACGATCGCCTCGCCGTAACGCACGGTGCCCGGACCGCGTTCGCGGCCCGGGCACCGGTTGTGCGCTCGGCGGGTTAGCTGAGGGCGGGGGGGCCGTCAGTGCTGGTCGCCGACTCGATCTCCTCGGGCGGCGCGTCGGGCACCGCGTCCGGCTTGGCGATCCCGGTGAAGGTGAACTTAGCCGGTGCGCCTTCGCCTTCGCTGTCGACGATCACGATCTGGCCCGGCCGAAGCTCGCCGAACAGGATCTTCTCCGACAGCGGGTCCTCGATCTCGCGCTGGATCGTGCGGCGCAGCGGCCGGGCCCCGAGCACGGGGTCATAGCCGCGCTCCGACAGCAGGGCCTTCGCCCCCGGCCGGAGCTCAAGCCCCATGTCGCGGTCCTTCAGCCGCTCGTCGACCTTGGCGATCATCAGGTCCACGATAGTGAAGATCTCGTCCCTCGCCAGCTGGTGGAACACGATGATGTCGTCGACACGGTTGAGGAACTCGGGCCGGAAGTGCTGCTTCAGCTCTTCCTGCACCCGGCCCTTCATCCGCTCGTAAGAGCTACGGGACTCATCGGCCTTCGCGAAGCCGACGGACACACCCTTGGAGATGTCCCGCGTGCCGAGGTTCGTCGTCATGATGATGACGGTGTTCTTGAAGTCGATGTCGCGGCCTTCGCCGTCCTTCATGTTGCCCTTGTCGAACACCTGGAAGAACACGTCCTGCACGCCGGGATGGGCTTTCTCCATCTCGTCCAGCAGGATGACGGAGTAAGGCCGCCGGCGCACCGCCTCGGTCAGCACGCCGCCCTCGCCGTACCCGACATAACCGGGCGGCGAGCCCATCAGCAGGCTGATCTTATGCTCCTCCTTGAACTCGCTCATGTTGAAGACGGTCATGTTCTGCTCGCCGCCGTACAGCAGGTCGGCCAGCGTCAGCGCGGTTTCCGTTTTGCCGGTGCCGGAGGTGCCGACCATCAGGAACACGCCGATCGGCTNNGCGTGCGGCTGGCCGACGATGCGCTCTTCCATCTTTTGTTTCAGGTTCAGCACGGTGCGGATTTCGTTGGACTGCATGCGGCCGGAGGGAATGCCGGTCCAGCCTTCCACCACCTCGGCCACCGCCTGATGATC
>PLRW01000221.1 GCA_003164955.1 Actinomycetota bacterium
GCGGCGGCGCCGGGGCCGGCGGCGGTGCGCGTCCCGGTGTGGGCGCTCCGGCTCGTCCCGGTGGCGGTGGCCGTGGCCGTAGCGGCACCCAGGGAGCCTTCGGGCGTCCCGGTGGCCGCCCTTCGCGCGGCCGGAAGTCGAAGAAGCAGCGGCGTCAAGAGTTCGACAACATGCAGGNNTGAGCGACTTCGCCGACAAGATCGGGGCCAACCCGGCCTCGCTGGTTCAGGTCATGTTCCATCTCGGTGAGATGGTGACCGCGACCCAGTCCGTCAACGACGAGACGCTGCAGCTGCTCGGGGCCGAGCTCAGCTACAACATCCAGGTGGTCTCGCCCGAGGAAGAGGACCGCGAGCTGCTGGAGTCGTTCGACATCGAGTTCGGCGNNGCTCCCCGGTCGTGACCGTGATGGGTCACGTCGACCACGGCAAGACCAAGCTGCTCGACGCGATCCGGCACGCGAACGTGCAGGCGCGCGAGGCGGGCGGCATCACCCAGCACATCGGCGCGTACCAGGTGACCACCGAGGTCGATGGCACCGAGCGGAGTATCACCTTCATCGACACCCCCGGTCACGAGGCGTTCACCGCCATGCGTGCCCGCGGCGCCGAGACCACCGACCTGGTGGTCCTCGTCGTGGCGGCGGACGACGGCGTGAAGCCGCAGACCACGGAGGCACTGAACCACGCGCAGGCGGCGGGCGTGCCCATCGTGGTGGCCGTGAACAAGGTGGACAAGGAGGGTGCCGACCCGTCCCGGGTCCGGGCCCAGCTCACCGAGTACGGCCTGGTGGCTGAGGAGTTCGGTGGCGACACCCAGTTCGTCGACGTGTCGGCGACCAAGCGGATCGGCCTCACCGAGCTGCTCGAGGCGATCATCCTGACCGCCGACGCCTCGCTGGACCTGCGGGCCAACCCGGCCCAGGACGGGCAGGGCGTCGCGATCGAGGCGCACCTGGACAAGGGCCGCGGCCCGGTGGCGACCGTGCTGGTTCAGCGCGGCACCCTGCACGTCGGCGACTCGATTGTCTGTGGTGAGGCCTTCGGCCGCGTGCGCGCCATGCTGGACGAGAACGGCGACCCGGTGAGCGAGGCGCCCCCGTCCCGGCCGGTGCAGGTCCTTGGCCTGACCGCCGTCCCCGGCGCGGGCGACAACTTCCTGGTGGTCTCCGACGACCGGATGGCCCGGCAGATCGCCGAACGCCGCGAAGCCCGCGAGCGCAGTGCCCAGTTCGCCTCGCGACGGCGGCGCGTCACACTCGAGGACCTCGAGTCGGCGCTCAAGGCCGGCGAGCGCGAAGATCTGCTGCTCATCATCAAGGGTGACGTCTCCGGTTCGGTGGAGGCCCTGGAAGATGCGCTGCTCAAGATCGACGTCGGCGAAGAGGTCGGCCTGCGCGTGATCGGCCGCGGTGTCGGCGCGATCACCCAGGACGATGTCAACCTGGCCATGGCCTCCGACGCGGTGATCATCGGCTTCAACGTCCGGCCTGCTGAACGGGCGGGCGAGCTGGCTCGGCGCGAGGGCGTGGACATCCGCTACTACTCGATCATCTACCAGGCGATCGACGAAGTGGAAGCCGCGCTCAAGGGCATGCTCAAGCCGGAGTTCGAGGAGGCCCAGCTCGGCACCGCGGAGGTCCGCGAGGTCTTCCGGGTGCCGCGGATCGGCAACGTGGCCGGCTGCCTGGTGCGGTCGGGCATGATCCACCGTGGCAGCAAGGCGCGCCTCGTCCGGGACGGCGTGGTCGTGTCGGAGAACCTCACCGTGGATTCGCTCCGCCGCTTCAAGGACGATGCCACCGAGGTGCGCGAGGGCTACGAGTGCGGTATCGGTGTCGGCTACAACGACATCAAGGTCGAGGACGTCATCGAGACGTACGAGATGCGGGAGAAGCCCCGCGCCTGATGCCGCTGATCGCCGGGGCCAACGACCCGGCCGGGGACGCTGCTCATCCGGCAGCGTCCCCGGCTGCCCGACGGCCGGAGGACCCGGATGTATGTAGCCGCATTGACCCTTGACGTGCTGCTCGGCGACGTGCGCTCGCTGAAGCAGAAGCGCTCAGTGGTCAAGCCGCTCGTCGCCGAGCTCCGGCGGCGCTATCCTGGCGCCTCCGTAGCCGAGACCGGGCACCTCGACCTGCACCGGCGAGCGGAGATTGGCGTGGCGGTGGCGTCGGCCACGGCCACGCACGCGACCGAGGTGCTGACCGAGTGCGAGCGCGTCGTGGCGGGCCGGCCCGAAATCGAGCTGCTGTCGGCCCGGCAGCGGCTGTTCAGTGAAGAGGAGTGACGGACCATGGATGCCGCCCGGGCACGTCGGCTAGGCGACCGGATCAGCCAGATCGTGGCCGAGATGCTGGAGATGCGGATTAAGGACCCGCGTCTGGGCTTCATCACCATCACCGAAGCCCGGCTGACCAATGACCTGCGCGAGGCGACCGTGTTCTACACCGTCTACGGCTCGCCCGAGGAGCAGGCCGGCACGGCTGCGGCGCTGGAGAGCGCTACCGGGGTGATCCGCACCGAGATCGGCCGGCAGACCGGCCTGCGGCATACGCCGTCGGTGGCCTTCGTCGCCGACGATGTGCCGGACAACGTGCGGCACATCGAGGAACTGGTCGAGGCGGCCCGGCATGCCGACGAGGACCTGGCCCGGATCCGGGAGGGCGCAGTGCCCGCGGGTGACCCGGACCCGTACCGCAAGCCACCCGGCGACGAGGACGAATGACCGTGGCCCGCGGCCCCAGCGGGGCCGGGGGGCCCGGGGGCCTGGTCATCGTGGACAAGCCCGCCGGGATGACGTCCCATGACGTCGTGGCGCGGATCCGCCGTCTGGCGGGGACCCGCCGGGTGGGGCACGCCGGCACACTCGACCCGATGGCGACCGGTGTGCTGGTCGTCGGCGTGGAGAAGGCCACCCGGCTGCTCGGGCATCTGACCCTGGCCGACAAGGACTATCTGGCCACGATCCGTCTCGGGCAGGCCACCGGCACCGACGACGCCGAGGGAACCATCATCGCGAACGCCAGCGCCGCCGGCGTCTCCACCGACGCCGTGCGCGAAGCGATCGTCCCCCTGACCGGTGAGATCCAGCAGGTCCCGCCGGGGATCAGCGCGATCAAGGTGGGCGGCCAGCGTGCCTACCGGCTCACCCGTGACGGAGCCGCGCCCGAACTGAAGGCCCGGCCGGTCACCGTCGCCTCGTTCGAGATCACCGGGATCCGCCGGCACGGGGATCTGCTCGACGTGGACGCGGCCGTGACCTGCTCCAGCGGCACCTACATCCGCGCCCTGGCCCGCGACCTCGGGGCCGCGCTGGGGGTGGGCGGCCACTTGACCGCACTGCGCCGGACCCGCTCTGGGCCGTACCGGATCGAGACGGCGCGGACCCTGGACGAGCTGGCCGCGCACTTCACGGTGACGCCACTGGCCGACGCGGCGGCGGCCGCGTTTCCCCGGCTCGACCTGACCGAGGAGCAGGCCCGCAAGGTAGCCCACGGCGTCCGTCTCCCCGCCGCCGGACTGGGCGCCGGCCCGGCCGCGGTCTTCGGCCCGGACGGCGCGCTGATCGCCCTCATGCGCGAGGAGGGGGGCCAGGCCCGTCCCCTCGCCGTGTTCGTGCCCTGATCCATTCGCTCCGGGCCGTGATCTACCCGTCCCGGGCCTGCTGATCGGGTGCCCGATGGCGCGGTCAGCGCCGTTCGCATGGCAGGCTTGGACCAAGGGCGGTGTCGCCCGGACAGACCCACGGATAATCGCCGGAAGGAGCGGAGCGTGCACCGCTGGTACGGCCTGGATGAAGTGCCGGAAGACTGGGGTGCGTCCGTCGTCACCATTGGCGTGTTCGACGGCGTGCACCGCGGCCATCAGCGCATTGTCGGCCGCGCCGTCGAGCTGGCGGCCGAGCGGGCGGCCCGGGGCTCGCAGCACGCGCGGCTCCCGGTCGTCGTGGTGACCTTCGATCCGCATCCGGATGAGGTGGTACGGCCGGGCTCGCACCCGCCGTTCCTGTCCACCGCGCGCCGCCGCGCCGAACTGCTGGCCGGCCTCGGCGTGGACGCCGTCTGCATGCTGCCGTTCACCTACGAGTTCTCCCAGCTCGGCCCGGACGAGTTCGTGCGGACCGTGCTCGTGGACCGGCTGCACGCGGCCGCCGTGGTGGTGGGGGAGAACTTCCGGTTCGGCCACCGGGCCACCGGTGATGTATCGCTGCTGGCCAAGCTGGGCGAGAAATACGACTACACCGCCGAAGGGGTGCCACTGCTCGTGGCCGACGGGGTCACGATCTCCTCCAGTTACATCCGGGAGCGGCTGGAGGCCGGGGAGGTCCGGGTCGCGGCGGCGGCGCTCGGCCGTCCGCCCCGGGTGGAGGGAGTCGTCGTCCGCGGCCACATGCGCGGGCGCGCGCTCGGCTTCCCGACCGCCAACCTGGAGTGCCCGCCGCACACCGCGATCCCCGGCGACGGCATCTACGCGGGATGGCTGCTCAGCCTTACCGCCGACGGCGAGGAAGACGGCCGCTGGCCCGCCGCGATCTCCGTTGGGCCGAACGCGACTTTCGGTGAAGCCGAGCGAACGGTGGAGGCCTACGCCCTGGACCGCGATGACCTGGACCTCTACGGCGCGCACGTGGCCATCGACTTCTCCGCCCGCCTCCGCGGCACGGTCCGCTTCGACTCCGTAGACGCCCTAGTCGAGCAAATGCACCGCGACGTCGACCAAGCCCGGGAACTGCTCACCCCGTGATAACGTAAAACGTTGCTGGCTTGCGCCGGCGGGGTTTGCTGCACCCTCATGCGGCGACCCTGGGGATCAGCCTGGCCCGGAGATCTCAGGCGGCCAATGGCCGCGGGGCCCTTCGTGAAACGGCGGTCTCAGCACCGAAACACCCCGAACGGCGTCCTGCCGCGACAGCGGACGGCGCCGGGACGGGCCATACCGACTACCTGATCGTTTAAGGAGCCACGTGCCGCTCGACACTGCCGTCACGAGGGAGATCGTCGCGGAGCACGCGACCGCTGAGGGTGACACCGGTTCGCCGGAAGTCCAGGTTGCACTGCTGACCCGCCGGATCAACGACCTGACCGAGCACCTCAAGGTGCACAAGCATGACCATCACAGCCGCCGTGGCCTGCTGCTCCTCGTGGGGCGCCGGCGGCGGCTGCTGAAGTACCTGGCGAAGAAGGACATCACCCGCTACCGTGCGCTTATCGAGCGCCTGGGTCTGCGCCGGTAACGGCGCAGGAGCGGGGAGCCGGGCAGGCCCCTTTCCTGCCCAGCTTCATCAGCCAGGGTCAAGCCCCGGGTGCCATCGGGCACCCGAGGCATGCGTGCGCAGACGCGCACGTACCCGCAGACACAACTGCATAGACGAAAAAGAGAGACATCCCGCGGCCCGGTTCCGAGCGATGGGCCGGTCCTCGGTAGTGGTCCTCGGGTCCGTCCCTTCGCGGACTGACCCGCGGGCTTCAATCGAAGACCGGCCGCAGGCCTAGGCGGGCAATGCCCGCTATGGAGTTCTGGGCGGTTTCCGCCCCGGCCGCGCCCTTCGCAGGGAGCCCCGGGAGGAAGCTCCTCCCAGCCAGTACGGCTATCCAAAGCGGAACGGGCAGTGCGGGATTCACCGCAAGGAGGTCTCACCCGTGGAGGGTGTGCATATCGCCGAAGCCGTTATCGACAACGGTCCGTTCGGCATTCATAAGCTCAGGTTCGAGACGGGCAAGCTGGCCCGCCTGGCGGCTGGATCAGCCGTTGTGTACCTGGACGACGAGACGATGATCCTGTCCGCGACGACGGCGGGCAAGCATCCCCGTGAGGGCTACGACTTCTTCCCGCTCACCGTGGACGTGGAGGAGCGGATGTACGCGGCGGGCCGGATCCCCGGCTCGTTCTTCCGCCGCGAGGGCCGGCCGTCCGAGGACGCGATCCTCACCTGCCGCCTCATCGACCGGCCGCTGCGCCCCTCGTTCGTGAAGGGCCTGCGCAACGAGGTCCAGGTCGTCGAGACGATCATGGCTCTGAACCCCGATCACCTGTACGACGTGGTGGCGATCAACGCCGCCTCGCTGTCGACCCAGCTCTCCGGGCTGCCGTTCTCGGGCCCGATCGGCGGAGTCCGGGTGGCCCTGATCAAGGGCCAGTGGGTGGGTTTCCCGACCCACTCCCAGCTTGAGGAAGCCACCTTCGACATGGTGGTCGCGGGCCGCGTCATCGAGAGCGGCGACGTCGCGATCATGATGGTCGAGGCCGAGTCCACGCCGCGCACGCTGGGACTGCTCGCCACCGACGGCAGCGGCGCCGTGGCGCCGACCGAAGAGATCGTCGCCCAGGGCCTCGAGGCGGCGAAGCCGTTCATCAAGATCCTCTGCGAGACGCAGCAGCGGATCGCCGATGAGGCGGCCAAGCCGACGCAGGAGTTCCCGGTCTTCCTGGACTACAACGAGGACGTCTACGAGGCGCTCGCCAGCGAGTTCTCCGACGAGCTGGGCAAGGTGCTGACGATCGCGGGCAAGCAGGAGCGCGAGTCCGAGACCGACCGGGTCAAGAGCCTCGCCGCCGACCGGCTCGGCGTCCGGTTCGAGGGCCGTGAGAAGGAGATCAGCGGGGCGTTCCGCGCGCTCACCAAGAAGCTGGTCCGCGAGCGGATCATCCGCGACGGCGTCCGCATCGACGGCCGTGGTCTCCGTGACATCCGCCAGCTGTCCGCCGAGGCGCACGTCCTGCCCCGGGTGCATGGTTCCGCGCTGTTCGAGCGCGGTGAGACCCAGGTGCTCGGCGTCACGACGCTGAACATGCTCCGCATGGAGCAGATGATCGACACGCTGAACCCGGAGCGCACCAAGCGCTACATGCACAACTACAACATGCCGCCCTACTCGACCGGGGAGACCGGCCGGGTCGGCTCGCCCAAGCGCCGCGAGATCGGTCACGGTGCGCTGGCCGAACGGGCCCTGCTGCCCGTGCTGCCCCCGCGCGAGGAGTTCCCGTACGCCATCCGCCAGGTGTCGGAGGCGATTGGCTCCAACGGTTCCACCTCGATGGGCTCGGTCTGCGCCTCCACGATGTCGCTGCTGGACGCGGGCGTGCCGCTGAAGGACATGGTGGCCGGTATCGCGATGGGCCTGATCCACGAGGGTGGCGAGTACGTCACGCTCACCGACATCCTCGGTGCCGAGGACGCGTTCGGCGACATGGACTTCAAGGTGGCCGGAACCCGTGACGTGGTGACCGCCCTGCAGCTCGACACCAAGATCGACGGGTTGCCCCTCGATGTCCTCACCAAGGCACTCATGCAGGCCAAGGACGCCCGGCTCGCCATCCTCGACGTGATGGCCGCGGCGATCCCCGAGCCCCGTGCCGAGGTCGCCGCGTCCGCTCCGAAGATCATCTCCTTCGAGATCCCGATGGACAAGATCGGCGAGGTCATCGGCCCCAAGGGCAAGGTCATCAACGCCCTGCAGCNNATGGACTTCAAGGTCGCCGGGACGCAGGACCTGATCACCGCGCTGCAGCTGGACACGAAGCTGGACGGCCTCCCCGCCTCGGTGCTGGGCTCGGCGCTCACCCAGGCCCGCGCGGCGCGGCTGACCATCCTCGACGTGATGCGCGGCGCAATCTCGGCCCCCGCCGAGATGAGCCCGTACGCGCCGCGGATCATCACGATCAAGGTCCCGGTGGACAAGATCGGTGAGGTCATCGGGCCCAAGGGCAAGATGATCAACTCGATCCAGGACGACACTGGCGCCGAGATCACGATCGAGGACGACGGCACGATCTACGTCGGCGCGACCGACGGGCCATCGGCCGAGGCGGCGCGGGCCGCGATCAACGCGATCGCCAACCCGCACATGCCCGAGATCGGCGAGCGGTTCCTGGGCACGGTGGTGAAGACCACCACGTTCGGGGCGTTCGTCTCGCTGCTGCCCGGCAAGGACGGCCTCCTGCACATCACGCAGATCCGCAAGCTGCACGGCGGTCGGCGGATCGAGAACATCGATGACGTCATCAAGGTCGGCGACAAGATCCAGGTCGAGATCCGCGAGATCGACGACCGTGGCAAGCTGTCGCTGGTTCCGGTCGAGGTTGTCGAGCGTGAGGCGGCGGGCGAGGACCTGTCCGGGCCTGCCGGCGGCGGCGAGGGTGACCGTGCACCGCGTGGTGACCGGGACCGCGCCGACCGCGGCGGTGACCGGGACCGCGCCGACCGCGGCGGTGACCGCGACGGTGCGCACCGGACCCGGCAGCGCAGCCGAGGGCACCGCGACCAGTGAGCGGCCTCGTAAGCGGTACCGGCACGGGGGACAGCATCCCCGCTGACGGCGTGACCGTGCGCCGGACCGTACTTCCCGGTGGGCTCCGGGTCATCACCGAGTCCCTGCCGGCGGTGCGGTCCGTCGCGCTCGGCATCTGGGTCGGCGTCGGGTCCCGGGACGAGGACATCCGGCACGCGGGCGCCACGCACTACCTGGAGCACCTGCTTTTCAAGGGCACCAAGCGGCGCACGGCGCTGGAGATCTCCTCGGAGATGGACGCGGCCGGCGGCGAGATGAACGCCTTCACCGCGAAGGAGTACACCTGCTACTACGCGCGGGTGCTCGACGCCGACCTGCCGCTGGCCGCCGACGTCCTGTCGGACATGGTGACCAACTCACTGATCGCCCCGCAGGACGTGGACGCCGAGCGGAACGTCGTGCTCGAAGAGATCGCCATGAACGACGACGATCCGACGGACACGGTGCACGAGGCGTTCGCCGCGCACCTGTTCGGCGACACCCCGCTGGGCCGCCCGGTGCTCGGCACCGTGGAGTCGATCAACGCGATCACGCGGGAGCAGATCAACGAGCACTACCGGGCCAGGTACGGCCCGGAGCATCTGGTCGTGGCCGCGGCGGGCAGCCTCGAGCACGACGATCTGGTGGAGCAGGTCCGGCAGGGCTTCGGTGCGGTCCTGGAAGGGGACGTCGAGCCCGCACCGCCCCGGCTGAGCGGCGAGTACGCGCAGCCGGGGCACAGGGCGGGCACCGGCCTGCGGCTGGTCTCCCGCGGGATCGAGCAGGCCAACCTGGTGTTCGGCTGTGAGGGGCTGCCCCGCAACGATGACCGCCGGTACGCCCTCGGCGTGCTGAACGCGGCCCTCGGCGGCGGGATGTCCTCGCGGCTTTTTCAGGAGATCCGGGAGAAGCGCGGCCTGGCCTACTCGGTCTACAGCTTCGCGTCGCAGAACGCCGACACCGGCACGTGGGGCATCTACGTCGGCTGCCTGCCGTCCAAGGCCGACGAAGTGCTGGCCATCTGCCTCAGCGAGGTGGACAAGATCGTGTCCGGCGGCCTGACCGACGCCGAACTGGATCGCGGCAAGGGCCAGATGCGCGGGTCGATCGTGCTCGGCCTGGAGGATCCGTCCTCCCGGATGAGCCGGCTCGGCAAGTCCGAGCTGGTTTACCCGAAGCTGGAGCCGGTCGACGAGACGCTCGCGGCCATCGAGGCCGTCAGCCACGACGACGTGCGCGCCGTCGCGGCCGAGGTCCTCACCCGTCCCAAGGCGCTGGCCGTCGTCGGTCCCTTCGACGACGGTGACAGCTTCTCCGGCGCCCTCCGCTAACCCTGGCCCCCCGGGCCCGGGCGCAGCCTCCGGGGCGGTATGTCCGCAGCACATGCGGACATACCGCCCCGTTTCCATGTCGCCCGCCTGGGGCGCCTTATCCCCGGGCGCGCCCCCTCCATATCCGCGCCGCGTCTCTCCAGGTCCGCCTCTTCCTCCCAGGTGCCGTGGGCCCTATCCCGTGTCCGCGCCGTGTGCGCGATGGCGCCTTTGCGCCTTTGCGCACGTTCTGGCCGGCCCGATGGCGTCTTTGGGCACGTTCGGGAAGCGCGTTCCGGGATGAGGCCAGCCCGGGGTGAACCATGCGCAGCCGCCGCGGTCCTCGGCTTCTTGGCGCCGGGCGGGCGGATCGGTGGTAGCTATAGGGGCAGTGGCTGATCCCGGGAGAGAGTGAGCGTCATGATCAGGGTGGGTGTGCTCGGCTCACGCGGCCGGATGGGGAGCGAGGTCTGCCGGGCCATCTCCGCCGCCGAAGATCTCGCGATCGCCGCGGATGTGGACGAGGGCGACGTGCTCGACGTGCTGACCCGCTGCGACGTCCTCGTGGACTTCACCCATCCGGGCGTGGTCATGGACAACCTGCGCTGGTGCATCGGCCACGGGCTCGACACCGTGGTCGGCACGTCCGGCTTCGGCGCGGAACGGCTGGACCAGGTAGGCCGGTGGCTGGACGAGGCCCCGGGCGCGCGCGTGCTCATCGCGCCGAACTTCTCCGTCGGCGCCGTCCTGATGATGCGCTTCGCCGCCCAGGCTGCGCGCTTCTTCGATTCGGCCGAGGTCATCGAGCTGCACCACGCGGGCAAGGCCGATGCGCCGTCGGGCACCGCCCTGCGGACCGCGGCCATGATCGGCGAGGCCCGCGCCGCCGCCGGGCTCGGCGCGCCGCCCGACGCGACCGTGTCCGAGCTTCCGGGCGCGCGCGGCGCCGTCGTCGATGACGTCCATGTGCACGCGGTCCGGCTGGCCGGCCTGGTCGCGCACCAGGAGGTGCTGCTCGGCGGGCACGGTGAGACGCTGACCATCCGGCACGACTCCCTGGACCGCGCGTCCTTCATGCCCGGTGTCCTGCTCGCCGTCCGCCAGATCGGCTCGCTCCCCCCGGGCCTTACCGTAGGCCTGGAAGATCTCCTCGGAATCTAGCTGTGTTAGCCCGGGGGGACGACCCCCCGGAGCCCCCCGCATGCGCTNNCACTCACCCAGGCCTCCGGCCTGGGCTCGCTGGGCCGGTAACAATCGCCTCGCCGTAACCCGCTCGTGGTTGCTCGCCGACAGCAATGGCCGCTCACCCGGGCCTACGGCCCGGGTTCGCTGGGCCATTAGACCTTGCCGAAGAGGCGGTCGCCGGCGTCGCCCAGGCCAGGGTAGATGTACCCGCGCTCGTCCAGCCGGTCGTCCACCGCGGCGGTGACCACGCGGACCACGGGCCGGGCCGCCTGGGCCGGGCCGGGGAAGGCCCCCTCCAGGCGCTTCAGTCCCTCCGGCGCCGCGAGCAGGGTCACCGCCGTGACGGAGGTGACGCCCCGCTCGGCCAGCATCGCGATGACGGTCTGCAGCGTCCCCCCGGTGGCGAGCATGGGGTCCAGCACGAACGCCTCGCGGCCGGTGAGGTCGGCGGGCAGCCGGTCCGCGTAGGTGGACGCGACCAGTGACTCCTCGTCGCGGACGAGGCCCACGAAGCCGACATCGGCCATCGGCAGCAGCCGGATCATGCCGTCGAGCATGCCGATGCCGGCCCGCAGCACGGGCACGATGAGCGGGGGCGGGCTGCCCAGCTTGACCCCGGTCGCGGCGCCGAGCGGGGTCTGCACGGTGATCGGCTGGACCCGGATCTCCCGGGTCGCCTCGTAGGCGAGCAGCGTGACGAGCTCCTCGGTGAGCCGCCGGAAGATCGCGGTCTCGCTGCGCGTGTCCCGCAGCGCCGTGAGCTTGTGAGTGACCAGCGGATGATCGATAACCAGAGTCTGCACGGGTCAAGTGTGGCAGGCCGCCCGCCCCCGGACACCGCCGGGCGAGCTCACGGCGTCCGGCGTGCCCCCGGCGGAGCGGCCGACTGGCGCAGGTCGGCTTCGATGTCGCGCGCTGTCCGCAGCAGCGGTTCGAGCAGGTCGTCGATGACGTCCGGCACGCTGCGCCGCCCGGCGTGCGTGGAGACGTTGACCGCCGCGATCACCCGGCCCTCGGTGTCGCGGATCGGCGCCGCGACCGAGCGGAGCCCTTCCTCGAGCTCCTGGTCCACTAGGGCCCAGCCCTGGGTGCGGATCCGGGCCAGCTCGGCCCGCAGGGCCGCCGGGTCGGCGATCGTGTGCGGGGTCAGCGGCCGCAGCGTGATCGACGCCAGGTACGTGTCCAGCCAGTCCGGCGGCTTGTCGGCCAGCAGCACCCGGCCCATCGAGGTCGCGTAGGCGGGGAAGCGGGTGCCGACGCTGATGGCGACGGTCATGATGCGCCGGGTGGGGACGCGGGCGATGTAGACGACGTCGTCCCCGTCGAGCTGTGACACCGACGACGATTCGCGGACCTGCTCCACCAGTTGCTCGAGGTGCGGCATCGCGACTTCCGGCAGGGACTGGCTGGACAGGTAGGCGTAGCCGAGCTCGAGGATCTTCGGCCGCAGCGAGAACTGACTGCCTTCCAGGCGCATGTACCCGAGGTCCACCAGGGTGTGCAGGAAGCGCCGGGCGGCGGCGCGGCTCAGGCCGGTGCGGACCGCGACCTCGCTCAGGCTCAGCTTGGGGTGTTCCGCGTCGAAGGCACGGATCACGGACAGCCCACGTTCCAGCGACTGGATGAAGTCTGCGTCGCGAACGCCGTCATCGCTCAACGTGACTCCTGACCGTGAAGAATGCCCGGGCGGGCGGGACTTCCCGGGGCTTCCCGGGCCCTCCGGGGGGCGGGCGCCGGGTGCGCACACTACGAAGCAGGTCTGCGCCGAGGTGTGCGCAGAACGAACATACGCGCCGGGTACTGGGTGAGGGAAATCTCCCGGCGACTCCTTTGACAGGGCTATCCCTTCCCCCTATGTTCGCCAACAGAACCTTCGTGCGTAGAACGCACATGAATCGGCGGCAGTCATCCTACGGAGCAGTCATGGCACTCATGGACGAGGCAGCGTGGCGGGGCAAGATCTTCCTGGGCGGCTGGACCGCCGGCGGGGGCGGTGACGCCCCGGTCATCGAGCCCGCGACGGGCCAGGAAATCGGCCGGATCGGCATGGCGGCCCCGGCCGACGTCACACGCGCGGCGCAGGTCGCGGCGGCCGCTCAGGCCGGCTGGGCCGCGCGTCCGCACACCGAGCGCTCCGCCATCCTCCGTAAGGCCGCCGACCTCTGGCTGGCCAGCGCCCAGGAGATCGAGCCCTGGGGGATCAGGGAAAACGGCAAGATCCCGCCCGCCATGCAGTTCGAGACGCACGTGGCCACCGAGGAGATCTACGAAGCGGCCACGCTGCCCTCACGCCCCTACGGTGAGCTGCTGCCCAGCGAGCAGCCCCGGCTCAGCTTCGCCGAACGGGTCCCGGCCGGAGTGGTCGGCGTGATCGCGCCGTTCAACTTCCCGCAGATCCTGTCCATCCGCTCGGTGGCCCCGGCGCTGGCGCTGGGTAACGCGGTCATCCTCAAGCCGGACCCGCGCACCGCCGTCTCCGGCGGGGTCGTGCTGGCCCGCGTCTTTGCGGAGGCCGGGCTGCCGGACGGACTGCTGCACGTGCTGCCCGGCGGCGCCGACGTCGGCGAGGCCCTCGTCGAAGAGCCGCTCGTCCGGATCATCTCCTTCACCGGGTCCACCGCCGCGGGCCGGCGGGTCGGCGAACTGGCGGCCCGGCACCTCAAGCGCGTCCACCTGGAACTGGGCGGCAACTCCGCGCTGGTGGTACTGGCCGACGCGGATCTGGACCGGGCGGTCTCGGCGGGAGCCTGGGGCTCGTTCCTGCATCAGGGGCAGATCTGCATGACGACGGGGCGGCACCTGGTGCAGGAGGACATCTACGAGGACTACGTGAGCCGGCTGGCCGACAAGGCCCGCCATCTCCCGGTCGGTAACCCGGCCACCGAACAGGTCGCGCTCGGGCCGATCATCGACCAGCGGCAGCGTGACAAGGTGCACGACCTGGTCACCGCCAGCGTGGGCGCGGGAGCCCGGCTGGCCGCGGGCGGAACCTTCGAGGGGCTGTTCTACCAGCCGACCGTGCTGGCCGACGTGGCGCCGCAGATGCCGGCCTACGCCAGCGAGGTGTTCGGCCCGGTCGCGCCGGTCATCCCGTTCGCCACCCCGGACGAGGCGGCCAAGCTGGCCGCCGACAGCGAATACGGCCTCTCGCTCGGTATCCTCACCAACGATGTGATGCGCGGCCTCGATCTGGCCCGCCGCATTCCCACCGGGATCGTGCACATCAACGACCAGACCGTCGACGACGAGCCGAACATCCCCTTCGGGGGTCTGCTCGCTTCGGGCACCGGGGCCCGCTTCGGCGGCGCCGCGAACATCGATGCCTTCACCGAGACCCGGTGGGTGACCGTCCGCGGCGATATCACCCCGTACCCGTTCTAGGAAGGCCGCCGATGACCAGGGAACGGACCCAGGTCGGCATCGTGGGGGCCGGCCCGGCCGGGCTGCTGCTGTCCCACCTGCTCGCCCTGGCCGGGATCGATTCGGTGGTGGTGGAGTCGCGCAGCCGCGCCTACTGCGAGGCCCGCCAGCGGGCCGGGCTGCTCGAGGAGGGGACCGTCCGGCTGCTGCGCGCGGCGGGGCTGGCCGGCCGGCTGGACCGCGAGGGCCTCGAGCATGGCGGCATCTACCTTCAGTTCAGCGGGGAACGGCATCACCTGGACTTCCGTGACCTGGTCGGCCGGGCCGTGACGATCTACGCGCAGACCGAGATCGTTAAAGATCTGATTGCTGAACGGACATCCGCGGGTGCCGCCCTGCACTTCGACGTGTCCGGCACCGAAGTCGCTGACCTCGGCACTGACCGCCCCCTTCTCCGCTACACCGACGCCAGCGGGAACCGGCACGAGGTCGGGTGCGACGTGATCGCCGGGTGTGACGGCTTCCACGGCATCTGCCGTCCCGCCATGCCGGACGGGCTGCTCACCGTGGCCGAGCGGGCGTATCCGTACGCGTGGCTCGGCATCCTCGCCGACGTGCCGCCCTCGACCGATGAGCTGATCTACTGCCGGCACCCCAACGGGTTCGCCCTGCACTCGATGCGGAGCCCCGAGGTCAGCCGGCTGTACCTGCAGGTACCGCCGGACGAGGACATCGAGGACTGGCCCGACGACCGGATCTGGGCCGAGCTGCGGCACCGGCTCGAGGTGCCGGGGTGGGAGCTCGAGGAGGGCCCGATCCTGGAGAAGTCGGTCACCCCGATGCGCAGCTTCGTCGCGGCGCCGATGCGCTCCGGCCGGCTGTTCCTGGCCGGGGACGCGGCGCACATCGTGCCGCCGACCGGCGCCAAGGGCCTCAACCTGGCCCTGGCCGACGTGTCCGTGCTGGCTGCCGCGCTAATCGCACTGGTCCGGGACTCCCGCAGCGAGCTCGCCGACGCATACTCCGAGACCTGCCAGAACCGGGTGTGGCGGGCCACCCACTTCTCCTGGTGGATGACCTCGATGCTGCACGTGACGCCCGGCGGGGACGAGATGCCGGACAGAAACGAGATGGAAGCGCAGCTCCAGCTCTCCCAGCTGCGGTACGTCACCACCTCGCGGGCCGCGGCCACGACGCTGGCCGAGAATTACTGCGGGTACCCGCCGCTGTGTTAGCCCGGGGGGGCGNNCGGCCGCTCACCCAGGCCTTCGGCCTGGGGTCGCTGGGCCGGTAGCGAGCGCCTCGCCGTAACCTGTGCGGGTTGCTCGCCGATAGCACCGGCCGCTCACCCGGGCCTTCGGCCTGGGGTCGCTGGGCCGGTAACGAGCGCCTCGCCGTAACCTGTGCGGGTTGCTCGCCGACAGCATCGGCCACTCACCCGGGCCTTCGGCCCGGGGTCGCTGGGCCGGTAGCGATCGCCTCGCC
>PLRW01000369.1 GCA_003164955.1 Actinomycetota bacterium
CGCTCCGCCCGGGACCGCTCGGGCCGTCGCCCTCGGTCGGCACCGTCGCCCGCCGGATAATCGCCCGCCGGATAGGGGGCGGAACCGGACGGGTAACCGTTGGCGGGATAGGGACCGGAATCGGGTGGGTAGCCGCCCCGATCCGGCGCACCGCGGTATGGCTCGCCCTCGTACGGATCACCCTCGTAGGCGTCCCCGTCGTAGCCCTCATCTGGGGAATCGGAATCCCCCCTGCGCCGGCCGGGCCGGAAACGGCTCACCGCTGGCCCATCCCGGGCATGCGTGATACGGGCCTCGCGACCGCCAGGGCCACGAGGACCTGTACTCTGCCAGCGGAGACGGAGCCAAGACGCACCCAACCACGATGGCATTGCCAGGATCGCGCACGCAAGCCAAATCCGCAGGTCCGCCCGGTGAAGCCGGTCACCAGGCGTAGCACTCGCCTCCCGTTAACGCTATTCACCGGGGTGACAGACGGACCCGATACATTGGCCAGATGATGGATCAGGCGGCCAAAACAGAACATTTTCTTGCGCTTCACCGTGGGCCCGGCCCGCTCTTGCTGCCGAACGCCTGGGATCGGGGGTCGGCTGCGCTGCTCACCTCGCTCGGTTTTTCGGCCATCGCCACGACCAGTTCGGGGTTCGCGGCGACCCTGGGGCGTCTCGACGGCGGCGCGACGCGGGACGAGGTCCTCGCGCACGCGGCGGCCATGGCCGCCTCGACGAGCCTGCCCGTGTCCGCCGACCTGGAGAACTGCTTCGCGGACGATCCCGCCGGGGTCGCCGAGACGATCCGGCTGGCCGCTGGGACCGGGCTGGCCGGCTGCTCGGTGGAGGACTTCACCGGGCACGAGGACGACCCGATATACGAGATCGGGCCCGCGGCGGAGCGGGTGGCGGCCGCGGCCGCGGCGGCGCACGGGACGGGCGGCGGCCTGGTGCTGACCGCCCGCGCGGAGAACTACCTGCACGGGCGGCCGGACCTCGCCGACACGATCCGCCGGCTGCAAGCGTATGCGGCCGCGGGCGCCGACGTGCTCTACGCGCCCGGCCTGACTCGTCTGGAGGACATCCGCGAGGTCGTAGCGTCGGTCGAGCGGCCGGTCAACGTGCTCGCGCTGGCCGGGGCGCCCGACGTGCCGACGCTGGCCGAGGCGGGCGTCGCCCGGATCTCGGTCGGCGGCGCGTTCGCGTTCGCGGCGTTCGGAGCGCTCGCCGACGCCGCGCGGGAGTTCCGTGAAAAGGGCAGCTACGGCTTCCTGGCGGGCGCACGGACCGGCCGTGATGCCGTGCGGGCCGCCTTCTCCTCCTAGGGCCGGCTCCCTCAAGGCCGGCTCCGCATGAGGCCGGCTCCNNGCCGGCTCCGCACGAGGCGGCCCCGGCGCTCAGACCTGCGGCATGACCTCGGCGGCGAGCAGTTCCAGGTGATCGGCGTCGCTGAGGTCGAGGACCTGCAGGTAAGTCGTCCCGGCCCCGGCCTCCGCGTAACGGCCGATGGTGTCGGCGACCTCGGCGGGCGTCCCCACGGGGTCACCGGCGGCGCGCATTTCTTCCGGCCGCCGGCCGGTGGCCTCGGCGCGCCGCGCCACCTCGGCGTCGTCCTTGCCGCAGCACACCGTCTTGGCCATCGAGAACCCGATCGAGGACGGGTCCCGCCCGGCCTCGGTGCAGGCGTCCCGCACGCGCCCGAACGCCGCTACGGTCTCCGGCAGGCTCCGGAACGCCACGTTGAACTCGTCCGCGTACCGGGCCGCCAGGCGCGGCGTGCGGCGGGTCCCGGCGCCGCCCAGGATGACCGGGGGCTTCGGCTGCTGGGCGGGTTTGGGCAGCGCGGGTGAGTCCGCCAGCTGGTAGTAGGTCCCGTCGAAGGAGAACGCCTTCCCCACCGGGGTCTCCCAGAGACCGGTCACAATCGCGAGCTGTTCCTCGAACCGGTCGAACCGCTCCTTGAGGCTCGGGAACGGTATCCCGTACGCGGTGTGCTCGGCCTCGAACCACCCCGTGCCGAAGCCGAACTCGATCCGGCCCCCGCTCATCTGGTCCACCTGCGCCACGGAGATCGCCAGCGGCCCGGGCAGCCGGAAGGTCGCCGCCGTCACGAGCGTGCCGAGCCGGATGCGGCTGGTCTGCAGGGCCAGGCCGGCCAGCGTCACCCAGGCGTCCGTCGGGCCCGGCAGACCGGGAGCATCCCCCATGGCGCGGAAGTGGTCAGACCGGAAGAACGCGTCAAAGCCCAGGTTCTCCGTGGCCGTGGCGACCCGTAGCAGCGTCGCATAGTCGGCCCCCTGCTGCGGTTCGGTAAAGATCCGGAGTCTCATCGATCTATCCAAGCACGCCGCCCGGGGACGCCGAGGGGGACCCGTCAGCTGGAGGACACCAGCGTGGCCAGGCACTCGACGTGGTGGGTCATGGGGAACGCGTCGAACGCCCGCAGGTTCTCCAGCCGCCAGCCGCTCGCCGCGAAGATCGCGATGTCCCGGGCCAGGGTGGCGGGGTCACAGGAGACATAGGCGATCCGCCGCTCGCCGGCCCCGCCGCCTCCGCCGCCCGGGACAAGGACGCGGGCAGGGACGTGGGCGGGGCGGGCCAGGTACTCGACGACATCCCGGGCCGCGCCGGCCCGGGGCGGGTCGAGGACCGCCAGCCGGGCAGGGGGAAGCCCGCGGCGCGCGATCACCTGGCCGGCGTCGCCCTGGTACACACTGGCCCAGGGCGTCTCACGCAGGTTGCGGCGGGCATCATGGACGGCGGCGGAGCTGGACTCGACGCCGACGACCGTCCCGTCCGGCCCGACGGCCTCGGCCAGGACCCCGGTGAACAGGCCCGCGCCGCAGTACAGGTCGAGCGCGGTGTCGCCAGGCCGCGGGCGCAGTGCGTCCAGCACGGCCCCCGCCAGGGTGTCCGCCGCCGCCGGGTGCACCTGCCAGAACCCCGTGGCACTGACCCGCCACGACCGCCCGGCGGCGCGCTGGCGCAGGTGTGAGTGCCCGCGCACGAGTGCTGGCCGGCGGCCAACCGCGAGCACCGATTCGGCCGTGGCCCCTTTCAAGGCGGCGGTGAGGACCTGACCGGAGACGATCTCCGCCCGCTCACCGTTGTCCGTGGCGACGACGGCCTCCACCGACGTCGCCCGCGGCCAGGGCTGCTCCGGCACACCGAGATCCCTGATGCCCGGGTGCGCGATCAGGCAGTCGGCGATGCTGATGACCTCGTGGGACCGGTGGGCCCGCAGGCCCGCCACGCCGTCGCCGCGGACCGCGAACCTGACCCGGGTCCGCCAGCCGAGCCCCGGGGTGCCCGCGTCTTCGCCGGGGCCTTCCCCGGCGGCCGCACCGGTACTGGGCTCGTCACCCGGGAGGGCCTCTACCGTCACCGGCTGGTCGATCCCGGCGATGCGCCGGAGCTGCTGGCGGACCACCGACGCCTTCAGCTCCCGCTGGGCGGGCAGCGACGCGTGCTGCCAGTCGCAGCCGCCACAGCCGCCGGGCCGCGCGTACGGGCACGGCGGTTCGACCCGGTCCGCGGACGGCGCCAGGATCTCGGTGGCGTCGGCCCGCGCAAAACGCCTGGTGACCTCGGTGATCGTGGCCCGGACGCGCTCCCCCGGCAGGGTATGCCGGACGAAAACGACCGGGCCCGAGCCGTCCAGGCGGCCCACGCACCAACCGCCGTGCGCGGCGTCACCGGCCACCAGCTCGACGACGTCGCCCGGGCTGAGCTGGACGCCGGAGCTGTCCGCATCGCCCGATATCGTGACAGAAGTCACATTTTCAGATCGCATTCCGCTCTTCCGGTTCGGCGCTTTCCTTCCCGGCTACGGCCGGCCAGCCTGACCATGATGCCGCAGGTACTGCACCCTTCCACCGGCCCGGAACATCACGCCACAGGAATCACGCCGACCGTGTGTCGCAATCACCGCCACAAGGGCATAACTTTGGCGATGCGCTTCAACCTGGAAGGACGGCCGTGCATATCGTGATCATGGGTTGCGGACGGGTCGGGTCGACGCTCGCCCATATCCTCGAGGACCGTGGCAACTCAGTCGCCGTCATCGACCAGAGTCCCGAGGCATTCCGGAAGCTCCGCTCCTCGTTCAAGGGTAGCCGGGTCACGGGGATGGGCTTCGACCGCGACGTGCTCATCCAGGCCGGCATCGAGGAAGCCGACGCCTTCGCCGCCGTCAGCAGCGGCGACAACTCCAACATCATCGCCGCGCGCGTCGCGCGGGAGTCGTTCGGCATCGACCGGGTCGCGGCGCGGATCTACGATCCCCGCCGGGCCGAGGTGTACCAGCGCCTGGGCATCCCGACGGTCGCGACGGTCCGCTGGACGGCCGACCAGATGCTGCGGAAACTGCTCCCCGAGGGCGCGGAACCGCTGTGGCGCGATCCGACCGGCAAAATTGTGCTGGCCGAGGTGGCCTTCTCCGGCCGGTGGCTCGGCGAGAAGGTCAAGGCGATCGAGTTGACCACGGGCACCCGCATCGCCTTCATCGACCGGCTCGGCGAGGCCATGATCCCGGCTCCGGGCACGGTACTGCAGGAAGGCGACGTGCTGCACGTGATCGCGCACGAAGACGAGCTGGACCGGATCTCCGAACTGTTCTCCACCGGGCCCGAGGGAGGCCGCTGATGCGCGTCGCGATAGCCGGGGCTGGCGCGGTCGGCCGGTCCATCGCCCGGGAACTGCTGGATAACGGGCACGAGGTGCTGCTCATCGACCAGTCGGCCAAGTCGATCAAGGCGGACAGCCTGCCCGGCGCCGAATGGCTGCTCGCGGACGCCTGCGAGATCAGCTCGCTGGACGAGGCCGCCCTGCACCGCTGCAACGCCGTGATCGCGGCCACCGGCGACGACAAGGTCAACCTGGTCGTGTCGCTGCTGGCCAAGACCGAGTACGGGGTCCCCCGTGTCGTCGCGAGGATCAACCACCCGAACAACGAGTGGCTGTTCAACGAGTCGTGGGGCGTGGACGTGGCGGTCTCGACCCCCCGGCTGCTGTCGGCCCTGGTCGAGGAGGCGGTCAGCGTCGGCGATCTAGTCCGGCTGATGACGTTCCGGCAGAGCGAGGCGAGCCTGGTCGAACTGACCATGCCGGCCGACGCCCCGCTGGTTGGCCAGCGGTTCGGGGACATCGACTGGCCGGGTGATACGGCGCTGGTGGCCATCCTGCGCGAGGGCCGGGTCATCGTCCCGCAGCAGGACGATCCGCTGGAGGCCGGCGACGAGTTGCTCTTCGTCACGAGCCAGGACGTGGAGGACCAGCTCGCCTCGCTGCTGTCCAGCCGGTGACGCCAACCGGTGACGCTTGCGGCCCTCAGGCCACGGCGCTCACGGGCTCGCTGGGCTCGTGCTCGCTGGTTAGGGCGAACCGCAGCTCGTAGCGCGGGTTGAACATGGTCGTCCGGCCCCGGCGAACGACCAGCCGTCCTTCCGCCACAACGGTCGTCCCCGGCTCGATGCCGGGAATGCTCGCCCGGCCGAGCCACACGAGGTCCACCTGGCCGAGATCGGCACGGCCGTGGCCCGGCTGCACCTCGGCTTCCAGCGCGGGCATCCCGCCAATCCGTTCATTCCTGATCGCTTGCACCGTGCCCGCTATCTGGACACGCGGCCGCTCGGCCTGACTGTTGGCGCGGATACTTATCCCCATGGAAACACGCTAGCGAGCGCGTATTAAGGAAAGGTTAACGTGTGTTAATTCCGTGTGTGCTGGTCGGGCGGCCGGCAGCACGGTGCTCCATGACGCGAGGGCACGGTGCTCCCTAGCGCGTCTCGGTGAATTCCGGCCCGCGCTCGAACGGGTTGAGGTCCGTCCGGAACCGGCTTTCCTCTTCCGGTTCCGCGCCTTCGCCGGCCGCCTGCTGCTCCGCGAGCGCCTGCTGCTGCTCGATCGCCTGCTGCACCTCCGGCGGCAGTCGGAGTTCGAGCATGTCCCGGGGCGGCATGGGGTGGTCCCCCCGCACGACCACGATGTCGCTCAGCATTTCCTCGAACGGCTCAGCCGGCTCGGCGGCCGTGGCCGCGTCACCGATGATCAGGCCGCGCAGCAGCCACCGCGGGCCGTCGATACCGATGAAGCGGACGGGGCGAGTCCCGGCGGCCGCGTTGCCTGGTTCCACCGGCACGTGCGCGAACACCTCGGTTCCGAACGGCCCCTCTGCCTCCTCCGCGGCCGTGCCGGCCGAGGAAAGCTCCTCGGCGATCTCCTGCCGGACCTCCACCCACAGGCCGCCGCTGCGCGGCGCCGCGAAGGCGTGTACCCGCAGTTCGCTCGCGCCGTTCTTTACCGTGACCCAGATGAATCGCTGCCCGTCCGTGGCCAGCTCGACCTGCTGCATCGGCGCGATCGGGACCAGGAGACTGCCGAAATCGGCGCGCTCCCGCTCCGGGTAGGCCTCGTCGGCGTCCCATGGGCCACCGCGCAGGCCGGATGAGACTGGGACGGACGGGACGGCACCAGCCTGCCCGGTACCGGCCCCTCCGGCGTCAGCCTGCCCGGTGCTAGCCAGATCAGGCGCAGCGTCATCGGCCCATTCGCCTGTCTCATCGGGGTCTTCCCAGCCGCCGTCCACATCCCCGGCGGCATCCGCCTCGGGGTAGCCTGAACTGGCCTGGTCCGCGTCCTCGCGCCGACGCCGACGGAACACTGCACACGCTCCTTCGTCAATCCCTCAGCGGGCCGTCCCCGCGCTGTGCTGTGGGGGTCCCCGCCCTGCGATTAGGGACTTCCCCGCGATGTGCGTACGTAACGAGTTCACGGTACTCGGGACGCCGGCCGCATGGCCCCCGGTGGAGCCGAAGCCACCGTCCCCGCGGGCCGACCCGGGCAGCGAGCCGACCTCATGAAACCGCACCCGTTCCACCCGCTGGATCACGAGCTGCGCGATCCGGTCCCCGCGCCGGAAGCTGACCGCCTGCGACCGGTCGGTATTGAGCAGCGTGACCTTTATCTCGCCGCGGTAGCCAGCGTCGACGGTCCCCGGTGCGTTCACGATCGTGACCCCGTGGCGCGCGGCCAGTCCCGAGCGGGGATGCACGAACGCCGCGTAGCCGGCGGGCAGGGCGATAGCCACTCCGGTCGCGACCAGGGCGCGCTCCCCCGGCGCCAGGTCCACGTCCTGCGCCGCGAAGAGATCCGCACCGGCGTCGCCCGGATGAGCGAAGACGGGTAGCGGGAGATCCGGGTCCAGGCGCTGGATCAGCACATCGACGTCGGCGTCGACGGGGGGGCGGTTCATGGGCATCATTCCTCGAACGCTGGCCGGGGCACGGCACGCAGCATGGTGCGGCCAGCTCCTTACGCCCAGTGACCCTATCGCGGTCCCGGGGCGGCGGAGCCCGAATCGCCACGGGCCGGGACGGGAGCGCCCGCTGGGTAACGGCGCCGAAGTTCCGGCGCCGCGCGAGTGATCGCCGCGGCAATCGGCACGGCCACCACGGCGCCCGGGATGCCCGCCACGACGCCGCCCACGGCGAGGACCAGAATGATGGCGAGCGGGTGCAGCCGGACGATGCGCCCGACGACCAGCGGCTGCAGCAGGTGGCTTTCGAGCTGATCCTCGGCCACGAAGACGCAGAGCACGATGACCGCGGCGATCCAGCCCTTGGTCGCCAGCGTCACGAGGATGACCAGTGCCCCGGCGAGCAGGATTCCCACCAGCGGGATGAACGCCGCGAGGAAGACCAGGACGGCCAGCGGCGCGACGAGCGGCACGCCCATGATGGTCAGCGTGGTGCCGATCACGACGGCGTGAATGGCTGCGACCAGGACCGTACCCCGGACGTAGTACACGACCGCCTGCCAGGCCGCGCGGCCCGCCCGGTGGGCCCGCCGGCTGCCCTCCGGCCCGAAGGCGCGGCTCAGCCAGGCCCAGATCTTTTCGCCGTCCTTGAGCAGGAAGAACGTTACGAAGAGCATGAGGACGATCCCGCCCAGCACCTCGAAGATGATCTGGCCGCCGGTCAGGACCGTGCCCGCCACCACGGACTTGTGCTGGCCCAGATAGGTGAGCAGCTTGTTCGACAGATGCTGCAGGCTTCCGGTCTTGAGGTGCAGCGGCGCCCCGGCCAGCCACGTCTCGATCAGGTGTGAAGTGTGCCGGATCTGCGTCACCAGGCCCTTGTACTCTGCCTGCACCCGGATCGTGACCAGCGTGATCGTCCCGGCCAGCACGATGACCGTGCCCAGCAGGGTGCACCACGCGGCCGCCAGCATCGGCAGCCCCGCACGGTGCAGGCGTGCGGTGAGCGGTTGCAGCAGCGCGGTCAGCAGCAGCGCGGCCCCGCACGGGATCACCACCACCGCCAGCCGGTCGGCCACGCGATAGGCCAGGTAGAGCGCGATGCCGATGAACAGCAGCCGCCACGCCCATCCGCCCGTGACCTGGAGCCAGCGCGGCACGATCCCGGCGGCGGCCCCCGGGGAACCGGGCGCGGGCTCATCGAGCGGGTACGGGCCACCGGAAGCCGCCGCGCCATTGACTGCGCCGCCCGGAACCGCGCCGCCCGGTGCGGTGGCACCAGGAACCGCGCCGCCCGGTGCCGTGGCGCCGGGAACCGCGCCGCGGGCGGGCGGAAGCCGGACGCCGGGGCGCTGGCGCTCCTCCGCGTCGCGGCGCTCCTCGGCGTTCCGGATGCCCTCTCGGGCGGCTGTCAGCAACTGCCGCGCCCTCAGGCCAATGCCCCGTCCGGACCGCCCCGTCATAAGGCCATCTAACCAACTACGGTTGACGGCATGCGTGTTTACCGTGAACGGCTCGCTGTGCCGGTGGCGTGGTGGATCCTGGCCGTGCCCGTCATCCTCCTGCTTGGCGCGTACGGCATCTACGCGAACCTCAGCGGGCCCGTCGTGGTAATCATTTACGTCGTCTTCACCGTCGGTGGTATCGCCTTGCTGCTGAACTGGGGCCGCAGCCTGATCGAGGTCGGTGACGGCGAGCTCCGCGCGGCGGGCGCCGTGCTGCCGCTGGCCCAGGTCACCGAGGTGCGGGCGCTGGATGCCCGGCAGGCCGAGGCGATGCGCGGTCCCCGGGCCGATCCCGCCGCGCACACGCTGATCCGGCCGTTCCTGAAGACCGCCGTTTATATGGCGATTCAGGATCCGGCCGGCCAGGTTCCGTACTGGCTGATCGGGACGCGCCGGCCGGACGAACTGGCGGCCATGATCGAGCGCGGCCGCCGGCGCGCCGGCGTGGCCGCCGACCCGCACGTAGGATGATCAGACAATGGGGTTGAAAGGAAGCACTGGGATGTCGGACCAGCGCACAGATATGGCCACCAAGATCGCCGGGGGGATCGCCGCCTTCGCCGCGGCGTGGGTCGCCCGTAAGCTCCTCGCGCTCGTGTGGACGCGGGCGACGGGCAAGGAGCCGCCCGTGCACCCGGAAGATCTTGAAGTCGAACTCAAAGAGGCACTCGGCTGGGCCGTGGTGACCGGCGTAGCGATGGAAGCGGCACGGCTGCTGGCGACCCGGGTCGCCACCAAGCAGGTGCGCGCGTACCAGTCCGGCCAGTCCGGTGACTGAGCTGGCCCGGGGGGGCGACCCCCCGNNACCGGGCCTGAAGGCCCGGTTCGCTAGGCCGGTAACGGTCGTCTCGCCGTAGCGCTCCGTGGTTTCTCGCCGACAGCACCGGCCACTCACCGGGCCGTTGGCCTGGGGTCGCTGGGCCGGTAGCGATCACCTTGCCGTCGACTGAGCCCGCCGCCCTCACCGGGCGGCGGGAGCGGCACGAGCGGGAGCGTGGCGGCGGACCGCTCACGCGCTCCCGGCATCGGGCCTTATTTACCCCGCGGACGGGCGCAACTGACGAGTACAGGTACCGTCAGGCGGCGCACTCTCGGCACACGTGCTGGCCATTGCGCTCTTCAGCGAGCTGGCTGCGGTGGTGCACTAGGAAGCAGCGCGAGCAGGTGAACTCGTCGGCCTGCCGTGGGATTACGCGGAAAGACAGTTCTTCGTTCGACAAGTCCGCACCGGGCAGCTCAAGTGACTCAGCCACCTCGTCGGGGTCAATGTCGATCGTGCTCGACGATTGATCCATCCGGCGGGCCTGAAGCTCCTGCAGGCTGTCCTCGGTGAGGTCGTCGTCTGTCTTCCGCGGGCTGTCGTAATCAGTGGCCATGGTGTTTCTTTCCCCCTCCACACGTTGTGCGCCTCTTCATCGCGCGGGTGTAACGCTCTGGAGGCCGTAGTTGTGCCCAATTCCGGCGGGGAATTCTGTCACGTTTGCTCGCCGGGTACACGCAGTGCGGGGAATGTCGTGCCGTGGAGGGTATGCCATGCACCGCACCTCCGTTCCGCGTGTCCCAGGGGCCGGATCCGCCGGGGCCAGGGTGACCCACGGAGGCGCCGAGTACCGCCGGACGCGAAGTGTACCGGCATCCTGTCGTGTTCAAGCCCACCGTTCGCCGTGGGATTAACGCATCGCCGGGACAGTATGCCCGCGTGCCCCGGATCTCACTCGCCTTCGCTGGTTTCGGTCGCGAAACCGGGTTTAGCGGCGAGCGCCGCCGGGGTAGGACTTGGCACGCATATCCGCGTATTTGTCCGGAGGGAGTCGCATGGGCGAGTTCTCAGCCACACTGCAGCACCGTCTGAGGGAAGCCCACGCCTCCCTGCGGGCGGCACTGGCCGCCGGGGACGCTGATCTCACCGATACCCAGCTTGACGAGATCGAGCACCTGAACCAGATCGCGGCGGCCCACGGCATCTCCGAACCCGCCCGCGCCTGATCCCTACCGCCCGGCGCCGGGACCGCCCCGTGCGGCCCCGGCGCCGACGCGTCCGGCCCTAGTCCGGCCCTAGTC
>PLRW01000029.1 GCA_003164955.1 Actinomycetota bacterium
CTGAGCCGGCCGTGGCGCCGGGCGTCCTGGGCCACGCTGCTGCTGATCGGCGCGGCCCGGCTGATCGCCGGCGGGCTGCTGCCGCTGCAGCTGGCGCTGGCCACGGGTGTGACCGTGGGGGCCGGGCTGCTGGTGGCGTTCGGGGTGCCGGACCGGCGGATGGGTCCCGCCGGGGTGGCAGCGGCGCTGCGTGCGGGCGGGGTGCCGGTCAGCCAGGTGACCGGGCCGCTGCGCGCTGCGAAGGGATCGCGGCCGTTCGAGGCGACCACCGGCGACGGGAATGGCCTGTTCGTGAAGGTTTTCGGCTCCGATCAGCGGGACGCCGACCTGCTGTACCGGGCCTGGCGCGGCATCCGGCTGCGCGGCGTCGGCGACACCAGGCCCGCGGCCTCGCTGTTCAAGGCCGTCGAGCATGAGGCGCTGCTGGGCGTGATGGCCGAGCGGGCCGGGGTCGCGGTGCCGCACGTCGGCCAGGTCATCAGGGCCGGCGACGGGTCAGTCCTGCTGACCATGGACCTGGTTGCGGGCACGTCTTTGGACGAGGTCCCGGCCGATCGGATCACCGATCAGCTCGCCCGGACCCTGTGGCGCGAGGTCGGCCGGCTCCATCGGGCCAGGATCGCGCACCGGTCGCTGCACGGCAGCAACATCATGATCGGCCAGGACGGGTCTGCGGTGCTGGTCGACTTCAGCTTCGCCGAGCTCGCTGCGACCAGCCGTCAGAGAGCGATCGACGTGGCCGAGCTGCTCACCTCGCTGGCCGGGCGGATCGGCCCGGACCGTGCTGTCGCCACCGCGGCGGCCGAGATCGGCACCGGCGGCGTCGCCACCGCCGTGCCGCTGCTGCAGCCGCTCGCCCTGTCGGCCGGCACCCGGCGCGCGATCAAGGGCCAGGACGGGCTGCTGAAGAACACGCGCGCGGCCGCGATCGCGGCCTGCGGCGACGACGCTGACAAGGATCTCGTCCGGCTGCAGCGGGTACGGCCGCGCACGCTGCTGGCGATCGCGGCGCTGGCCGGCGCCTTTTACTTCCTGCTTCCCCAGATCGCCGATGTGAGCAGCAGCTGGCACGCGCTGCAGCACGTTAACTGGGCCTGGCTGCCGGTGATCATCGGCCTGTCCGCGCTGACCTACGTGGCCAGCGCGATGGCGCTGATCGGCGCGGTTCCCGGGCATGTCCCGTTCGGCCCGGCCGTGCTGACGCAGGGCGCCTCATCATTCATCAACCGGGTATCGCCAGCCAACGTCGGCGGGATGGCGCTGAACGCCCGGTTCCTGCACAAGAGCGGCACCAGCACCCCGGCCAGCGTCGCGGCGGTCGGCGTGAACGCCCTCGCGGGCGCCGTCATGCATGTCGTGCTGATCGTGGTTTTCTTCGCGCTGGCCGGCCACGACCTCACCAAGGCGTTCAAGCTGCCGTCCGGCAGCAAGATCCTGCTCGCCCTGGCGGTGATCATCGCGGTCATCGGAGTAGTCCTGGCGACACGCCCCGGCCGCCGCTGGACCCGCAAGCAGCTGATCCCCGGCGCCCGTGCCGCGGCCGGCAGCCTGCGGCAGGCCGCCGCCAGCCCGGTCAAGCTGGGCCTGCTGTTCGGCGGCTCGGCCCTGATCACCCTGGCCTACATCGCCGGGCTGGACGCCTCGGTCCAGGCGTTCGGCGGGGGTCCTGGCCTGGTCGTGCTCGGCGCGGTGTACCTGGCCGCCGCGGCGCTGGCGGCGGCAGCCCCCACGCCCGGCGGCCTCGGCGCGATCGAGGCGGCGCTGGTCGCCGGGCTGACCGGCGTCGGCATGCAGCCCGGGCCCGCGGTCTCGGCCGTGCTGCTGTACCGGCTGGCCACCTACTGGCTGCCGGTACTACCCGGCTGGCTGTGCTGGCGGTCCCTGCAACACCGGGGATACGTGTGACCGCCGGCCCGCGGCCGGCCCAGCGCGCACCAGCGCGGGTGCCGGTCGTGCCCGCCGGTCGCCGCCGCCTCTCAGGCGGTGCCCCGCCCGCAGAAGCGGGGTCCCAGGCTCCGGGCACGTGCGGAGCAACCTTTTCTTCTCGACCCGCACGGAACGTGATGAGAGCAGAGCCGGAACGACGGACGGTGGCGTACGTAGCCTGTCTGGCGCTGGCCATCGTGTGCTGCGCCTGCGCCTGCGCCTGCGGCAGCGCGGCGGCTGACCATGCTGACGGGGCCGCCCAGCACGGCGCCGTCATTACCGTCGGGTCATTCGACTTCCCGGAGAGCGTGCTCCTCGCCGACATCTACGCCGGCGCGCTCACGGCGCAGGGCTTCCCCGTCCGCGTCCTGCCGGACCTGGGCCCTCGCGAGCTGGTGGACCCGGCGCTGATGAGCGGACTTGTCCAGGTCGTGCCGGAGTACTCCGGGTCGGCGCTGGAGTTCGTCAGCCTGGGACGGCAGTCCGCGACCTCCGATGTTACAGCGACCGGCAGGACGCTGGCCGGGTGGGCGGCTGGCCGGGGGCTGGTGGCGGGGCGCCCGTCCGCCGCGCAGGACGCCAACGTCATCGTGGTCACCGCCGCGACCGCGGCCCGCTATGGCCTGCGATCGGTCGCCGACCTGGCCCGGGTGGCGCCGCGGCTGGCGTTCGGCGGCCCGCCCGAATGCCCGGAACGCGTCTACTGCCTGCTCGGGCTGAGGCAGGTCTACGGGCTCCGGTTCCGGGTTTTCATACCGCTGGACGCCGGCGGCCCGCTGACGCTGCAGGCCCTGGAGGCAGGGGACGTCGGCGTCGCGCTGCTGTTCAGCACCGATCCGGCCCTCACGGCGGATCATCTGGTGGTGCTGGCCGATGACCGCGGCCTGCAGCCGGCCGAGAACGTCGTCCCGCTGGTCCGCCGGGATATTGTCGCCCGCTACGGCCCGCGGCTGGTCGCGGTACTCAACACGGTGTCGGCCCGCCTGACTACCGGCTCGCTGCGCGCCCTGAACGCGCGGGTGGAACTACGCGGGCAGGATCCGCGCCTGGTGGCTGAGAGCTGGCTGCGGGCGCAGGGGCTGGCCTCGGCAGGGGGTGCGTCGCATTGAGCGAGAACGTGGAAAGGGTAACCGCGCCGACTGGCACGGCGAGCCTTGCGCCGGGTCCCGCCGTGCGGCGGACGCCGCGGCGGCGCCCGACGGGTGCGCCCCCGCCGCTCCCGCACCCGGTCTCGGTCACCACCAGGGCCTGGCTGGTCCTGGCGGTTGTCGTCCTGGCCGGCGTGATCGTGATCTCGGTGCGGGCCCCGTCGCTGCGGCTCGATAATCAGGTCAACTCGGCGGTGCTCCGGTTTTTCGCGCGGGCCCGGACGCCGTGGCTGACCGGCGTCGCCAACGGGATCTACACGGCCGGCTCCGGATGGGGGGCCACGGTGCTCGGGCTGTCGGCGGTCGTGCTGATAATCGCGTTCCGGCGCTGGCGGCACCTGCTGGTGTTCCTGTGCAGCCTGTTCGCCCTCACGCTCGCCATGGACGTGATCACCGAGGGGATGACCCGGCCGCGGCCGTACGGCGTGCTGATCATCGGTAACTGGACGGGGTATTCCGCGCCGGCGCTCTCGGTGACGATCCTCGCGTTCCTGCTGGTGAGCATCGCGTACTGCCTGGTCGTGCCGGGACGGCCCCGCACTTATGCGAAGGCGGCCATCGCGGTCATCGTCGTCGTGTTCTGCCTGGCCTGCCTGTACTTGGCCGTCGATCGCATCGATGACCTGCTCCTGGGTGTGGCGCTCGCGGTCGCGATCCCGGTCAGCGCGTTCCGTTTCTTCACCCCGAACGAGGTCTTCCCGGTCGCCTACCGGCGCGGCAACACCGCGCACGTCGATGTGACCGGCGCGCGCGGCGAAGCGATCCGGCAGGGCGTACGCGACCAGCTCGGGGTCACCGTCACCGGCATCACGCCGGTCGGGCTGGCGTCCTCAGCCGGGTCCACGCCGCTGCGGCTGCAGACCGAGGGCGCCCCGCAGGAGTACCTGTTCGGCAAGCTCTACACCAAGGGCCACGTCCGCGCCGACCGCTGGTACAAAATCTGGCGGACGATCCTGTACGGATCCCTGGAGGACGAGCACCCCTTCCAGACCGTGCGGCGCCTGGCCGAGTACGAGGACTACGCCCTGCGCCTGCTGCAGGACATCGGGATCACCGTGGCCAGGCCCTACGGCATCGTGGAGATCACCCCCGAACGGGAATACCTGCTGGTCACCGAGTACTTCGACGGCGCGGTGGAAATCGGCGGCGCCGACCTCGACGACCAGCTGATCGACCAGGGGCTGCTGCTGATCCGCACCCTGTGGGACGCGGGAATCGCCCACCGCGACATCAAGCCGGGCAACCTGATGGTCCGCGGCGGGCGGCTGCTGCTGATCGACGTGGCCTTCGCCCAGGTCCGCCCCTCGCCGTGGCGGCAGGCCGTCGACCTGGGCAACATGATGCTGGTCCTGGCCGTCCGCACCGACCCCGCGCGGGTCTACCGGCGGGCGCTGAACTATTTCACCGCGGCCGAGCTCGCCGAGGCCTTCGCCGCCACCCGCGGGGTCGCCAGCCCGACACAGCTGCGCGCCTTCATGAAACGCGATCCCCGGGACCTGCTCGCCGAGTTCCGCACGCTCGCCCCGCAGCGACGCCCGATCGTGCTGCAGCGCTGGAGCGCCCGGCGGGTCACCCTGGCCGCCGCGATGCTCGCCCTCTTCACGGTGCCCGCCGTCTTCGGCATCGCCTTGCTGGTGCCGGACACCGCGACCACAGGGGTGCACCTCACACTGGTGCGCGCGGCCACCTGGGCACCCGATTGCGGTACGGGCCATGCGATGATCCTGGCCGCCCAGGCAGTTCCCTCGGCGGCCTTCCTGCCCTGCATCGCCGCGGTCCCGTCGGGCTGGACCGCGGCCGGCCCCGAGATCGCCAGCGGGCAGGCCAGCTTCGTGCTGGACTCCGGTTCCCTGGCCGGGGGCGGCGGCGTCCGGTTCGTGCTCGGCCAGTCAGGCCAGCAGCTGCAGACGGTGACGATCACCCTGACCGCGACCTGCGACATTGCCGGCGCCCGGCAGATTCCTTCCGGCCAGCCCGGCATGCGCCGGTTCGAGCGCCCGCCGAGCCAGGTACCTGGGTACTCCGGCGTTCGCTACGACGTCTTCCCTGGCGGCTGCGTGACCTACCGGTTCGTCCTTGGGCCCGGCGCGTCCCCGGTCGTGACCACCACGGTCGACACCGCGGTGGCGTTCATGCCCCGGTCGGCGCTGGTCGGCTATGTCCGGCGTACCGAGGGCCTGGCCTTGTGCGGGCGAGGTGCCGCATGCCCGGGATGACCCGGGTGGCCACGGCCCGGCGGCAGGAGGAGGCGCTTCTTGGCCGCCCCCGGCGGGCCGCTTTGCTGACCGCCGGGGTGGTGGCGGTCACGGCCGTGGTGTTCGCCCTGGTCGCCGACCACGGCACGCTGGCCCGCATCCAGCGGCTGGACGATGCGTGGCTGCGGCTGATGATCTCCGGCCGGACGCCCCCGCTGACCGCCATCGCCAAGGTCTTCAACGTGCTCGGGCTGGTGTACGTCACGCTGCCGGTGCGGATCGCCCTGGCCGGGTTCCTGGCCCTGCGCCGCCAGTGGTGGCACCTGGCCGCCTTCACCGCCGCCATCGTGCTGTCGGAGGTGCTGATCGGCCCGCTGAAAGGCATCTACGACCGGACCAGGCCACCCGGATCGCTGGTCGCCACCACCAATGCCTCATTCCCGTCCGGACACGCCATCGCCGCGTCGGTCACCGTCATCGCGGCGGTCATCGCCCTGGTCCCCGCGGGACGACGGCGTGTCCTGTGGGGCGCGGCCGCGGTGGCGTTCTCGATCGTGATGGGGCTCTCCCGCGCCTACCTCGCTGCCCACTGGCTCTCCGACGCCACCGCCGGCATCCTGCTCGGCACCTCCTGCGCCCTGGTCACCGCGCTGGTTGCCGACCAGTTCCAGCGGCGGCAGAACAGGCTGCAGCGGGCCGCCGGGACGCAGTGTCTGGCGGGCGGGCGGGAGTACGTATGAAATCGCGCACGGTGCTCATAGCGGTGGCCAGCAGCTGGCTGCGCGCACATGGGCTGATCTCGGCGGGGGTGACGCACGTTGGGTGACGACATCAGGCCCGTGGCCGCCGGGAACGGCCCGGCCAGCTTGCCGCCGGGCCCGGCCGTCCATAAGGACCGTCGTAAGCGCCGCCCGACCGGTGCGCCGCCGCCGCTGCCGCACCCTATCACCATCAGCACAACAGCGTGGCTGATCCTTGGGGCCGTGGCGCTCGCCGGCGCGTTCCTGGCGTCCCAGCACACGCCGTGGCTCCGGATCGATGACCGGGCAAGCACGTGGGTGCTGCGTCTCCTGGCCGGAATACGGACGCCGTGGCTGACCGATGTGGCCAACGGGATCAACGGGGCGGGCTCCGGCTGGGGGGCCACCGCGCTCGGCCTGTCGGTGGTCGCCCTGACGATGGCGTTCCGCCGCTGGCGGCACTTGCTGGTGTTCCTGGGAAGCGTGTTGTTCCTGGAGATTGCCGGGACATCGATCTACTTCGGGCTGTCCAGGCCACGCCCGTACGGCGTAACGATCATCGGCAGCTGGGGCGGGTACTCCGGGGTGTCCCCCCCGGCGGCGGTCCTGACGATCTTCTTGATGGGCGCCGTCTACTGCCTGGCCGTGCCGGGCCGCCCCCGCACCTACACTAAGGCTGCGGTGGTCGCGGTGGTCGCCGTGTTCTGTCTGGCTCGCCTGTACCTGGCTGTCGATCACGTGGATGACCTGCTCCTAGGTGTGGCACTCGCCGTCGCGATCCCGGTCACCGCGTTCCGGTACTTCACCCCGAACGAGGCGTTCCCCGTCGCCTACCGCCGCGGCAACACCGCGCACGTGGATGTGACCGGTCGGCGGGGGCAGGCGATCCGCCAGGCCGTGCGTGACCAGCTCGGGCTCACGGTGACCGAGATCAAGCCGGTCGGCCTGGAGTCCTCCGCCGGCTCCACGCCGTTGCGGCTGCGAGTCGAAGGCAGCCCGGAGGAGTTCGTGTTCGCCAAGCTCTACACCAAGGGCCACGTCCGCGCCGACCGCTGGTACAAGCTGTGGCGGACCATCCTGTACGGCTCCCTGGAGGACGAGCACCCCTTCCAGACCGTGCGGCGCCTGGTCGAGTACGAGGACTATGCCCTGCGCCTGCTGCAGGACATCGGGGTCCGCACGGCCCGGCCGTACGGCATCGTGGAGATCACGCCCGAGCGCGAGTACATGCTGGTCACCGAATTCCATACCGGCGCCGTCGAAATCGGCGAAGCCGACGTCGACGACACGGTGATCGACCAGGGACTGCAGCTGATCCGCACGCTGTGGGACGCCGGGATCGCCCACCGCGACATCAAACCAGGCAACCTGATGGTCCGCTCCGGGGAGCTGCTGCTGATCGACGTGGCCTTCGTCCAGGTGCGCCCGTCACCATGGCGGCAGGCGGTCGACCTGGGCAACATGATGCTCGTCCTGGCCGTGCGCACCGACCCGCAGCGGGTCTACCGGCGGGCGCTGGCGTACTTCACCGAAGCCGAGCTCGCCGAAGCATTCGCCGCCACCCGCGGGGTCGCCAGCCCGACCCAGCTGCGCGCCTTCATGAAACGGCACCCGCGCGACCTGCTCGGCGAATTCCGCGCCCTCGCCCCCCAGCGGCCGCCGATCGCGCTGCAACGCTGGAACATCCGGCGGGTCGCTCTGGCGGCCGCGATGCTCGCCGTCATCACCGCCGCCGTGGGGGAAACGGGGAATGCCTTCCTCCCGGCCGCCGAAAATCTGGGCGCCTACGCCCCCAGCTGCGGCACCGGCCATTCGATGATCCTCAGCGCCCAGGCAGTCCCGTCCGCTGCCCTGCTGCCCTGCATCGCCGTGCTCCCGGCGGGCTGGAGCGTTGGCGGCACGGACATCGCCAGCGGGAGGGCCAGCCTCTGGCTGGACTCCGATCGCGCAGGGCCGCGAGCGGTCACCGTAACCCTCACTGCGACCTGCGACACCTCGGGCGCCCAGCAGATCCCCTCCGACCAACCCGGTACGCGCCGGTTCGAGCATCCGCTGAGCCTGGCGCCACAGTTCTCCAGCCTCCGCTTCTACACATTCCCCGGCGGCTGCGCCACCTACCGGTTCAGTTTCGCGCAAGGCACATCCCCCGCGCTGGCCGTCGCCGTCGATAACGCGCTGGCGTTCCAGTCCCGGTCAACCCTCGTCAACTACGTTCGGCACACCGAAGGTCTCATGCTCTGCGGGCGAGATGCCGCATGCCCGCGATGAGCAAGTAGCCGGGCCGGCGCTGCCCAGCTAGCCGCGCTCGGAGCCTCACCACCACAGCCACGCAGGCAGCCCGGTGAGTTCATACCTGCGGCTGATGGCTAATTGCAGCATGATCAGATCATCGCCCCAGAACGCCCTGATATGTGCTCAACCACGCTGCCAAGAACAAGCGGACACAGGAGCGAATAATCGGCGTTCGGCGCGTCCTGTCCGTCTGTGACGTCCCCACCGCGGTCACTCGCCGTTGCGGGTGCCTGAGTCGGCGGGAGGCTGGTGTTCCGGGTGCTGCCCGGTGTCAGCGGGAGCGGTTGGTGAGTACTCTCCTCCCGGATGCGCGGGCAAGGCAGCAGCGCGGTGACCGGGTTGACACGTTCGTCTGGATGTCGGGCATGCCGAGCAACACTGAGCCTCGCACCGCGATCAGGTCCTGCCCGGCACACCGCGCCGTTCGCGTTGCCCAGGCGCTCCTGGCGGCCGGGGAACCTCGTTGAGCTGCGTGTCCTCGGCCCCACAGAATTCCCACAAGTCCGGGTCGGCGGCGTGGTTCCCCACAGAATCCCCACGGACGAAACGGCATTCCCCGGCACACGGCGGCACGGATGCTAATGTGGCGTCACCATCCCTGACAAGCCTTTATGCAGGCAGTGCGGGGCTGGCGCAGTTGACAGCCCCCGTGACCCAGTCAGCTACAGACCTTCTGAAAAGCGGAAGGTCGGCGGTTCGACCCCGCCCCTGACCACCCCTCTGAACAGCCAGAAAGCCCGGACCATGATCACGGTCCGGGCTTTTTCGATGAGGTGGGGTCTCAGTTTGGGTCTCATTTGCCCTTCCAGAGGTAGCTGTCTCGCGGGGTAGACGTGCGGCCGCGGCGCGACTCATCGGCCCTCCGCCAAGCAAGGCCAGGCGGTCCTGTGCCCAGTGTGACCTTTGGGTCCGGGACAGCCGCTTCGCGGCCGCAGCACCGCAGCCGCCGCGCCAGGGCCGCCCGGCGACCGGTTACCCGGGCGAGAGCGAGCCTGGTACGCGCCGAGCAGAAAGCCGCAACTGTCAACCTGCTCTTGACAGTGTTTTTAGGCACCAGATCGGCAGCCTGACCAGTCCACAGGTTCGCTAACGTCGGGACTATCAGCTTGAGAATGAGTCTGAAGGTGTCTCCGGGCCAGTTCGGATGCGGGTGAGCCATTTACCGTCGTGTCCGTAAGGACCGCTGAGCGAGCAGATACGCCTGCGGGGAGCCCTCCTGTCCCTGGGCGGGGCGCCCGCCCCAGAACACGGTCGCGAAGCCGGCGTCGTTCACCCGGCGCTCCATCTCGCCCGGAGACAACCAGTAGACGTCGAACTCGACACCCAGGTTGAGGCTGCGGCCCCCGCGCCGGACCTGGCTGTCACCGGCTTTGAAGGCAGTTACCAGATAGCCTCCCGGTTTGATGACGCGGGCAAGCTCGCTGAAGGCGGCCGGCCTGTCGGACGGCGCGAGGTACATGAGGGAGTACCAGCAGACCACGCCGGCCAGCGAGGCGTCTTCGAAGGGCAATTCCCGCAGGTCGGCAGGGTCGAAGCCGAAGCCGGGATGGTCGCGTCGGGCCACTCGGATCATCTCGGGTGAAAGGTCGACCCCGCGTGGGGACAGGCCCCGCGCTGCTAGGTAGGGCTCCAGTCGTCCCGTCCCGCAGCCCACGTCCGCGACGTTGGTGCCAACGCCCGCGGCGAGCGTCAGGTCGCAGAACAGGCCGAGCACCGCCCGCTCGGCGGGCATGTGGTCCAGAGCGCCAGCCAGGCGATCAGCGTAAAACTCGGCGAGGACGTCGTGTGCGGCCTTCAGTTCCTCGGTCTTGGCGTCCATGAAGGGGACCATAGCTGGCGCCGACACTGGAGCCAGGGACCCGTAACACGTGATGTGTAACGTAAGGGCCACTGAAGGTGAGGGAGCTGGATGCCTCCTGTGACCTGCGCCGGCCATCATCGCTGATGCGCACCCGGCCGACGGCCAGTGATCCGATCGCTTCGACTGCGCCGGGATAGGGGGCGGTGAGAGTCACCTCCAGGCGCGCGCCGCGGCTCATGGCGCTGCACATGCGCCTGCACGACGTCGGCCGGGACGGCCTGAAGCAACTGACCGATGGGCCTGCCAGCCTGGCGGCGTGGGAATCCCTGATTGATGCGGTGCTCGGCCAGATGCTCGCCCAGCGCAAGCTCTATCTGATGCACGAGCGCAACCAGGCAGCCCTGGAAAAGCTGCATCGCAAGGATCACGACGCCGAACACGAAGACATCCAGCAGAGATTCCGTCAGATGCTGGCCGACCCCGCCATCTCACTTCGCGACCGGGTCAGGATGGCCGCCTCGTTCGGCGCCGTCTTCTCCGTGCTCTTCATGGCCGGTGACGCATTCGAGGGCACGACCACTCAAGAACTAGGCGAACTGCTCCGGCGGACGATCCACGACATACTCGCGCCGTAGGGAAAACTGCCGGGGTGCTGCACGGAGTTTTCCGATCGCTGCGCGACGGGGAAGACGGGCATCCTTCACGGACGTGCCGCAACCCCGGAACGTTGCCAAACCGGACCGTATCGTGACCAGAGTGAGGCCAAGGCGCCGGGCGGAGTCTCTACCGTCCGGGTCAAGTCGGCGTTACGGAGGACACCTCAGGCTTGCACGAGGGTGCCACGCCAGAACTCAGCCGGGTCACCTTGCCGGTTCCAGCGGCGTTTGGCGGGCAATGCTCATGGTGGATCTCGCCGGCCGGCGTTAGTACACCAGGGAAGAGGGCTGCATGCGGCTGAGGGTACGGATCGCTTCGCTGACCGTGGTCGCCGTCAGTATCGGCGCTGCCTCGGCGTGCGGGTCCTCGGCCGCGGCCCAAAGCCCACGGCCCGCGCCCGCCCGGACCTCGGCACCTGCTGCCCGGGCAGCCGCGTCGGCCAGCCCGTCCCTGCGCCGCTCGTCCGCTAGTCCGGCGATCGAGGTGACCGGCGCGCCTCGCGGGGTGAAGGCCAAGGGCGCGGTGCTGGCCGACGCGGTCACTGGTCAGGTGCTGTGGGCCCGCGCGGCGGGTACCGAACAGCCGATGGCGAGCGTCACCAAGGTGATGACCGCGTTGCTGGTGCTGGAAAGCGGTGACCTCGGCCAGGAGATCCAGGTGCCGAAGGCGGCGTTCAGCTATGCCTGGAAGTACGGAGGCGAAAGCGCGGCGCTGCATCCGGGGGACGTGCTCACGGTGGGCGAGTTGCTGGAGGCGCTGCTGCTGCCTTCGGGGGCGGATGCCGCGTATACCCTCGCAAACGCCTACGGCCCCGGACTGAATGCGTTCGTCACCCGGATGAACGCGACCGCCGCGCGGATGGGCATGACGCAGACTCACTTCACCTCACCGGACGGGCTGCCCTATCCCACCGAGACCTCGACCTACTCCACTCCCTCCGACCTGCTCACCCTCGGCCTCGCCGCCATGCGGTACCCGGTCTTCCGCTCGATCGTGGACCAGCGGTTCTACCAGCTGCGGAAAGGGCCCGGACATCACGCGTACTGGTGGGACAACACCAACGATCTGATCGGCTCGTACCAGGGTGCCCTCGGGATCAAGACCGGATATACCGACGACGCCGGACACTGCCTGTTGTTCGAGGCGACCAGGAACGGCCGGACGCTGATCGGGGCCGTGCTTGACAGTCCCGCCACCGGCCCCGCAGCCGGCTCGCAGGACGCCGTGCGCATGCTGAACTGGGGCTTCGGGCTCCGCCGGGCAGGCTGAATTCCACCGCCACAGCTGAGCGCTGCCGGCGCCGGCAACGCGTTCCGGCCAAGCCCAGCTGGGGCCGGCGGCCGCCGCGCCGGGGAGCGGCGGCAGGCGGGTGGGGCTCAGCCGTCGAGCAGCCGGGCGATCTCCGCCATCGCCGTGGCCGGCAGCGGCCCCAGCCGTAGCGTCGCAGCGTTCTGCCCGGCCTGCGCCACCGTCCGGATCCCCGGGATCGGCACGGTGCGCGGGCTGCGGGCAAGCAGCCAGCCCAGCGCACCCTGGGCCAGCGTCCGCCCGCCGGTCGTGAGCACCTCGCGGATGGCGCCGAGCCGGGCGAGCAGTTCCGGTGCCGGGCGCCCATCGGTGAAGTACCTCATCCAGGATGGCCCCCCCGGCCCGCGGACGTCCCCGGCGGGCAGCCGGGAGGCGGCGTGGTACTTGCCGGTGAGCAGGCCCATGGCCAGCGGTCCGCGATTGATGCTCGCGATGTCGCAAGCGTCGCAGACGTCAAGCATTACCGGCGCGTCGGCAAGCACGTTGAGCTCGTGCTGGACCGCGGCGCAGTGCGGCCCCCCGGCGAACGACGCTGCGCGCTCCGGGTCGTCGGTACTCCACCCATAGCTGCGGATCATGCCATCGGCGGCCAGATCCTCGAGCGTCCCGGCTACCTCCTGGGCCCGGGCTATCGGCAGGCCACCCAGGTGCAGCTGGTACAGGTCGATCCGGTCGGTACCCAGCCGCTGCAGCGACTGCTCGCATGCCCGCCTGATATACGCTGCGGAGACGTCCTGGCCCGTCATCGTGCGGCGCCCGGCGTCGAAGGTGTTGCCGAACTTGGTGGCGATCACCACCTCGTCACGATGGCCGGCCAGTGCGCGGCCCAGCACCTGCTCGCTGTGCCCGGTGCCGTAGACGTCCGCGGTATCGAAGAACGTGATCCCCAGCTCGTACGCGCGGTGCAGCGCCGCGGCCGATTCCGCCTCATCTACCTCGCGCCAGCCGACCGGGATGCCGCCGCTGGTGCTATCGCTGAATGGGCCGCCAATCGCCCAGCAGCCGAACCCGACCTCGCTGACCTTGATGCCGCTGCGACCCAGCACCCTGCTCATTTCCGCTCCTCTCACATTCGCCTGTCCGGAACCAGCCTGCGGGCTGGAGCGCGGTCCAGGTCAAGGCGCCCGCTGGCGGAATCGATCAGCGCCGCCCGGTCGAGGTACTCTGCAGCTCCTGCGAGCACGAACGCCGACAGTCCCTGGTTGGGGATAAACGGCTCCGGGGACCGGCTACGGAAAGTCATCGGACAAAACGGATCCACGGCAAAGGGCCGCCGCCCACCTGCACCAAAGTGTCGGACTCGCCTGTTAACCTAGCTTAACGTTCAGTGTCCCATGGCTATACAGAGGTAGTACATACCTGGCCGCGCTTCAGATTTTGATCGCATTAGATCGGTGCTCGGCCCTCTTATCGCCGACCAGGCGCATTCGTCTGTTGTGTGCCAGGGGACTCATTAGCAATGCTTTCGAAGTTGCCTGGCAGCTCCGTTTCTCTCATCCTGACGGATCCCCTTATCGCAGTACCAAGAAAAGCAATATAAGCGGGGGCTCGGTCATTTGAAGAGGGCAAGCATTTCCTCGACTGGGTGAAAGCCTACGCCGCTGAGTGGAAGCGTAGGCTGAGAATCAATGGGACAATTGAATATGATCTCGGCAGCAAGCTATCCGGGAATCATTAGCGGCAGTAGCTGCCGTTGCGGCGCTTACGCGAACATCCTCACGACCATCCGGGGAGTGTCTTGCTGTGCTGTACTTCTCCAGTGTCAGATGACGTTATCGCCGGTCGGCGATTTGGCCGATGTGAAGCAGACCTGATTTTCCGCTCTGCCGGGCACGGTCATGGGATCGCCCGGATCACGGCGGGGCTGTTCCTCAGCCGGAGAACTGCATCGAAGCTATCGCTGCCCGCCACGTGACTTTCCCGGGCCATTTGGTGATACTTGTGGACATCGGCGATGTGTGGCGCAAGGGTGGATGCTAGGACCGGCCCCGATGGCACCGGGGCCGGGGCATCGATACAGGCCGCTGGTATTTAAGGGAGAGGAGCCGACATCGTGGACGAGAAGCTCGAGGTGATTGTCATCCCCGTCTCGGATGTCGACCATGCAAAGGAGTTCTACGTAAGCCTTGGCTGGAGACTCGACGCCGACCACGCCGCTGGTGACAACTTCCGCATCGTCCAGCTCACACCTCCGGGCTCCGAGTGCTCGATTCAATTCGGCACGGGCATCACGTCGGCCGCGCCCGGCTCCGTCCAGGACCTGTACCTGATCGTCTCCGACATCGAGGCCGCGCGCGCCGAGCTCGTCGCCCGCGGTGTCGAGGTCAGCGAGGTGTTCCACGAGGGGGCGTCCGGCGCCCGGTTCCATCGCAACGGCACGAACGGTCGCGCCAGCGGCCCTGCGCCCGAGCATGCCAGCTACGGCTCGTTCGTCTCATTCAGCGACCCCGACGGCAACAGCTGGCTGTTCCAGGAAGTCACAACCCGGCTTCCCGGGCGCGTCGACCCTGGCGTGACTTCGTTCCGTTCCGCAAGCGACCTGGCCGACGCGATGCGGCGCGCTTCGGCCGCCCACGGCGAACACGAGAAGCGCATCGGCGAGGCCGACGCGAACTGGCCCGGCTGGTACGCCCAGTACATGGTGGCGGAGCAGGCCGGGACGGAGCTGCCGACGTAAGCGACGGCGACGTGACCGTCATCGGGCCGGCACGGCCTCGGTCTCACCAGCGACCGAAGGAGCTAACGATGGGCTCGAACAGGGATTATGACGCGATTGCCCTCGGCGGCGGGGCGCCTGGCGAGCACTGCGCCGCGGCGCTGGCGGCGCGCTCCGCATGACGATCGCGGGCATGCCGCCGCCGGCTAGGCCGATGGATGCGCAGATGGCGAGCCTGTCCGGGTGAGGGACGGCCGGGGATTCCTGCTCGCAAGCTCAGCGGGTGACCGATGACCGATGACCGATGACCGATGACCGCACCTCCTATTGGAGGAATCATGACCAGCGCACCCATTCCTGCCCCCGCCCAGCGCGAACCGGAACTGGCCGGACAGACCGTTGTCGTGATCGGCGGCAGCGCGGGCACCGGGCTCGAGACAGCCCGGCGTGCCCGGTCCGAGGGTGCCGATGTCATCCTCACCGGCCGCAATCCCGACCGGCTCAAGCAAGCGGCGCTGGAACTGGGCGCGGAGCGCACCGCGGCCTTCGACGCCACCGACCCGGCCGCCCTCGACCGGTTCTTCGCTGACCTTCCCGGGGCGATCAGCCACGTGATGGTCACGGGCCCCGGCCCGTACTATGCGCCCCTGGCCGCCCTCGACCGCGAGCGTGCGCACCGCGATTTCGATGCGCATCTGTGGCTGGCCGTTGCCGTGGCCCAGCACGCCGTCGGCCGGGTGCGGCCCGGCGGTTCGCTGCTGTTCATGAGCGGCACCGGAGGCCGCCATCCCGGGTATCGGCCAATCGCTCATCGCGGCGGCCACCGCCGCGCTGCCCGCCCTGATCGCCAACCTGGCGGTCGAAGTGGCGCCGGTCCGGGTCAACCTCATCGCCGCCGGCTTCGTCGACACCCCGCTGTCGGCCTCGCTGCTCGGAGACCAGCTCGAGGAGCGCCGGAACGAGCTGCGCGCGACGCTCCCCATCGGCCGCGTCGTCGGTCCCGCCGACGTCGCCGCGCTCGCCGTCCACATCATGGCCAACACCGCGCTCACCGGCGCGACCTACGACATCGACGGCGGACAGCAGCTCGTCTCCTGATGAACCCATGACGCCGAACGGAAACCGGCGAGCGGTCACCGCGCCCTGCTGCGCGTTTCCGGCCGGGGGCGGTACCAGGACCTGCGCGTCGCGCGCCCAGGCCGGGTGACCGGCGCCGCCGTCGTTTCCCGGCCTGGTGATAAACGAAAGAGCTGCCCTGTCCCCTGGGCATCACCTTTACCGGTGCTTCCCGCCTATCACGGCAGGCGTAATATCGGCGTATCCGCGCGAGGGCATACGCGCCGGGACTGGGGCACCGAAATTAATGCCGGCTATAAATACATCGTTGTCATAAAAATGGGCCCGACGGTACCTGCGAACCAGCCAGAAATTTTCGGACAGAATGTTATCTAACACGATATGACCGCTAAGATCACGCGAGTGATCAGCGTGGACCTGGTGGCCGGAAACGGCAACCGTGCGTCCGGACCCGGCCCAGCGTCCGGTTTCGCGGCGCACAAGCGGGCCACTGGGCATGTCCGTGTGCGCACCGGCCTCTTCCCGTACTAACGAAGGCCTCCGCCCTGCCGACGGGCGGTCATGGGGCCGAGCCTGATAGGAGAACAGATGGCGGACTACTCTTCGGCCGCTGTGACCGACCCGCCACGGTCGCACGCAGCCCGGCTCGAGCCCGACGCAATCGGTGTCGCGCAGGACACGGTCATCGGTATGGCGTCGTCCGCACCGGCCGCCACGGTTGGGTTGTCAGTCGCTGCCCTGGCCGTGGCGACCGCCTACGGCAGCGGGCTGATCCTCATCCTGACCGCCATCCCGATGCTCATCATCGCCAACTCCTACCGCCGGCTGAATCTGTGGAACGCCAACTGTGGCGCGTCCTTCGAGTGGGTTGGCCGGGCGATCAATCCGTACCTCGGCTTCCTGACCGGATGGCTGATGGTGGCCGCTTACATCATCGGGACGGTCGCGGAGGTCCTGCTGCTCGGGCCCTCGGTCCTGGCGGTCATCGGCTCCAGTTCGACCAATACCACGGCTTACGTTCTTATCGGCGTCATCATGGTCCTGATCATGCTGGTGATCGCCGTTGTCGGCATCCGCATTACCGCGAGAGTCCAGGTCAGCATGGCGGCGGTCGAGTACCTGATCCTGATCGGGCTGGCCATCGCGGGCCTTATCTACGTGGCCGCCGGCCATCGCGGTGTCGTCCATTTCTCCACCGCGTGGCTGAGTCCCAGCGGTATCGGCGGTAAGGGCAGCGCGGTGGCCGGCTTCCTGGTCGCGGTGTTCGTCTACGGAGGCTGGGACGGCACGCTGTACGTCAACGAGGAAGTGAAGCACCGGCGGGTGAACCCGGGCCGGGCGGCCATGTGGGCCGTCGGCCTGCTGGCCATCCTTTACACGCTGGCCCAGGTCGGCTTCCAGGGTGTGCTGTCGCCAGCCGCGCTCGCGAAATCCGCCGCCAACGGCACCGCTCTTATCGATGTGGCCAACGCGCTCGGCGGGGGATTCTGGGCCAAGGTCATGGCCCTGTCCATCGCGCTGTCGGTCGTCGCCACCACCGGCACCGGTATCGTGCTCACCTCGCGGATCGTCTACGGGATGGCCAGCTACCGGGTTCTGCCGCAGTTCCTCGCCAACGTGTCCCGCCGGTTCGCCACCCCCGTCGCGGCCAGCATCATCGTCGGCGTGCTCATCGCCGGACTCAGCACGATCTACTTCGTGGCCACCTCGGTCCAGAACGCGTTCACCGACGTGATCGACGTGACTGGCCTGCTGTTCTCCATCTTTTACATCCTGACCGCGGTCACCCTCATCGTCTACTACCGGCGCCGCCTGACCGCGAACGTGTGGGACGCCGTGGCGCTCGGCGTCCTGCCGCTCGCCGCGGCCGCGTTCCTCGGCTGGATCCTGGTCAAGTCGCTCCTGGCCGCGCCCGCGGCGCAGTTGTGGTCGCTGGCCGGCATCGTCATCGCCGGCCTGATCCTGCTGGTGATCGCGCGCACGGTGCTGCGGTCGTCCTTCTTCCAGGTTCAGCGGGAGAGCGCGCCCGGCCAGCGGCACTAATCCCGGCCAGCGTCACTAACAAAGCTCAGCGGGACACCGGCCGGCCCGGGCCTCTCCGCGGCTGGCGTCAGCCGTCAGCGGAGCGCCCGGGCCGGCCTGGCCTCCCATGAGGTCCACAGCGGCCGGTAGCCCTGCCGGCTCCAGAACGGGCCGGACAGCGGGTTGACCTGCTCGTAGTGCAGCAGCGTGACCGCCACGCCGGCCGCGTCGGCCGCCCGGTGCAGTTGCCCCACCAGGGCCGGCCCCGCGCCCTGACCGCGATCGTCCGGCTGGACGTACATCAGTTCCAGATAGGCGACCGGGGATACCCCGGCCAGCGGCGCGATCCAGCCGGCGGCCGACGGCGGCTCGGCGTACAGCATGGCGACCGGCTCACCGCCGTCCTCGGCGAGCCACGTCCAGGCGCCTGGCTGGGCGAGCAGCGCCGAGGCGTCCTCCCGCAGCGCCTCCGCCGACCACGGACGCTCGATCACAGTGCCGAAATGAGCATCGAACCGGACCGTCGCCATGCCCAGGCAAACGACGGCGTCGATGTCGGCCGGGCCGCCCCGCCTGATCTGGATACCCGGCCGCAGGGCCGCCGGCTGGGCCGCGGCCGCCGTCCCGGTCCCTCGCCCGGCCGGCCGCGCCGCGATCACCGCGCGCGGGGCCAGCCCGTGGCGCAGCAGCGGCAGCGGGCCGTCAACGTCTCGGGTGGGCCATACGACGACGGCCGCCGTGTCGTCGGCGCTCGCCTCGGGCACGGAAGCCAGATGAGCCTGCCACCGGGACAGCAGCTCGTCCAGCGCCCCCGCGACGTCCGGGCCCGCCGTGTGTGCGGTCAGGCGGAACCTGCGGGCCGCGCCCCAGGTGAGCTCCATCGAGCCCGGGCTCTCGTGCCAGTGCTCGCAGAAGCCGATGGCGGCCGCCCGGCCGTCCGGGCCGGTGACGGCCAGCTCGGTCCCGCACCCGCCGGACGGGACACCGGGCGCGGGCAGAAGCGGATCAATCGCCTGCCAGCGGCGCGTGACGGCGGCCGTGACGCCGCCCGTTTCGTCCTTGGTGACCGTCGACAATCCGATTCCTCCGTGGGCAGCGGCCGGAGCGCCCAGGGCGTCAGGCCCGCGCTGCGGGATTAAGCCCGGGCCGATCTTAATCCGGTGCCGATGTCCGCCAGGCTGGTACGGACCTGGATGGTCAGCCGGTCCCCGGGCGGCAATACCCGCTCGCACCGCTCCGCGGTGTCACGCAGCAGCGTTCTCGCGTCCCCCAGGCGTCCCACTTCATAGTAGGTCCGGGCCAGGCGCATCCGGACGGCCAGGGTATCCGGGTGATCGGGGCCCAGCACCCGCTCAAAGCCCGACCGGGCCTGCTCGTAGGAGTGCACCGCGGAGGCCATCTTGCCGGCCGTGTGATAGATCGATCCGAGCTTGCCGTGAATGGCGATGGTGTCCAGGTCATCGGGCCCGAGCACCTTTTCCCGCCCGGCCAGTACCTTCTTGTACGCCGATATCGCGTCTTTCGTGCGGCCATCGGCCTGTGAAGCGTCACCCAGACCTTCCCGTGTAGTCAGGGTCTGCGGGTCCCGGGGCCCCTGTACCCGCTCCCGGCCTTCCAGGGTGCGCCGGTAGAGTCCGGCCGCGTCCGCCGGCCGGCCTACGGCCAGGTAGGCGGCGGCCAGCTCATCACGCGCGCCGAGAGTGTCGAGGTGATCCGGGCCGCACAGCCGTTCGCAGTCGTCGGCCACCTGGTCCAGCACGGTGATCGCGCCCGGGAGCTGGCCCGCGGCGACGAGGGCGTGGCCGAGATCACGCCGGGCCACGAGGACGTCGTAGTGGTCAGAACCGAGGGTGCGGACCCGGCAGTCCACCACCCACTGGACCCACCGGACGGCGTCGGCGGCGCGCCCGGCCGCCAGGTAGGCGCTGGTAAGCCTCTGAACAGCGGCCAGGGTGTGCGGGTGGTCCGCGCCGAGGAGCCGTTCGCTGATCGAGGCCAGGTCATGCCAGTAATCGGCGGCGGCGCCGGTTAGCCGCGCGTTATCCAGGCTCTGCCCGGCCCGCTGGAGCACTGGATGGCAGCCACCCGTCCAGAGCAGGTCCCCGGCGGCCCGCCAGAGGCTGGCTGTGCAGGACCGGAAGCTTTCCGCGAGCCAGCCGGGTTGTTCTTCCTGCGGCCACGCCTCGATCAGCGCGCCGGCGGCCGATCGTGCGGCGTGCTCCAGCATCCCCTCGGGCATCATGGTCCGTAGCGCGGACTGCAGCACCGGGCTTATCCGGACCATCGGGGGCGCCGTCGTCGTCCGGTCGATGGTCAGCAGGCCCGCCCGTTCCAGCACGAGCAGCGCCCGCCCGGCGCTGTCGGCGTCCGGCCGGGCGCCGGGGTGATGGGCCGCCAGGTAGCCGCAGGCCGCCGGGGCGGACAGGACCATGGCGGGAATGCCATGGCCGTCCAGGAGCGCGATCAGCGCCAGCAGGGGCTGCGCCGGCACGTCCGGTGACAGCCAGTCGGCCTGCTCGAAAGAGAATGTCCAGGTGACGGCGGCGGCCGGGAGTGTGGCGCCGGACGGGTCCGTCATCTGTTCCCGCCTGCGCACGAACGCATCCTGGTAATCACGGCAGGTCCACGCCGAGCTCGTGATCACCGCGCAGGCCTGGGCCAGTGCCATCGGCTCGCAGCCCAGTTCCTTGACCAGGTCAATCGCGCCGATCCGCCGGTCCGGATCGGCGCTGAGACGGCCCATCAGATAGTTCAGGGCCTCGCGGTGGCTGAACAGCCCGAGCGGCAGCGCCGGTATCCCGCCGGGCACCGCGACGGCATCGGCGGCCGTCACCAGGACCCGGCCCGCCGGCCCGTTCGGCCAGAGCCCGCGCAGATCGGCCGCGCCGGACAGATCGTCGAGCACTACGAGCCAGGGCCTAGTGGTCTCGTTGAGCCAGCCGACAAAACGGGCCGCGGCCGATTCGGCGCTGCCGCCGGGAGCGGTCCCGGAGGTAGCCATGGCCGCCTCGCTGTAGGCGGCCAGCACCGAGGTCCGACTGGTGGCCGTGGCCCACACCATCAGGTCGACGTTCCGTGACTGCCACAGCGACTCGGCGACGGCGACCGCGAGCTGTGTCTTGCCGGCCAACCTCAGCCAGTCGGGGAGCGCGGGGGCGCCAGCTGCCCCGGGCTCGTCCGGCCCGGCGGTCCGGCCGGTCACCAGCGCGACCGTCGCGCCCGGGATCAGCGCCGGGCGCAGGCCAGGCGCAGACTCCGGCCGGGGGCTGAACTCGTTGGCCCGGGCTGGCACCGCCCCCACCCGGACCGGCCAATGAACCTCGGCACGCCGCGGATCCATCAGCTCTGCGGCCGGATTGTCCGAGGTCATGCCATGCATCGCCTTCCGTGCCGGGAGCGCGATCGCAGGCGCCCCATTCCCGCACCGTATCGCCCGGAGAGCGCGTACCAAGATCGTGGCCGGCGGGCGCCTGCAACATGGCGTTCCCGTGCACGTTATAAGGTCTCCCATGGCGCTGGCAACGGATCGTCCGAAAAGAGGCAGAAAGTCTCCGAACAAAGCGCGGACGATCGCCCATTTTGCGCTGCCGTCCCACACTTCCCGAGATGACCGTATACGTAAAACGCTGCCGTCCCGGGGTGCCCCACATGGCATCCTGGCTAAATACCCAGCGGATCATTCGGCGGCAAAAGAAACCAGAAAAGCATTCGGTGCCGCAAACGTCTAACCGTTAATTCGGTTACCCGGGCCACCGGGACTGGAAGTATGCCGGTAGGCCTGCGGGCTCGTCCGCAGCACGCGGCCGAAGTGCTTGCGCAGATTGTCGGCCGTGGAGAAGCCGCTCTTGCGCGCGACGGCCTCCACCGGCAGATCGCTGGTTCCAGGAGACGCTGAGCGAGGCGGACCCGTTCCCGGACGATCCATTGATAGGGGGTCGCGCCGGTGCCGGCCACGAACCGGCGGGCGAACGTGCGAGGGCTCATCGCGGCGCGCGCGGCCAGGTCCCGGACCGTCACCGTCTCGTACAGATGCGCCTGCACCCAGGCGACGGTGCCGGCGAACAAGCCGGCCTCGTCCGGCGCCGGCATCGGCGTCTCGATGAACTGCGCCTGGCCTCCGTCGCGATGCAGGGGCACCACCAGGTCACGGGCGAGCCAGCTGGCGATCTCGGTGCCGTAGTCGCGCTGTACCACGTGCAGGCAGAGGTCGAGGCTGGCGGCACTGCAAAGTATCACGGGCCCCCTCGCATCGTCTCCGGCAAAAGTCCGGTCTGGGCTCTATCGCGCCGAAGGTGACCGTGGTGCCGCCGGTAACTGGGTTAGAGTGTCTTACTCAAGTAATGGCCTATTAGAAATGCTGGGCGCCAACGCGGGAGCAGGGGTGAGATGGCGGAGAGATTGCCGACGCGGCGCGAGCGCTACCGGCAGGAGACGCTCGCCGAAATCAAGCAGCTGGCTATGCAGCAGGTTATCCAGGGGGGTACCGAGGCGCTCTCGCTCAACGCCATCGCGAAGGCCATGGGCATGTCCGGTGCCGCCCTGTACCGGTACTTCGCCAGCCGGGATGATCTGCTGGCCGAGCTCATCGTCGACGCCTACCACGACCTCGCCGACGTGCTCCAGGCCGCAGCGCGGCAGGGTGCGCCGCCGATGGCCCGGTTCCGCGGCGTGATGGGCGCCTACCGGACGTGGGCGCTGGCCGAGCCGCACCGTTACCGGCTGGTGTTCTCAAGTCCGATCGGCTCGGGCCAGCTGGAGCCCGGACGCGTCATCCCGGCGGCTCAGCGGAGCATGGACGTCTTCCTCAGCGTGCTTGCCGCGGTCAGCGGTTCCCCGCCCGCGGCTGCGGTGCCGTCCGGTCTGCGCACGCAACTGGAGGCGTGGCACGCACGGTCGGGTGCGCCCGCACTGCCGCCGGACGTCCTCCTGCGCGCCCTCCTGGCGTGGACGCGCCTGCATGGGGTGCTCAGCCTGGAACTCGACGGCCACCTCACCGCCACCGGGATCGATCCGGCCCTGGTCTACCAGGCGGAGGTGGACATCCTCGCCACTGGACAGTAAACACTGGGCAGTAAACACTGAGGGTCTCGATGTGGCGGAGAGCCTGCGTGGTCTGTGCGGCAACTCCGCCGGGCACCAGTTCGAGGGCACCCTCCCGGGCCCCCAGCATCCCGGAAACGAAGACCTGTTCGCCCGCGACGGTGGCGTGGCAAAATGCCGGCAGCCGGGCCACGCCCGGAACGTTGATCTTACGGATGGCTGGCATGCGGCCTTCCTGGTCAGCGGTTACGCATCTGGTCAGCGGTAACGCGGAGCGCGCCGTCTCACTTCTGGTTTACACCCGCTGGCTGGAAGGTGGCGGCGAAGGCCTCGAAGTAGTGATAGTCGGCGTTCCAGTCGCTTACCGGTACCGACCAGTACAGCGCGTACGCGTGATCGGCGTTGGCCAGGACGTTCCGGTTCAGGATGTGGACCTCGATGCCGTCCCGGTTGTAGCTGAACTCCCAGTCCGCCGCCTGCTCCGCCTGCGCGTAATGCACGGCTTGCAGGCGGATGAGGTGGTAGCCGGGGTAACTGCTCTGGCGGTTCGCGGCCTGCTGCCGCCAGTCGGCCAGCGCGTTGGGCTGGGGCTGATCGGACTGGTCGATCAGCAGGAAGATCCCGCTGTTGACGGGGTCACGGATGTAGACGTAGTGCCCGTCGTGGGAAATCTGCCAGCCCGTCGGCACGCCGATGGAAAATCCGGTCGAATTCGTGAACCGCTGATAGCCCGTGGGCAAGGTGCTGATACCGCCGGAAGCCGCGGCCGAACTGGAGGGGGCCGGGCTAGCGGGGGACGGAGAGGCCGGGGACGACGCGCGCGCGGGCCGGGTGGCGGAGGGGCGCGGCGTGCTGGCGGCGCCGAGCGCCGAGTGGTGCTGCGGCGAGCCCCCGGCGCTGAGGACGATGGCGACCACCGCACCCGCGATCACCGTGGCGACAGCCGCCGCGGCCAGGACCACGGCCAGCCGTCGGCGGGGCCCGGGCTGAGGGTCCTCTGGCCGGCGGTTTCCGGGGGCCCCGCTCTCGGGCGGGGGGCTCCCCGGCTCGGCGACTGGTTCAGGGTCGGCGAGTGGCTGGGGTGCAGCGGATGGCTCAGGCTTAGCGAGTGCCTCAGGGTCGGCGACTGGTTCAGGGTCGGCGAGTGGCTGGGGTGCAGCTAGTGGCTCAGGCTCAGCGGGTGGCTCAGGCTCGGCGGGTGGCTGAGGTCCGTTAGATGGCTCAAATTCGGGCGTGGGCACCACGGTCAGGGGGGCCGCATCGTCGGTGAGGCGCTGGAGCATCTCCTCCACCGCATCAGCGCCCAGGCGCTCGGCTGGTTCCTTGCGGAGCAACCCGCTGATGACCGGCCACAGCGGGCCGGCGTGGCTCGGCGGGTCGGGCTCGTCGATGACGACTGCGGTCAGGCTGGCCAGCGCTCCCTTCCGTTCGAATGGGGGCCGGCCCTCCACCGCGGCGTACAGGCACGCGCCCAGGGCCCACATGTCGCCCGCGGCGGCGGCGCGCTCTCCGCGGGCCCGTTCCGGCGAAATGTACGACGGCGAGCCGACCAGAACGCCCGAGCCGGTCAGAGCAGGGCTGTCGGCGGCCCTCGCGATGCCGAAGTCGGTCAGCACCACCCGGCCCCCCGGGGCGAGCAGCACGTTGGCTGGTTTCACGTCCCGGTGCAGGACGCCGGCGCGGTGCGCCGCCCGGAGCGCGGCCAGGATACCGAGGCCCACCTGAGCGGCCTGCGCGGGCGGCAGCGGCCCGTCTTCGACGATCACATCGCGCAGCGAACGGTGCGGAACAAGCTCCATCACGAGCCATGGCTGGCCGTCTTCCTCGACGATGTCGTAGATGGCGACCACGTTAGGGTGGCTGAGCCGCGCGGCCATCTGGGCTTCCCGCAGGGCGCGACGGCGCGCGATCTCCCTTTCCCCCGTGTCCAGCAGCGGGGGCCAGACGATCTCCTTGACCGCGACATCGCGGCCCAGCAGTTGGTCGCGTGCCCGCCAGACGACTCCCATCCCGCCCCGGCCGATGACGGCGCAAAGCCGGTAACGCCCGGCAAGAAGGCGTTCTGGCTCGGCGGGATCCATATCAGCCCGATTACCCTTTCGCGCCTGCGGTTAACGATGTGAGCGGCCCAAGACCGGCGTGGATGTGTTCTGCGCTCGTCCCCGGTGCGCCCGCTACACGCGGCGCCAGCGCGCTTCGCAGCACGAGTAGGCACCGAACATGATCAGGCCGATGGCCACCACCAGCAGCAGCCACGGGCCGAGCGGGGTCAGCGCGAGGGCACGCAACGCCGAGTCCACCCCCTTGGCCTGCTGTGGCTGGGCCCGGACCGCGGCGATGACGAGGAACACTCCGGCGGTGACGAATACCGCCCCGCGGGCCATGCCGCCCGCCCGGCCGAGCCACGTCACGACCTGCCGCGTCCGTGGCCGCATCTGGCCGGTGTTCAGCTTTTTGAGGAAGTGCTTCTGCCAGGCCGAGTAGGCCAGGTACAGACCCGCTCCGGCGATGACCAGGCCGGCGATGACGACCACGACCCGGCCGCCGGGGTGACTCATCGCGCTCGCGGTCAGGTCGACGGACTGCTGATTGCTCGACTGCGGTGCGCCCACCCCGAGAGCGTACTTCAGGACACCGTAGGCGATGAAGCCATAGATAACGGCGCGGCCCAGCGCGGCCAGCCGCGTGCTGGCTTTCCGCCCGTCCGGGCCTGCGGAGCCGTACGCGGCCTCGGTCAGCCGCCACAGCGTCATCCCGGCGAATCCGATGACCAGCAGCCACAGCGTGACCTCGCCGAACCTGTTACCGCCGAGGAGGTGCAGCGCTCCCGTGCGGTCAGCCTGCTGACCGGAATGGCCGAACGCCATCTGGACCGCGATCCAGCCGATGATCACGTATATGACGCCGCGGGCGGTCAGGCCGGCCCGGGCGAGGAACCGCATGACCGGACTATTCGCCGCGCGCCGGCCAACTGACCGGCCGGCGTTCTTGCCGGTGCTCCGGCCGGAGTGCCCAACGTTGCGACCCTTCCGGCCCGCCGCCGAGGTGACCACTGTGTACCTCCCTTAGACACCGCCGGGGATGCCCGTAATGGCACAAAGCAAACAAACCTCATCACATCGGCGGAGAATTGGTGGCCGGTACGGCCCCGGCATGTGGCCAGGATCAGCCGGCCTGGAACGATGGGAACCATGAATTCGCCCGAATTGATGCGCTCAGCCGAGGCCAGGGGAGTGGCGACGTCCTACCGTCCGTCGCCGGACCGCGAGGTCATGGTGTCGGCCGAGACGATCGAGGCGGTCCTGGCCGCGCTCGGTGATCCCCCGGTGGCGCGCCCGCCGGCGGCCGGCGCGGACGTGGCCGCCCTGACCGCACCGCTCCCCCGGGACCGGTCCTGGGGCCTGATCATCCAGCTCTACGCGGTCCGCTCGCGCGCGTCCTGGGGACACGGCGACTTCCGCGACCTGGCCGACCTGGCGTCCTGGAGCGCACGTGACCTGGGCGCCGGGTTCGTGCTCATTAACCCGCTGCACGCGGCCGAGCCGGTCCCCCCGGTGAGCACATCCCCGTATCTGCCGATGAGCAGGCGGTTCATCAGCCCTCTGTATCTGAGGATCGAGGACATCCCGGAGTACGCGGCCCTCGACGACCGTGAGCGCGGCCACATCACGGTGCTCGCCAAGCCATTGAAGGCCGCCAGCGAAGCAGGTTCCCTGCTGGACCGGGACGCCGTCTGGGCGGCGAAGCGGACCGCGCTGAAGATCTTGCACCAGGTGCCGCTGAGCCCGCAGCGCGCCGCCGAGTACGGCGCATTCCGGGAACGTGAGGGCCAGGCGCTCACGGACTGGGCCACGTGGTGCGTGCTGGCCGAGATCCACGGTCCCGACTGGCGGGCCTGGCCCGCATCGCTGGCGCGGCCCGGGGCCGATGCGGTGGCCATGGAACACAGCAGGCTGCTCCGGGAGGCTGACTTCCACGCCTGGCTGCAGTGGCTCGCCGACGGCCAGCTGGCCGCGGCGCAGGACGCGGCGCGGGCCGCCGGCATGAGTATCGGGATCATTCAGGACCTGGCGGTCGGCGCGTATCCCGGCGGCGCGGACGCCTGGTCGGACCAGGATGTGTTCGTCCCGGGCGTCACCGTCGGCGCACCTCCCGACGAGTTCAACCAGCGCGGCCAGGACTGGGGATCACAGCCGTGGCATCCCGAGCGGGTGGCCGAGCAGCGTTACCAGCCGCTCGCCGGCTTGATCACGGCGGCGGTGCGGCACGGCGGGGCACTCCGGATGGATCATGTGATGGCCCTGTTCCGGCTGTGGTGGATACCGCCGGGCCTGACCCCGGACCAGGGCACCTACGTCCGGTACGATCACGTGGCGACCGTAGGGGTCCTGGCTCGGGCGGCGATCGAGGCCGGCGTACCGGTGATCGGGGAGGACCTCGGCACGGTGGATCCGTGGATCCGTGACTACCTGGCCGGGCACGGCGTGCTCGGCACGTCCATGCTCTGGTTCGAGCGCCGCGGGGACGGCACGCCGTTGCCGCCGGGAGAATGGCGGCGCCACAGCCTGGCGACGGTCGGCACCCACGACATGCCGCCGGCCGCCGCGTTCCTCACCGGCGAGCATGTCGAGCTCCGGGCCAGCCTGGGGGTACTGGCCCGTTCGGTGGAAGATGAGCGGGCCGAGGCGGACGCGACACGGTCGGCATGGCGTGCCGCGCTGGCCGCAGAGGGCCTGCTCCCGTCGGGCGGACATCCCTCTCTCACCGAACAGGTGGTCGCCCTGTACGCCTATCTGGCCCGCACGCCGGCCCTCCTGATCGGGGTGTCACTTCCCGACGCGGTGGGCCAGCGGCAACCGCAGAACGTGCCCGGCACGATGGACGAGTACCCGAACTGGCGGATCCCGCTCGCCGATGGCGAGGGCAAGCCCATATTCCTCGAGGATCTCGGCACTCATCCCGGTGTCCTGGGCATCGCGGATGCGGTCGGAGGCAAGGCCTAGGCGTATTCGTCAGGCCCTGGGCTTCCCAGTGCGGATCCCGGCCGGACGCGGCGAGGACGCGGTCTGGAGCCGAGGCCGGCCCGGCGAGCGGCACCGGCGCCGCGAACCCGCCATACTGGCGGAACATCTCGGCGTTGGCGTCCACGGTGGCGGCCGATGCCATCTCTTCGTGCAAGAGCACCGGTTTTCCTCCTGTCTGGTTTTCTCGCGTCGCACCCGTCCGAGCTAGGCCCGCCGGAGCCGCGCTTCTTCAAGAAATGCGACGTCTATCCTGGTCGGATGGCAGGTGGCGCGGTCTGGCCGGCGACCTCACCCGCGACTTCACCGCGACCATCGGTGTCTCTCCTGCCCGTTATGTCACACATCCCACAACAACACCGCAAATCCCTGGGGTGAAGCCGTAGCATGAGCGCGGCCACGGCGGACATCGCCGGATCTCCGGGCAGAAAGGGCTGATGGCCGTGACCGATGGGGACCGTGGTGAAGACGTCCTGCGGTACCGGCAGATGGTCGAGAGCCTCCGGCGGCGGCACCCCGACTGGATGATCATGTACGGCACGTACAGCCAGATGTTCTGGGCTTTCCCGCTGTTCACTGCGCGGGCCGGGCACTACGTCGGGGCCGCGGACCCGGCGGAGCTGGACCGCCAGATGGGGGCGGCCGAGACGAGCCTGGGCCGGCCGTGAGCGGTCCCGCGTGGCGCCGTCAGGGGATCCCCGCCACCCTTCGGGGATCCCCCCGCCGTTAGGGGATCCCGGAAATCCGGTCCCCGATGCGCGCCAGCGGGGACGTCCGGGCTGAGCCGCTGCCCTCGGCGTGGTCAGCCGCCCGGTACAGCGCATAGAGGCTGTGGACGCCGGCCCAGCGCAGGGGTTCCGGCTCCCAGCGGTGAGCGCGATGGCCCACCCAGGGCAGCGTGGTCCGCTCGGTGGTATGCCCGGCGACCAGGTCGGCCAGCGTATGCCCGGCCAGGTTGGAGGCCGCGACGCCGTGGCCGGTGTATCCCCCGGCCCAGCCCAGCCCGGACGCCGGGTCGGCGGTGACCGTCGCGCACCAGTCACGGGGCACCCCCAGGACCCCGCACCAGGCGTGATCGATCCTGGAGCGCGCGGCGGCCGGGAACAGCGCCCGCAGGACGTGCCCCAGGGTCTCGATGGCCGCGGGCTGGGTCACGCCCCGGTGGTCGACGCCGGAAGCGAAACGGTAGGGGACACCGCGGCCGCCGATCGCGATCCGGCCGTCGGCGGTCCGCTGGGCGTACATGTACACGTGCGCGCTGTCGCCGATGGTCTCGTATCCGGTCCAGCCGATCTCCCGCCAGGCATCGTCATCCAGCGGTTCGGTCACGATCATGGAGCTGTTCATCGGCAGCAGGGTGCGGCGCTGCCCGGGCAGGCGGGCGGTAAAGCCCTCCGTGGCGCGCAGCACGAACGGCGCCGTGACGTCGCCGAATACCGTGCACGCCCGGGCCATGGCGGGACGTGTGCCGTCCGTTCCGGGGACGGCGGAACGGGGGACGATCCGGGTAACCGGGGTCGCCTCGTAGATCTCGACGCCGGCCCGCTCGACCGCCCGCGCGAGACCCGTAACGAGCTTGGCGGGCTGGATACGCGCACAGTGCGGGGAGTAGAGAGCACCGAGGGCGCTGGCGATACGGACGCGCCCGGCCAAGTCGGCCGCCCCCAGGTAGCGGACGTCTTCCTCGCCCAGTCCCCACTCCCGGTCGATGGCCAGCTCGGCACGCAGGCGCTCCTGCTGGGCCGGCGTGGTCGCCACCGCCAGTTCGCCGCCCTTGACGAGATCGGCGCCGATGCTCTCCGCGTCGCAGACCCGTGCGACCTCGGCGATCGTGTCCCGGAGCTGGCGCTGCAGGTCAAGTACGGCGTCCCGGCCGCCCGGGCCCCGCGCGTAACGCTCCCGCGAGCCGGGCAGCGCGCTTGTCAGCCAGCCGCCGTTGCGGCCGGACGCGCCGAAACCGGCGAAGGCGGCCTCCAGCACCACGATCCGCAGCGACGGCTCGGCCTGCTTCAGGTAGTAGGCGGTCCACAAACCGGTATACCCGGCGCCGACGATGCACACGTCGGCGGCGACCGGTCCGGGCAGGGACGGCCGCCGGGGCGGGAAACCACCCCGGGCGCGCCACCAGTAGGACACGTCGCCGTTGTGCTGCGCCGTCAGGAGCTTTGTGTCATCGTCACCAACGTCCATGGCCAGTACAACTTAGCCGAGGCCCAGCTCGGACTGCAGCGGCGCCGGCAGGCTGGACTGCACCGAGGACGGCAGCCGGGAAAGGGTGGAGGGCGGCAGTCCGGACAGCACCGACGTCGGTAGCTTCGACAGCACCGACGGTGGAAGCTGGGCCAGCACCGAGGACGGCAACTGTGCCAGGACGGATGCCGGCAGGGTGGCCAGCACCGACGACGGGAGCTTGGCCAGTACCGACGGGGGCAGCGTGGCCAGCACCGACCGGGGGAGCTCGGACAGGACGGGAACGCTGAGCTTGCCGAGCACGGCGGCTGGCACCTGGGCCAAGGCGGCCGTCGGCAGGCTGGACGCCGATTCGCCGCAAATGGCCGTGCCGCCGGGGCGGGCCGAATGATCCGGGCATAACGGGAACGGCGCGGTTCCGGCGTTACTTTGCGCCTTTACCCGGACCGGCCGAGCCGGCCGGTCCGGGAGTTAGTAGCGTCGTGGTATGCGACTTGGGGTGCTCGACGTGGGTTCCAATACCGTTCACCTGCTTGTCGTGGATGCCCACCCGGGTGCACGCCCCCTTCCGGCGTTCTCGCACAAGGCCGACATTCACCTGGCCGACCACCTCGAAGACGGCGGGCGCCTGTCGGCGAAGGGTGAGGACCTGCTGGGCGCGTTCGTCGCCGATGCCATCCGGATCGCGGAGGACAAGGGCGTCGAGGACTTCATCGGATTCGCCACGTCCGCGGTACGGGACGCGGTCAACGGGGACGCCGTGCTCACCCGGATCACCCAGCAGACGGGTGTGCGGATCACGGTGCTGGCCGGGGAGGATGAAGCGCGCCTGACGTTTCTCGCCGCGCGCCGCTGGTTCGGCTGGTCGTCGGGGCGGCTGCTGGTCCTGGACATCGGCGGCGGATCGCTGGAGATCGCGTCCGGAGTCGACGAGGATCCGGATGTCGCGGTGTCCCTGCCGCTCGGCGCGGGCCGGCTGACCCGGGACTGGCTCCGCGCGGATCCTCCGACCGCCGCGCAGACGCGGGACCTGCGCAAGCACGTGCGCACCGAAATAGCCAGGACCGTCGGCGGCATCATGCGCTACGGCCGGCCCGATCGTGCGGTCGCCACGTCGAAGACGTTCCGGCAACTGGCCAGGATCGCGGGGGCCGCGCCGTCCAGCGAAGGGTTTTACGTGCGGCGGTTCCTGCGCGGCGCGGACGCGGCCACGTGGGCGGCCCGGCTGCCCACGATGACGCTGGCGGAACGGACCAAGCTGCAGGGGGTTTCGGCGAACCGGGCCCCGCAGCTGTCCGCCGGAGTCATCGTGGCCGACGCCGCGATGGATCTGTTCGGCGTCCCCGAACTGGTGATCTGTCCCTGGGCGCTGCGGGAGGGCGTCATTCTCCGCCGCCTCGACACACTCGAGTAACGGGGCCGGTCGCGACAGGGGCCTGGCCGGGAATCCCCGGCCAGGCCCCTGTCGGTGTGGCGCCTAGTGCTGCCGCTGCTCGCGGACGATGCGGACGCCTTCCGTCACCTCGTCCGAGTCGATGCTGCCCGTCAGGCTGCCGTCCGGCTGGGTGGCGCCGCGGCCGTTCCCCGGCCGCCGGCTCCCGGCCAGGTCCTCGGAGGCCGTCCGGCGGCCGCCCGGTCCCTCGTTCCCGGGTACCGGGCCGGCGGAGCGAGACGGCTCAGACGGCCGTTCGCCGGCCGGCCCGACCGGCCCCGTTAGGCCACCGGGCGGATTTGCCCCCGGCGCGGGCGGGCGGGCGCCCCGCGGGGCGACGTGCGCACCGCCCCGGGGAGCCTCGTGTGCTCCCCGGGCGGGCGTCCCCGGCTGGCCTGCCGGGCCCGACGGAGCCGACGGCCCGGTGTGGGGCGCGGCGGGGGGCATCGCGGTGGCGGGACGGCCGGGCCCGGCCGGAGAGTTCTCTCCGTGGGCTCCATTGGCCGGCCGCGGTGCGCCCTGGCCCGCCATCACGTTCCCGGGCATGCCGCGCTGATTTCCGGTCATGTCAGCCACCGGGGCTCCGGGGCCTGAGTTCCTGGCCGGGGCGCCGGGCCCGCCGGGCCCGCCGTTCGGGTCAGTGCCCGCACCCTCGGCCGCCTTCTGCGCGATGGCCTTGGCCACGTTCTGGTCGACCTCGTCCTCGAGCGAAAGCCGTGTCGTCTCCGCCGCGACCAGGCCTGATACGCCTTCCAGGATCTCCGTCAGCCGCCGTATCGTCTCCCCGTGCCGCGTGCTGAGCAGGTTGAGCCTGCGCTCCGCGCCGTCGTGGATGGCCGTGGCGCGTGCCGTAGCCTCGTCGAGGGTCTGCTTGGCCTGCGACTTGGCGTGCGACAGCACGCTGTCTGCCTTTTTGCGCGCGTCCGACGTGGCGTGATCGGCTTCCGCGCGGGCCGCGTTCCTGGTCTTCTCGGCTTCCGCGCGTGCGGTGGAGATCGCCCGCTCGGCCTGTTCCTGGGCGGCGGTGAGCATGTGCTCGGCCTGATCCCGCGCCTCTTTCTTGGCCCGGTCGGCTTCGGCCTGCGCGTCCGACAACTGCTTCTTTATGTCGTCGTCGGCGCGGGTCTTCTGCGCCCGGGCCTCGTCGTCGGCCAGCTTGAGGATCTGGGAGATCCGCTCGCTGACCTCCTCGTGGGCTGGCCTGTGGCCCAGGGCCTGCTGCCGGAGTGCCTTGATCTCCTGACGGAACTGCTCGCCATCGTCAAGAGAACGGCCCAGCCGTTCCTCAAGCTCACGAACCTGGCTGCGGCAGCGGGCAACGAACTCGTCTACCTGCCTTCGGCTGTAACCGCGCAGTTGCACCTCGAAAGCGTCTTCTTGGGCGGCGAGATTGGGAAGGAGATCGCTATTTTCGTTCATGGCTTCACGAAGACCTTATATCCGGGAGCGTGCTGGAAAGTAATCTTGTCGGCGACGTTATCGCGTGGGCGACGTTATCGCGGGCCAGCTCATCAGGCGCGGGGTAGCTACGGGAACCTTGCATGGGTGTACTGAGATCGATATGGGCATGACTCTCGTCCCGAAGCGCCCTCTCGCGCAACCGAAACGTCTAAGTGCCCCGTTATGCGCCATGTTGAGAACCCCGAAGGCTACCGCTAGTATACGGTCCGGATTGGCTTGCTCGCAGAAAGTTGCCAGCTCAGGGCGGCGAGCGAAACAAACGGTCACGGTGCGTAGCGAGAGCCGCCGTCGTATGCCGGTGGGCTGCGCCGCCGCCGCGGGGCGGATCCCGACCTGGCTCGGTGCGTGCACAAAAGGCCGCAAAGTCCCGTATGTGGTTCTCTACCGGATCGGCGGCCGTGATATCGCCTCTTCGCACATTTGTTACCCATGGGTGGGTAAAACCGCACGAGAGGGTGATCCCGGAATGGTCCTGATGGGCCATGGGCGCGCGGCACGACACGGCGTAGCCTGACACTCGTAGGCGGAAGGCGTCAGCGGCGACGGAGGTGAACGCAGTGCGAGATTACGTCGATCTGCGTGTTCACGACCGGGTAGCTCTGGACGAGATTGACCTGTACGCCGAGGTTCTGGGTGCGGTGGCCGCCAGCGACGGCCCACTGACCAACGAGGAACTGGACGAGGTCCTCGGGGTGCGTCCCGCGGTCAAGGTTCTCGGCCGGATCGCCTGAACCGCGTCGTCTGGATCGCCCCACCTGCTCGCTCGGGCGGATCGCCCGAGCGGCGCGGCCCGATGAGGGCCCGCGACCCGGGGCTGCGGGCGGAGGTGCCCGTCAGCCGGTCCCGTACATGACGTCGGCGAACGCCTTGCTGAAGCCCAGAGCCTCGTACATCCGTACTGCGGCATGGTTGGATTCGTCAACGTAGAGGATGACCTCGGTCAGGTTCCTCGCGTCCCTCAGGTAGCGCAACCCGGTCAGCGTCAGGGCCCGGCCCAGGCCAGCGCCGTGCGCCGCGGGATCGACCCCGACCACGTAGACCTCACCCGCCGTGCCGTCGTGGACCTTGGTCCAGTGGAAGCCGACGAGTTGCCCGTCGCGCTCGGCCAGGAAGAACCCGGCCGGGTCGAACCACTCTTCCCGCTTGCGCACGTCCAGGTCGGCGCGGGTCCACGCGCCCTGTTCGGGATGATGCGCGAACGCCGCGGCGTTGAGCCGCAGCCACTCATCGTCGTCACGACCCGGAACGAACGTCCGCATCTGGACGTCCGCGGGTACCGACGGTTCCGGCAACGGGTCCCGCAGCGACCGCCGCATCTGCCAGAGCGAGCGGACGCGGTCCAGCCCAGCGGCCTGCGCCAGGGCCGCCGCGGCCGGAAGGTCGCCGTGCGCCCACACGCGCAGTGGCTGCTCTCCGGCCTGGGCGGCCATCGCCGCGAGCAGGGACCGGCCAGCCCCGTGGCCCCGGTGAGCCGGATCGACCACCAGCTCGCCGCTGGCCACCCCGGGATCTTCCGTTTCCAGGTGGGCGTAACCGGTGACGTGCCCGCCCGTCGCCGTCGTCAGGTCAAGACCGGCCGTGCCGCCGTAGCGCAACTGCAACATGACGTGCTCGGACAGCGGCGCTACCCCGTCCTCGACGGTGGCTGCGGCGATCAGCCTGAGCACCTCTTCCCGCTGCGCAGGGCGCAGCGCATCGCCGGATGCCCCGGCGGCCGCGTGATCACCCGCCGGTGGCGGCTCCGACGCCTGATTCGCTGGCGCCGGCGGCTGGAAGGCCGCCGAGGCCGGCCGCGTCCGTGAGCCCGGATACGTCCTCGGGTCCGGTGTCGTGTTCATCGTCTCCCGCATGCGGCTGACTGTCCCGCTGGTCGTCGCTGGCGCCCTTGAACGGCACGAAGCGGTAGCCGACGTTACGGACGGTGCCGATCAGTGCCTCATGCTCGGTGCCGAGTTTGGCGCGCAGCCGCCGGACGTGCACATCGACCGTCCGGGTGCCGCCGAAGTAGTCGTACCCCCAGACCTCCTGGAGCAGGTGCGCCCGGGTGAAGACACGGCCCGGATGCTGGGCGAGGAACTTCAGCAGCTCGAACTCCTTGAACGTCAGGTCCAGGGCGCGCCCGCGCAGCCGCGCGGAGTAGGTGGCCTCATCGATGGTGAGGTCACCCGACCTGATCTCATCGGGTGCGTCCGCGGCGGCGTTCCTGGCCCGGCGGCCCAGCGCCAGCCTCAGCCGGGCTTCCACCTCGGCCGGGCCCGCCGTGTTCAAGATCACGTCGTCAGCGCCCCAGTCGGCGCTTACCGCCGCGAGACCGCCCTCGGTGACGATGATGAGCAGTGGGCAGTCGAGCCCGGTAGTGAGCAGCAGTTTGCAGATGCTCTTACCATGGGCCAGGTCACGCCGCGCGTCGACCAGGACGACTTCCCCCGGGGGAGCGTCGATCAGGGCCGAGGCCTCCGGCGGCATGACACGGACCGAATGCAGCAGCAAACCGAGGGCAGGCAGCACTTCCGTGGACGGTTCAAGTGTCCCGGTCAGCAGGAGCAGGTCGCTCAAGCGGTTCCACCTCCCCATCGCGGCGCTCAGCGCACCGGCACTAACCTGTTAAAACCCGGCACTAACCTGTTAAAACACAGAGGGACCCGGGGGCAGCGTCGCCCGGATCCCATTGTGAGTGAGGATAGCCCATATGGCCATGGTGACCATTCGCTACTGGGCGGCGGCCAAGGACGCGGCGGGCGTCCCGGCCGAGTCGCTCGACGCCGGAACGCTTGCCGACGCGCTGTCCGCGGCCCTGGACAGCCGGGACCGTGAGCGGGGCGAGCGCCTGCGCGGCGTCCTGGCCCGGTCATCGTTTCTCATCGACGGTCAGCCCGCGGGAGTCCGGCCACATCGGGAGATCACCCTGGCCGAGACGGCGGTGATCGAGGTCCTGCCGCCGTTCGCGGGCGGCTAGCGCGCCGGGGTACCGGCCTCAGTTCAAGCCGCAACCGTACGGGTTGACCGGTTTACCCCGGGCTGAACCGGTTAGGCTCCCGTACCGATGCGCAAGCTCCTGGTCGTCCTCATCGTTCTCGCCGGTTTGCTCGTGGTGGCCGACCGGGTGGGTGCCGTCGTGGCCGGCCGGGAGATCGCCAGCCGGGTCCAGACCGCGTACAACCTGCCGTCGAAGCCGTCCGTCAGCGTGCGCGGGTTCCCCTTCCTCACGCAGCTGGCCTCCGGGAACTATCACGAGATAGACGTGTCCGTTCCATCGCTGAGTGCCAATGGCGTGAGCGTCGACGGCCTGACCGCCCGGCTGACCGGTGTGCGGGCCCCGCTCAACGAGCTGCTCGGTCATAATTCGTCCAGCGTCACGGCGGCTAACGTCACGGGCAGTGGCACCGTGCCGTTCTCGGCCGTCCGCGGCCGCCTGCCCCGCGGGGTGCAGCTCAGCCAGGAGGGCGGAGCGCTGCGGCTGGCGGGGACGGTGAGCTATCTCGGGGTGACCATTCCGGTCTCGGCGGACGCGTCGCTGTCGGCCACTGGCTCGGGAATCGCCGTCACGCCCACGCGTATCTCGGTGGCCCCCGGGAGCAGTGCCCTGTCCAGCCTGATCTTGGGCCAGTTCCGTTTCGTCATCCCGGTGACCGGGCTGCCGCTGCACCTGAGCATCAACGCGGTCACCGTCGTGCCGGGCGGGGTGCGGGTGAGCGCGTCCGCCGCGAACGTGGCCTTCACCAGCGGCTCGTGACGGTGTGAGCCACGGTGGCTGGGCCCGGTGGGCCCCGCCGCGCGGGGGCTGGCGGAAATTTGCCGCGTGTCGTGAACCGATCCGGGCCCGGAGACGTAGTCCATAGCGTGGCAGGCTCGGGATCCACCGCCCAGCCGGGCGCGGTAGCCGATGAGGCATACATACGGGCGCTCTACGCCGAACACGGCGGCGCTCTCCTCCGCTATGCGCTCCACCTCACCGGAGGTGACCGTCAGCGAGCGGAGGACCTTGTGCAGGAAACGGTCGTGCGAGCCTGGCGGCACCCGGAGGCGCTGACCGACCGGCCGGCCCGGCCCTGGTTGTTCGCGGTCGCACGGAATCTGGCCGTCGACGCCTACCGGGCCCGTCAGTCCCGGCCGCCCGAGGTTGGCCAGGGCGCGCTGGAACTGGTGCCGGCCGCCGATGATGCCGACCGGGCGCTGGAGTCGTGGGCGGTGGCCGACGCGCTCGCCGCCCTGCGGCCCGACCATCGCCGGGTCATCATCGAAACTTATTACCGTGGCTGCTCCGTCGCGGAGGCGGCGGCTACTCTCGGGATTCCTTCGGGCACGGTGAAGTCCCGCACCTTCTATGCGCTCAAGGCGCTCAAACTTGCTCTGGAGGAGAGAGGACTGGCGCCATGACGCCGGCTTGGGATTGCACGGATACGCGGCAGGCGCTCGGCGTCTACGTGCTCGGTGCGATCGATCCCGCCGAACGGTCCCACGTGGATAAGCACGTCACGGGGTGCCGTGAGTGCCGCGACGAACTGGCCGGCCTGGCCGGGCTCCCGGCTCTGCTGTCCCGGGTCAGCGCGGATGAGATCGGCCGTATCTCGCGCGAGGACGCCGAATCGATCCCCGCCGACGCGGCGCCATCGGAAGATTTCGTCGAGTCCGTGCTGAGCCTGACCGCCGCCCGGCGCCGCCGGAACCGGCGCTGGCAGGCCGTCGCCGCCGCCGCGGCGGTGGTGATCGCCGCGGCCGGGGGCGTGGCCGGGTTCCGGCTCGCATCCAGCCCCGCGCCGGCCCAGCCGTCCGCCGCATCGCCCGCGCCTCCGGCCAGCTGGCAGACGGCGCAGACCACCAGCGCGCTGAGCGGTATCACCGCAACGGTCCGGTACAACAAGGAGCCGTGGGGCACGGCGATGGACATCCAGATAACCGGGGTGCCGAGCGGGACGACATGCCAGCTCTGGATCACCGATGCGCAGGGCGTGCACCTGTCCGCGGCCGCCTGGACGGTGGCCAGCGATGCCGCGACGGCCTGGTACCCCGGCTCCTCGTGGGTGCCGGTGTCACAGGTCCAGGGCTTCGATGTCACGGCGGACAACAACAACCGCCAGCTGGCCACCTTCGTGCCCCGCTGAATGGGCTGCCCTGCCCGGCTGAACCGGCAACCTGGCCCCGCTGAACGGACTCGCTGGGACGAGGCTGCGGTGCAGGCCGGAACTCCGGCGGAATGCCCATGGCGTTCGCGCGCTTTCTAGGGATATGACCGCAGGAGTCGTGGTACTGGCCGTGGTGCTGATCGTGGTGACCCCGCTGGGCCTGGCCTGGCGCCGGAGGCAGGGACGGCTGCGCCCGGCCGGTCCCGCCCGCAGCGTGGGTCCCGGCCGGGCAGACGGGGGCGCCCCGGCCGCCCGGGACGTCCTGACCGCCGCGGATCTGCGGCACGCTCTTGGGGCGCGGGCGACCCTGGTCCAGTTTTCCAGCGCCTTCTGCGCTCCGTGCCGGGCCACCCGGCAGGTCCTCGGCGAGGTCGCCGGCATGGTGGAGGGCGTGCGGCACGTCGAGATTGACGCCGAGTCGCGGCTGGACCTGGTGCGCCGGCTGAACATTCTGTCCACGCCCACGGTCCTCGTGCTCGGCCCGGACGGCGAGATCGCGCGCAGGGCGACCGGGGCGCCCCGCAAGGCGGACGTCATCGCCGCGGTGGGCCAGCTGCCGCCCGCCGGCCATCAGCCCGCGGGTTCCGGCGGCGAGCCGGCCGCCGCCCCGGCCGGGGACTGATCCATGCCGGTTCGGGCCGTTAAGCGACTAAAACGGTCGATATTGACCCATGCGGCCGCTGACGGGGGAGTGACAGCCGCGCTGACCCCGCATAACATCGTCTACGTGCTCTCCGGGATAGCGCAGACGCTGACGAAGCGCCGCGCCGTGGATTTTTGCCGGGTGGCGACCGCGCTGTGTCGGCCGTCCCCCCGCTAGCGGCCTGTGCCCGGGGTGCCAAACCGGCGGCTGGGCCGTCGCGCCGGCGCCGTACCGGCTGCTGACTGCCGCGCCGGGCTGCCGGCCATCGTTTATCCGGGCAAGCATGTGCCTGCACCGGGCGCGGGCCGCAGCGAGCCAATCGGGTATGCCGCCAGCATCAAGGAGCACCACCATGGACATCGACGCCCGGGGGCCCAGATTCGGCGCGATCATCACGACGGTCGTGCTGGCCCTCGCCCTGGCCACCACCAGCGTCTGGCTGCTGCTCGCCCAGGCGCTGGTGTTCGCGGTCGGCGCGATCGCCGGGATGCGGTTTGCCCCGTACGGCCTCGTTTACCGTTTCCTGATCCGCCCGCGCCTGGGGCCGCCGTCGCGGTTCGAGCCGTTGGCGCCACCACGGTTCGCGCAGGGCGTGGGGCTGGTCTTCGCCGGGATCGGCGTGATCGGCTACGCGGTCGGCCTCACCGGCGTCGGGATCGCCTTTACCGCCCTGGCCCTGGCCGCCGCGTTCCTCAACGCGGCGTTCGATTTCTGCCTGGGCTGCCAGATGTATCTGTTCATTCGCCGGATCCGGCCGTCTCAGCGCAGCGCGGCGGCCTGATCCACATCAGGAGGTTTTTACGTTATGAGCCGCTCCGAAGCCCTCGTGGACGCAGAGTGGGTGGAAGCGCACGCCGGCGACCCGGGGGTCGTTCTCGTCGAGGTCGATGAGGACACCAGCGCTTACGACAAGGGGCACATCCCCAACGCGATCAGGATTGACTGGAAGAAGGACCTGCAGGATCCGGTACGCCGGGACTTCGTGGACCGGATCGGGTTCGAGAAGCTGCTGTCGTCGCGAGGCATCGCCAACGACGACACGGTCGTGCTCTACGGCGGCAACAACAACTGGTTCGCCGCCTACGCGTACTGGTACTTCAAGCTGTACGGCCACCACAACGTCAAGCTCCTCGACGGCGGCCGCAAGAAGTGGGAGCTCGAGTCGCGCGAACTGACCGGCGATGTGCCGAACCGCCCGGCCACGAACTACCAGGCGTCCGAGCAGGACGCCACGCTGCGGGCCAAGCGCGACGAGGTTCTCGACGCGATCGGCAAGCGCAACCTGGTCGACGTCCGCTCCCCGGACGAGTTCGCCGGGCGGCTGCTGGCCCCGGCGCATCTCCCGCAGGAGCAGGCGCAGCGCGGCGGCCACATTCCCACCGCGCGGAACGTCCCCTGGTCCAAGGCGGCCAACGAGGACGGCACCTTCCGCTCCGACGACGAACTGCGCACGCTCTACTCCGACGAGGCCGGCCTGGACTTCGGCAAGGACACCATCGCCTACTGCCGGATCGGCGAGCGCTCCGCGCACACCTGGTTCGTCCTGCACGAGCTGCTCGAGCAGCCGAACGTCAAGAACTACGACGGCTCATGGACCGAGTATGGCTCGCTCGTGGGCGTTCCGATCGAGCTGGGAGACGCCCGATGACCGACGCGAACCAGACCTCAGCCGACGGGTGCGGCGCGCCGGCCGGCGGCGTGCCGGTGGCTGCGGCCACCGGGGCCGGCAGCCAGGCCATCGTGGAGGGGCACGTCCTGCGCGACAATGCCCCGGTGTCGACCGGATACGCCCGCCTGCTGGGCACCGGTGACGAGTTCGTAGCCGAGGTCCCGCTCGGCGAGGACGGCGGGTTCCGGTTCTTCGCCGCGCCCGGCACGTGGAAGCTCCGGGTGCTCGCCCCCGGCGGAGCGCGCGCCGACCGCAGCGTGTCCGCCGAATACGGCAAGGTCACCAAGGTGGAAGTGGCCGTCTAAGTACTCCGTTCACCGGCGNNCCGGCGGCAAAAAGGTAACGCGAAGGTGGCCGGCGGGAAAATAGTGTCTCGGCGGCCTGGTGGGCCAGCGCGCATAAATCGCGACGGCTAATAGATCGTCACGCGCCGATAATGATGGCCGCTTCCGGTGGCTTTCGGCCGGCCTGGATACGTCGCCGAATGTGGGAAATGTCATGAGGATTGCGGTCGCGCGGGGCAATTATGAATTGCTGCGCCAGCGGGGCGGAATCTCCATCCCCACGGCGGCTGCGCTCGCTGTTAGCGGCGCCGGAGGCGCTAGGGCCGCGCGGCGGCCCGGACTGGCCAGCCCCCAGGCATCCCGGCAGGACGCGCCCGCCTGCCGGTGCCCGGCCGGATGATTGCCGTGCTCACGAAATGAACAGCCAATAGCTAGGTGAAGTTCACGTTTCGTTTGCCTGCAATTAACCTTCGGAATATTACCGTGGGCGGCGACATATGGCGCACACCGGGCTAACCGGTGAGCTTGACGTGACTGGCGAGGTGCTTTAATCGACCGCTAGCATCACCGTCGGTTAGGCCGGCAATCGGCGTATATGATCCCGCTGGCACCATCCTGGCAGTCCTCGTGGCCGGCCTGATCGGCAGGTAATAAGCAATACCTGCGGCCACGCTTGTCAAGTAATAACAAAGGGGTATCTAATATGCAACGTGTGCGCATTCAGGGGCTCGCGGCGGCGGGCGTCACCGTCGCCGCCTTGTCCCTTGCCGCCTGCAGTTCGAGTGGATCGAGCAGCGGCTCCGGCGCGAGCAGCAGTCCCTCGTCGGGCAGCAGCAGCGCCGCCGCCAAGCTCTCGGGCACGGTGAATGCGAGCGGATCGACGTTCCAGACCACCTTCCAGCAGACGGCCATCCAGAGCTTCAAGTCGATCCAGCCGGGCCTGACGGTCAACTACGGCAGCGGCGGCTCGGGCAAGGGGCGGACGGACCTGGCCTCCGGCGTCGTCAACTTCGCAGGCTCGGACTCGCCGATCCCAGCCAGTCAAACGTCCCTCTTCAAGGGCAAGACGGTGCTCTACTTCCCCGTCGTGATCGGCCCGATCACGGTGTCCTACAACCTGTCCGGCGTGACGAACCTGAAGCTGGACGCGCCGACGATCGCGAAGATCTTCCAGGCTCAGATCACCACGTGGAACGACCCGGCGATCAAGGCGCTCAACCCGGGGGTCACCCTGCCCAGCACGGCGATCACCATCGCCCGCCGCTCCGACTCCTCGGGTACCACGCAGAACTTCTCCGAGTTCCTGGTGAAGGGCGCGCCCGGGGTCTGGAAGCTGGGCAGCAGCTCCACCATCGCCTGGCCCGCGAACAGCCGCGGCGGCAGCGGCAACGGCGGGGTGGACCAGATCATCAAGACCACGCCCGGCGCCATCGGGTACGTGGACTACGCCGACGCCAAGGCGTCCAACCTGGTCTCCGCTTCGGTCAAGAACTCGGCCGGCGACTACGTCGCGCCCTCGATCTCGGCGGCCTCGGCCGCGGCCGGCCAGGCCACCGTCGCGTCCGACCTGACGTTCAGCGCGATCTGGGCGCCCGGCGCCAGCTCGTACCCGATCACCTACCAGTCGTGGGATCTGGTCTACGAGGCCCAGTCGAGCTCGACGACGGCCGCGAACCTCAAGGGCTACCTCGGCTACCTGCTCGGCGCCGGCCAGAAGCTGCTCCCCGAGCTGAACTACGCGCCGCTGCCGTCCAACATCGACGGCATGGCGGTGGCGCAGCTCAGCAAGATCGGGTCGGCGGCGCCGGCGCCGTCTTCGTCGTGAGCCGGATGATACAGAGCGAGCAGATCGGCCGATATTTGTGAGTACCGTCACATCGGCGGAGCGGGCCGCGCCCGCCGGCGCCCTGTCGGAGCGGAGGCCTCTCGGCGACCGCGTCTTCCAGATCCTCGCGCTGGCGGCCGGCCTGCTGGTCCTGGTGATCCTGGTCCTGATCGCCGAATCGACCAGCCAGCAGGCCACGTCCTGGTTCAGTTCGGAAGGTTTCAGCGGGATTTTCTCCGTCGCCTGGAACCCGGCCGCCGGGAAGTTCGGCGCGATGGCGTTCGTCTACGGCACGGTCATCTCGTCGGCGATCGCCGTCGTGCTGGCCGTGCCGGTCAGCGTGGCCATCGCGCTGTTGCTGACCGAGGTCGTCTCGCGGCGGTGGGCGCGGCCGATCGTGTACGTGATCGACCTGCTGGCCGTGGTCCCGTCGGTGGTCTGGGGCCTGTGGGGGATCCTGGTCTTCGTGCCCTGGCTGAACGGCATCTACAGCTCGATCGGCTCGGGGGTCAAGGGAACCCCGGTGGTCGGGAACCTGTTCGGGCCGCAGACCAGCGGGGCCTCGTTCTTCACCGCCGGCATCGTTCTGGCCTTTATGATCACGCCGATCGTGACCTCGCTGTCGCGTGAGGTCATCGCGACCGTGCCGGCCATCGACCGGGAAGGCGCGTATGCGCTGGGCGCCACCCGCCTGGAGATGATCCGCGGCGCGGTCTGGCCGCACAGCCAGGGCGGCATCGTCGGGGCGGTGCTGCTCGGGCTGGGCCGGGCGATGGGCGAGACGATCGCGGTTGCGCTCGTGATCGGCTCGTCGGCCCAGATCACGTCGCACCTGCTCGCCCCGGGCGACTCCATGGCCGCGGTCATCGCGAGCGAGTTCGGCGAGGCTTCCGGCGTGTTCCGCGCCGGGCTGATAGGGCTCGGCGTGCTGCTGTTCGTCCTGACGATCTTCATCAACATCTTGGCCCGGTCGGTCGTGGCACGCTCCACCCGCCGTGCGAGGGGGGCCTGATGGCGGTAACCGCCGAGCCGAAGGTCGACTTGCGCGAGCCGGCCTCCTGGCGGCGCACCAAGAACCGCATCGTGACCGCGCTCATGTACTTCGCGCTCGTGCTGGTCATCGTCCCGCTGGGGTTCGTCCTGTTCACGGTGATCAGCAAGGGCGCCTCGATCATCAGCGGGCAGTTCCTGACCGCCGCGATCCCGCCGCAGGTGCTGCCCGGCGGCATCGGCGGCATGGGCCCGGCGGTGGTCGGCACGCTGGAGATCACCGGCCTGGCCACGCTGATGGCCGTGCCGCTCGGCGTGCTCGGCGCGGTCTACCTCAACGAGTACGGCGGCAGGAACCTGCTGGCCCGGCTCATCGGGTTCTTCTCCGACGTGATGACGGGTGTCCCGTCGATCGTGATGGGGCTGTTCATCTACGCGATCTGGGTGGTGCACTTCGGCTTCTCGGGCCTGGCCGGCGCGTTCGCGCTGGCCTGCCTGATGCTGCCGGTGGTGATCCGCTCCAGCGACGAGATGCTCAAGCTGGTGCCGAACGCGCTGCGCGAGGGCAGCTACGCCCTCGGCGCCACCCGGGCCCGGGTGACGCTGACCGTGGTGCTGCCCACGGCGATCGGCGGCATCGTCAGCGGCGCCCTGCTCGCCGTGGCCCGCGCCGCGGGCGAGACGGCGCCGCTGCTGTTCACCATCCTGACGGTAACCGCCACCAACACGAACGTGTTCAGCGGCGCCAACACGTCGCTGCCGTCGCAGATCTTCTCGAACGCGATCCTGCCGTATTCCGGCGCGCAGTCCCGCGCGTGGGGAGCGGCGCTGACGCTCATCGCGATCGCGTTTATCCTCATGATCGTCGCCCGCGTTATCACCGCACGATTCACCAGACTGGGGCGCTGAGGAAGTCATGGAACAGCAGCCAGAGCAGAACGTCACCGAACGCCAGCGGACCGAGCCGGTGGTCCAGCAGCAAGAGCGGCAGGAAGACCAGACAGCACCGGAGGCACGTGTCTTCGAGACGAAGAACGTCTCGCTCTGGTACAGCGCCTTCCGGGCCGTCACGGACGTCTCGCTGTCCGTACACGAGAACGAGATCACGGCCTTCATCGGCCCGTCCGGGTGCGGCAAGACGACGGTGCTGCGGACGCTGAACCGGATGAACGACCTGGTGGTGGGCGCTCGCGTCGAGGGTGACGTGTGGTATCGCGGCGAGTCGCTGTACGCCAAGGATGTGTCCGCGATAGCCGTGCGCCGCCGCATCGGCATGGTCTTCCAGAAGCCGAACCCGTTCCCGAAGTCCATCTACGACAACGTCGCCTACGGGCCCCGCATCAACGGTATCCACAACCGCGGCAAGCTGGAAGAGATCGTCGAGCGCTCGCTGCGCCAGGCCGCGCTGTGGGACGAGGTGAAGAACCGGCTCAAGGCGTCGGCCCTGGGCCTGTCCGGCGGTCAGGCGCAGCGGCTGTGCATCGCCCGCACGCTCGCCGTCGAGCCGGACGTCGTCCTCATGGACGAGCCCTGCTCGGCGCTCGACCCGATCGCGACCGCCGCCATCGAGGACCTGATGCACGAGATCAAGTCCCGGTACACGATCGTCATCGTCACGCACAACATGCAGCAGGCCACCCGGGTCAGCGACCGCACCGCCTTCTTCTCCGTGCTCCGCGACGAAAAGAGCGATACCCGCACGGGCGTTCTCGTCGAGTACGGCCGGACCGAGCAGATCTTCCAGGACCCACAGGACAGCCGCACGAAGGCCTACGTCACCGGCCGGATGGGCTGAGCCGTGCCCGGAATCGTCGTCGGTGTGGACGGCTCGGATCACTCGCTTCACGCCGTCCGCTGGGCCATGCGGGAGGCCGTCCTGCGCCATCTCCCGCTGACCGTCATGACGGTGCACCCGGACCCCGTTCGCCCGGTCACGGGGGTCTACTGGGGCCTGCGCAGCTACCCCGAGAACAGCTTTGACCCGGACCTGGTGCGGGCGGCGGTTCGGGAATTCGTGGACAAGGTCACGAGCGAGATCGGCGGGACGGCGCCCGAGGTCACCGTGAACGTGGCCACCGGGGAACCGGCGGAAGAACTCATCAGGGCCTCGCGGGACGCCGACCTGCTGGTCGTGGGGTCGCGCGGCGGCGGCGGGTTCGGCCGCCTGCTGATGGGTTCGGTAAGCACTCAGGTCACCCACCACGCCGAATGCCCCGTAGTGGTCATCCCCGGCGCGAATAGAGGACTTTGACCATGGCTGAGCACCGGCAGGCGTTCCAGCGTGAGCTGGAGACCATCGAGACCAAGATTATCGAAATGTTCGGCATGGTCGCCGAGGACCTGTCCCAGGCGACCGATGCCCTGCTGGGCGGCGACAACGAAGTGGTCAAGTTGCTGGCCGAGCGCGAGGCGATCATCGAGGCGCTCTATCCGGAGATCGAGGCCACGGTCGACCGGAACATCCTGCTCCAGGCGCCCGTCGCCGAGGACCTGCGCTTCCTGCTGTCCGTGCTGCGCATCGTGCCCGAGCTCGAGCGCTCCCATGCCCTGGTCGAGCACATCGCCCGCCGGGCCAACCACATCCTCAGCGACGACCTCACCCCCCGTACCCGTGGTCTGGTCGAGCGGATGGGCGACGTCGTGTCCGACATGTGGCGCCGGGCCGCGGACTCCTGGTACCAGCGGGACGGTTCCGCGGCGGCCATACTGGCCGAACGTGACGAGGAGATGGATGAGCTGCACGCGAGCCTGATCGCCGAGCTCGCCTCGGGACAGATGGCACTCCCGGTGACGATGGAGATGACGCTGGTGGCGCGCTTCTACGAGCGTCTCGGCGACCACGCCGTCAACGTCGCCCGCCGCGTGGTCTACCTGGCCGGATCCCAGACGGCAGAATGACGGCCGGGCTCGAGCGCGGGGGCGGGACGGCGGCCGGGGGTGATGACCAGGCCGCGGACAAGGGCGACGGACGGCCGGCCCGGGACGGTCCCGGTCCCCGGGGCTCGGCCGCCGGGGTCCTGGCCGACCGGATGGCGGCGGCTCTCGTGCACCGCGAGCCGGGGTGGAAGCTGCCCCGGCGCAGCGCGCTGGCGCGGCGCTTCAGCGTGAGCGTGGCGGAGATCGACGTCGCCGTGGCGGAACTGTCCCGGCGGTCGCTGCTGCGCAAGCTGCCGGACGGGCAGCTGTACCGGGCCAGCCCGGCCGAGTACCAGATCCCCATCGAGGGCCTGGCCGGGCTCAGCACGACCGTCGACCCGATGGGCAGCACGATCGTCTGCCAGGCCAAGCACGTATCCCGGCGCCCGGCGCCCCAGGACATCTGCTGGGCCCTGGGGCTCGAGCCGGAGACGCAGGTCCGGGTCATCCGCTGCCTGTGGGCCTCGGGCGATTTCCCGGTGGCGATGTCCACCGCCTACCTGCCGCAATCTCCCGGCCCCCGCCGGTCCGCGGGCGACCGGGTCAGCGCCCCGCACGACGAGGGCGGCGAATCCGGCTGGGCTCCCGGGTTCGACGAGGTGCTCTCCGCGCCGCCCGCTGACCCGGCCGCGGAGAAGGGCGCGGACCCCGGTGTGGCGGGACGCCCGGCCGCGCTGAACGTGGAGCTGTGCCCGCCGCAGCCGTCGATCGCCCGCGGGCTGCGCCTGGCCCCCGGGCAGTCGGCGATTACCGTGACCATCAGGTTCGACGACTCGTCGGTCCCGGTGGCCCTGACCGTGGTCATGCTGCGGCCCGATTTCTTCAAAGTCTCGGTCGAGACAGCGGCCGCACCGGCCACCTGACCGGCTGCGGAAACGGCACGGACGGCACCCGGGCCGTCTGATACGCCGGGCCTGTGGACACGCGCCGCCGATTGCTGCGAACCTAATGCCGATGCCAGCCGAGCCGGTATCAGCGGCGGAGCGCGCGCCACGGCGCGCACGCTACGTGATACCCAGAGATACTCCGCGCCGTGGTGAGTTCCTGGCTGCGATCGGTGTCGCCCTGGTCGTCCTGCACGTGATCTTCGCCCAGCTGACACTGGTCCTGGCGCTCGTCTTCCTCGGCGTCACCAGGGTGAGCCGGTGGCGCCCGGCGTGGCTGGCCGCCCCGGCCGCCGCCGGCCTGGTGTGGACGCTGGCCATCGGGCCCGCCGCGGCCGCCGCGGGGTTCACGGCGGGTCCCGCGCGGGTGGCCTCCTACCTGGACGGGATTTTCGGCCATTCCGCGCGGCTGCTGCACCTGGGCGTGGCGTACACGGGCATGGGGCACTGGCTGCCCCGGCAGCTCCCGATCGCGCTGATGGCCGGGGCCGCGGAGGCCGCCCTCGCCGCCTGGCTGGACTGGCTGCACACCGACGAGTGGGACGTCCGGCCGCCGCGTCCCGGCCTGATCGTCGCGATCCGGCGCGCCGTGGTTGTCCGTTCGGTGCGATCCGGCGGGGTTGTCATCAGGAACGGTGCCTGCCTGGGGGTGGACGAGCTTTCCGGAGCGCGGGCGGCCCTGTCCTGGCCCGAGATGGCCGGCGGCGTGCTGGTCGCCGGCGCGCCCCGGTCCGGCACCACGACCAGCAGTTTCCAGCTCGTGCAGGCCGCGGTACGGCTACGGAAGCCGGTCATCGTCGTCAGCCTCGGCAGCGGCACCGAGCTCGCCGCGTCGCTGTCCGCCGTCTGTGCCGCGGCCGGCGCGCCGTTCTGCGAGTTCAGCGCGGCCGGGCCGGCCTCGTATGAGCCGTTCCGCTACGGAAGCCCGGCGCGGCGGGCCTCGCTGGTCACAGCCATGCTCAACTGGTCCGGCACGGTCGACCATTACCGGCGGAGCTTCGGCGCCTATCTCACCGACGTGTTCGAGATCATCGAGGCGGCGCCGGCCGACCCGCGCATCCCCGTGCTCGACGACGTGGCGCACCTGCTTGATCCGCTCGCGCTGGAGGCACGCCTGGAGCAGGTGCCTGCGCACCACCCCCGGCGCCCGCAGATCACCGAACGGGCCCGCGCAGGGGTCAGCCAGGCCCAGGCCGATCCGGCGTTCTTGATGACCGCGGCCACCCAGCTGGGCCAGCTGCGCGCTTCGCCGCTCGGGCGCTGGCTCCGGCCGGCCGGAGCCGCCCGCACGCACATCGATATCGGCCGGGTCGTCCGCGAGCGCGCCGTCGTGCTGTTCTCCCTGGGCTCACCCGGTCACGCCAGCGCCGCGGCCCGGCTCGCGTGGCTGGCCGGGCAGGACATCCTGGCCGCCGATGAGGACCTGTGCGAGATCGGCATTGACGGCGACGGCCTCGCGTGGTTCGACCACTGTGAGGGACTCCCGCAGCCCATGCTCCGGGACCTGATTACCCGCGGTGCCGAGGCCGGGCTGCCGGTCCTGCTCACCACCACGTCCGCGCGGGCCGGCGCAGGTGTGGCCGACCAGGTGAACGCGCTGCTCATCCACCGTATGCCCGACGCCGACAGCGCCGAGCGCTTCGCCGGGCAGACCGGGGAGCGGCTCATCCCCGAGCCCGGGGCCGGCCCGCCACCCGCCGGGCCGGCCGGGGGCACGTCCCGTGCGGCGAGACCGGGTACCCCGCCGATCTCAGCGCCCTCCGCGGCTCCCGCGACTCCTGCGCTCCCGGCCGGCGGGACCGGGAGGTACATCGCCACGGCGACCAGAGCACGAGCAGCCAGCCCGGCGCCGTCCTCGTTCGCCCGTCAGCCCCGGGTCCCGGCCGCCCGGCTGCAGCAACTCGGCCGCGGTGAGTTCGCGCTGGTGGTCAGGCGTCCCGCCGAGCGCCTGGTGGCCGCGGCGCGGACCGTGCCCGCCAGCGTTCCCGGGCCGGCGCCCGCCGATGCCGGTGGCGCCCCACCGGCGACGGCCGCTCCGGCCGGCCTCCCCGCGGAGGGAACGTCATGACGGCGGCGAGCCCATCCAGCCATCCCGCGCCCAGCGGCCGGCCGTCGGCGCTGCGGCCCGACCGGGTATACCTCGGCTGGCAGTACGCCGTCCTGTACCCGCATCCCGGGCCGTCACCGCGCCGGCCCACCCCACCGCCGCGGGAGGAGCTCAATCCGGGGTGGGTTTCGGCTCAGCGCCGCGAGCAGAACCGGCTGGACCGCCCGCTCCGGGCATCGTTCGGCGGTGCGATCGTCCTGGCCGCCGGGATGATCACCCTCGGGGTCCTGGGCTGGCTCAATCCGTCGCTGTCCGGGCTGGGGGCCCTGCTGGGCACGGTTGGCGCGGGGCTGGCCGCGCGGCAGATCCGGCGCAGTGAGCAGGCCATGCGGGCCCGGATCGCGGGGGAGGAGCGCCGGGTGGCCACCATCCGGCGGCTCCAGGAAGCGCGGCTGTTCGAGTGGCAGGCCCAGCACGCCGGCCAGGCCAGGGACTGGCAAGCGCGCCGTGACGCTTACGAGCGCCAGAAACACTGGTACGCCATGTCGCTGGCCTGCGACATCGATCGCGTCGACGTGGCCGGGGGAACACTGCCCGGCTGGTCCGCGATGCTCACCATGATCGGTATACCCCGGCTGCAATCCGGCGGCGAGCTGACCGTGGTCGACCTCACCGACGGGGCCGTGGCCGGTGACCTCCTGGCCGTCTCCCGGCGGGTCGGGATCGCCCCCCTGGTCTGGGTGCTGCCCGACGACCTGCCCCGGCTGGACCTGGGCCTCGGCCTCGCCCCGGCGGCGCTCGCGGACCTGCTGGCCCTGACGGCCGGCGCCGGGGACGAGCACGGTTCCGCCCGGGAACTGTCCCGTGACAACGCCATTCTCGAGCGCGTCATCGGCCTGCTGGGGAACAACGCGACGCTGGCGCAGGTCAACGCCGCACTGCGGGTGCTCGCTCAGATCGGGGACCCGCGCGATGATGCCCGACGCGGGCTGCTGACCGGGGCGCAGATCGACCAGCTCGCCGTGATGTTCGGCCGCGGCGCGGGGCAGATGGTGGTCGAGCGCGCCTGGGCGATGGAGGCACGGCTGCGCACGCTGGATGACCTGGGGACCGCCCTCACGTCCACGCCGAGGTCCCCGCTGCGCGTGGTGGCCACGGACCCCGACGCCGGGGTGGCGGGGCACGCGGTCCTGAGCACCTTCGTGGTCGCGGCGCTCACCGCGGTCATCCGCCGTGGCGGCGCCGGGGCGCCCTGGCAGCACACGCTCTTCCTGCTCGGAGCGGAGAAACTGCGCGCGGACGTGCTGGACCGGCTGGCCGACGCCTGTGCGGCCTCCCGGACCGGGCTGGTGGTCGGTTACCGGTCAATCCCGGCCAGCGTCCGGGAACGGCTGGGACGCGGGAACGCGGCCGTCGCGTTCATGCGCCTGGGGAACGCCGCCGACGCCAGGACGGCCAGCGAGCAGATCGGCACCGAGCACCGCCTTGTGCTCTCGCAGCTCACCGACACGGTCGGCACCTCGGTCACGGACACTACGGGCGGCTCCTACACCAGTACCGTGGGCACCTCCGATTCGCTGGCCCAGACCAGTTCGGTCACGGACACGTCCGGGCGCAGCCGCGGCCGCGGGGCCAGCCGGGACAGCAGTTTCCTCCCGCTCAGCCACGGAACCCGGTCCCAGAGCAGCGACTCCAGCCATTCCACCGGCTACACCGAATCCGACGCGATCACCGAGGGCATCAGCGAAAGCACGGCATGGGGCATCAGCACGTCCCGGGCGGCCGGGATGAGCGAATCACAGGCCCGGACCGTGCAGCGGACCCGTGAGTTCGTCGTCGAGCAGCACGAGCTTCAGCAGCTCCCGCCCAGTGTGATGATCGTCATGTACTCCTCCGCCGGGGGCCGCCAGGTCGCCGTGGTCGATGCCAACCCGGGAATCATGAGCCTGCCCACCGCGACGCTGGCCTCCCTGGAGGAGGCACGCCGGATCCCGCTCGAGGGCATCGGGCCTGCGGAGCACCCGGTTCCCCAGCCGGATACGCCACGACGGCCCCGCGACGGGGGTGACACGCCGCGCGACGATACCGCCGGGAGCGCCCCCGGCCTGGACGCCGCTCCCGGCGCTGAACGCGTCCCCGGGCCGGATTCTCCCGGGCCGGATTCTCCCGGCCCGGACCGCGATCCCGGTCGCCGCCGGCGGGCGCCGGTGAGCTGGCGGGACCGTGCCGGACAGGCGCCGCCCAATCTCGGGCCGCCACCGGATCGCCTGGACTGGCGCCGCCGCCCGGACGAGTAATCTCCGCCGAGCGGTCCTCCCGGCACCGTGACTGTGGCGGATGCGGTAGCGCGCGCCCGCGCCGGCCTGCTAAGCACAGCTTGTGATTGTAGAGTCACGTATAGCGATACACGATCGCCTGGCCGGGGCGTCCATCGAGCTCGCCGTGGCGCTGGAGCCCGGCCGGGGCCCGCTGCGGATGCCGGTCGCCGCACTCGGCCACGGCGTCCTGGTGACGGGCAGCGCCGGCACGGGCCCGTCGCGGACCGTCCGGAACATGCTCGCGCAGCTCACCGCGCTCGGTCTGCCGTGGCTGGCCGTCGACGCGGCCGGGTCCGGATACGAGACCGTCACCGGCGGCCGGGAGGGTCCCCCGGTCACCGTCATCAACCCCTGCGATCCGGACGCCATACCGCTGACCCTCAGCCCGCTGGCACCGGAGCCGGGCTACCCGCTGCAGGCGCATATGGCCCTGGTGCGCCGGCTGCTGGACGTCGCCTTCGGCGCTGACGAGCTGTTCTCCCTGGCTTTGTCGCTGGCGCTGCCCCGCGTATACGAGGCCGCCGGCTGGGATCTGCTCACCGGGCGTCCCGCGCACCGGGCCCCCGGCCGGGCGGCCGCGCCGGCCGTTCCGCGCCTCGGTGAACTGCACGACGCGGTCACCGGCGTGATCGGCGAGGCCGGATACGACCGTAAGACCCGGGCCCGGCTGCATGCCCTGGCCGGCGCCCGGTTCGGGCCGTTGCGGAGCGGGTCGGCCGGCCGATTCCTCGACGGCGGTCATCCCGCCGATCTGGGCGCGCTTCTCCGCGGGCCCGCCGTGCTGGCCGTGCATGACATCGGCGCCGGCGAGGACCGGGCGCTGGTCTCCGGTGCCCTGCTGATCCGGCTCGCCGAGCACCTGCGGCTCCGTTCGGGGCGGCCAGGCTCCCCGCTCCGGCACGTCCTCGTACTCGGGGAAGCACGATCCATCCTGGGCGACCAGGGGGAGGGCCGCCCGGCGACGCGTGCCGCCGAATGGCTCGCCGCCCTGCTGGCGGAGTTCGGGGCGCATGGGGAAGGCACCGTCCTCACCGAGCCGTGCCCAGCCCGGCTCGTGCCCGACGTGTCGCGGAACGCGGCGGTCAGAATCGTGCACCGGATACCGGCCGCGCACGGTGCGGACGCGGGCCAGCAGGTGGCCGACCTGCCGCTGCTCACCCCCGAGGTAGCGGTTCTGCTCCCCGGCGATGCCGGGCCGCCGCGCTGGGGGCGGATCCCCGCTCCGGGGCCGGCCGGCCCGCCGGGGCGCGCCCATCCGGGCGGGGCCGTTCCGCCCGGCGATGCGGCGCGTGGCGCCGTAGCGCCCGGCGATGTCACGCCCCCGGTGAGCGGCCGCCGATCGGCTGCCTGCGGACGGCGATGCCGGGAAGGCCGTGCGTGCCAGCTAGGCGAGCTCCGCGAGGCCGAACTGCTCGCCGCCGCACCGGAACTGGCCTGGCTCCGGGTGTGGACCGAGGCATTCCTGCTGGCCTTTCTCACCGACAATCCGCTCCCGGCCGTTCCCGCGCCGCTCTGCCGCCGGTGGCGGGGCCTCGGCGCACGGGCGCGCGAATGCCTGCTGGCCCGGGTTATTGATCACCAGGCCGGTATCCGGGTGGTGGCCCTGCGCGCGAGCTACGAACCGTCCCGGTTCGCTCGGGTGGTGGCGTCCGCGGCGGCGATCAGGCTGGACCGCGCCGGCGCCGGAGCCGGAGCGGAGGCCGCCGTCCCGGCCGGCGCTGTGCCGTCCGCCACGCGGCCCGGCCCAGCCTGGGTCATCCCGCAGCTCCGGTGGCTGCACGAGATCGAGCGGCTCTGCCCGTTCGGCGGTCCTGGCCTCGCACCCGCCGATCACGCCCCGCCGCTGGACTTCGATCTGACCGCCCTGCCGGACTGGCCGGGCATCCGGGCCGGGCAGCGGATCTGGGCCCTGCGCCGGCATCCGCTGTCGATGGAACTGGCCGTCAACCGCCGGCTGGCCTGGACCGCGCTGGTCGGCGAAGACGGTCCCGTGCCCTTTGCCGTCGACCTCGCCCAGGTCATGCCGGGGGTGGATCACGCGCAGGCGCTGCGTCACACGGCCGCCCTTATGCAGGTGTCGGGCGGCATCAGCACGGGCCCGGGCTGGCTCGAGGCGGTCCTGTCCTGGCCACGCCGGTTTGTCACGTTTCCGGGCACCCAGCGCCCGCCGGGCGATGCTGCTGACTGGCCGCCCGGGTGACGATAACATCGGCCGGGATGAACAAGCTTCCCTTGCGAGCCAGGCTGGCGACCAGCGTCGGCGGAGCCGCGAGCAAAGTTTCGCGGCTGGCCGGCCGGGGTGACGGTTCGGTGATCGGCGGTGTCATCGGCCTCAGGCTCGAGCCCGGGCTGCTGGCCATGCTCGCGCAGGACCGGGACGTTGTCCTGGTCACCGGAACCAACGGCAAAACGACCACGACCCGCCTGGTCACGGCGGCGCTCGCGCCCCTGGGAGAGCAGATCGCCTCCAACGCGTTCGGCGCCAACATGGAAGCCGGCATGGCGTCCGCGCTCGGCCAGGCCCCCGACGCGACGATCGCGGTGCTCGAGTGCGATGAGAAGTACATACCGACGGTGCTCAAAGCCACCCACGCGCGTGTGCTCGTGCTGCTGAACCTGAGCCGGGACCAGATGGACCGGGCCGCCGAGATCTGGCTGCTCGCCCGGCGCTGGCGGGAAGCCATCGACGCCGCTCCCGACTGCCACGTCGTCGCCAACGCCGACGATCCGCTGATCGCCTGGGCCGCCGCGAAGGCGCCGCACGTCACCTGGGTGGCGGCCGGGCAGCGCTGGCACGACGACTCATGGTGCTGCCCACGCTGCGGCTCGCACCTGCGCCGGACCGGCGGCGACTGGAGGTGCGGCGAGTGCTCGTTCACCCGGCCTCCGGTCCGCTGGGCACTGTCCGGCGACGACGTCATCGACCAGGCCGGGCGCGTCCGGCCGCTGGACCTGGCGCTGCCGGGCCGGGCGAACCGGTCCAACGCGGTGGTCGCGCTGGCCGTCGCCGAGGTCTTCGGAGTCGACGTCGTGCACGCGCTGCGCGGGCTGCGCGATGTGGTTTCCGTGGCAGGCCGGTACACCACGGTCGAACGGCGCGGCGTGGCCATCCGGCTGCTGCTGGCCAAGAACCCGGCCGGCTGGCTGGAGGCGCTCGACGTGCTGCGCCCGCCGCCCGAGCCGGTGATGCTCGCGGTCAATGCCCAGGTGCCGGACGGCCGGGACACGTCCTGGCTGTGGGACGTGGACTACCGCAGGCTGCGGGGGCGGCAGGTGTTCGTCGGTGGGGAGCGCCGGACCGACCTGGCCGTCCGGCTGGAAGCCGACGACGTTACCTTCGAGCTCGTGGCCGGTATCGATGAGGCCGTGGACCGGGTCGGGCACGGCAGCCTCGAGGTGATCGGCAACTACACCGCGTTCCAGCAGATCCGCACGGCCCTCGGGCGGGCCGCATGACGAGCAGTCTGCGCCTGGTGTGGGTCTACCCGGACCTGCTGAGCACGTACGGGGACCGTGGCAACCTTCTCGTGCTGGAACGGCGCGCCCGGCTGCGGGACATCGGCGTCGAGTCGGTCTTCGTCAATTCGGACCAGCCGGTGCCCCGTGACGGCGACATCTACCTGCTCGGCGGGGGCGAGGATCTCCCGCAGGTACTTGCGGCCCGGCGGCTGCGCGCCGATGGCGGCCTGGCCGCTGCGGCGGACCGCGGTGCCGTCGTCTTCGCGGTGTGCGCGGGCTACCAGTTGCTGGGACACGAGTTCGGTGGCGCGGACGGTGAGCCCACCGCGGGCCTCGGCATCCTGGACATCCGCAGTGGGCGAGGCGACCGCCGTGCCGTCGGGGAGATCGTCGCGGACGTCGACCCGGGTCTCGGGGTGCCCGTGCTGACCGGTTTCGAGAACCACCAGGGCGTCACCCGCCGGGGGCCGGACGCCGCCCCGCTCGCGCAGGTTTCCGTCGGGACCGGTAATGGCGACGGCACCGAGGGCGCGTACGCGGGCCGCGTGCTCGGCACGTATTCGCATGGCCCGGCCCTGGTGCGCAACCCGGGGCTCGCCGACCTGCTGCTCGGCTGGGTCGTGGGCCCGATGCGGCCGCTGCCCGCCGAACGCGATGAGCTCGCCCTGACGCTGCGCCGCGAGCGCCTGGCCGCGGTGACCCGGTAACGGCCGGCGAGCGCACAGGAACTGGCAGTACGGGGCTGGCCGGTCAGTACACCAGGGCCTGAGCCCCGTCGGCGATCGCCTCGGCGACGAAGGTGGTCGCCCCGGCGATCCGGATGCCCTCGATGACGTCCTGCTGGCCGATGTCCCGGCGCGCCGCACACTGCGTGCATACCGTCACCGAACCGGCGGCGAGCACCCCCGCGAGCAGATCGGCCAGCGGTGCGGCGTGCGGGAGGCTGAAGTCGTCGGCCCGGCCGGGCAGCGCGAACCAGGCGGATTCGCCGGTGAGCCACAGTGACACCCCGATTCCGCTGGCGACTGCGGCGGCAGCCACCGTGAACGCCTGATTGCAGCGTTCCGGTTCGTCCTTACCGGCGGTGACCTTGATGACGAGAGACCGTGGTGCCACCCCAGCACTCTAACCGCCGGCGCGGCACCCGGCTACGGAGCCGTCCTGACCGTACACTCCGGTCCATGCACGGCATGCTGAGCGCGACGGTGATGCTGGCTGCTTTCGCCGCGATCGCACTGGTCAGCGGCGCGTCGGCGGTATGGCTCGGCCATGCCGCGGCCGCCGCCGCGGGCCGATCACGTCCCGCACGGCCGACCGGGACGCCCGGCGCCGCTACCGGCCCGGATCCCGGAGCGGCCGGCACAGTCGGCACAGCCGGTGTGCCCGGCGAGCCGGCGGAGGAGGCGGACGGGACAGAGCCGGATTATCCCGAACGGACCTGGCTGGGAGCGGCCCGCATCGCGACCGCTCAGCCGGCCGGGCCCGCCGGGCACGACAGGTGGACCGGGCCGGGTGATGCGGCCGGGGTGCCGGGCGCCGGCGACGTGTACGACGTGGACAACTGGCCCGGCGCCGAGGATTCAGGCGACGGGCGGGGCGGGCCCAACGGACCCGGACGCAGTTCACCGGGCTCGCGGGGCTGGCCCGACACGGCCAAGTCGCTCTACTCGCGGGGCTGGCCGGTCATGGATGGCCTGCCGCACGGACCGGACGCGGAGCGGCCGGGGAACGGGACGAATACCGGCGCCGGTACCGGGGTGGCGGGGGAGCCGGACGCCGCGCCGGAGGAGGCGGCGGGGGCGGAGCCGTCCGTGCGTCCCGAGGGGGCCCGGGTGTACGTCCTGGGCGAATCGCGCCGTCCCGGACGCTGAATGCCCGGCCCGGCCGACCGGGGGTGCTTAGCTGCTTATCTGGTTATCTGGGCGGGTCGTGCCGGCCGCTGGTGGCCGGCCGTCTAACCTGGCCGGCATGGACGATCAACACGGGACCCCGGCCGGGGACCAGGACCCCGAACTGCATCCGGACCTCGCGCCGCTCGCGTTCCTTCTCGGGCGGTGGGAAGGCGCAGGGGTCGGTGGCTACCCGACCATCGAGAGCTTCCAGTTCGGCCAGGAAATGTCATTCAGCCACAACGGAAAGCCCTTCCTCAGCTATACGAGCCGGACGTGGCGGCTCGATGCGGAGGGGCGGATCGGCCAGCCACTCTCGACCGAGGCCGGGTTCTGGCGCCCGCAGCCGGCGGGGAAGGTCGAGGTACTGCTGGCCCACCCGACCGGTATCACCGAGATCTACCTGGGTGAGGTCTCCGGCCACCGCGTCGACCTGGCCACCGACGTCGTCGCGCGCACGTCCTCGGCCAAGGAGGTCACCGCCGGGCGCCGGCTGTACGGCCTGATCGGCGACGACCTGGGCTGGGCGTACGACCTGGCCGCCGTGGGGCAGCCACTGCAGTCTCACATCTCCGCCCAATTGAAGCGGGTCAGCTGAAGCGGGCCGGCTGAAGACGGACCGGGGGAAAGTAAAACCCCCGGGCGGCTCCCGCCGCAGCGCACAGGATGAACGCTGCGGGCGGGGATCGGCTGGACACGGCCGATCAGCCCGGGGGGGCGGTGTCTGTCCGGGATTGCCGACCGCCGTCCCGGAGGACGTCAGGGCTACACCCATCGGCACCTCAGGAAAGGAGGCGGAAGGGTGTGGCCCACGCGTTGCGGCACATTATGCCGCGGTGCGCGCGCCGGCGGGTCAGCGGCTAGCGGACAGCCACCTCGCGAGTCCAACATCTATGCATGCTGTGGACCACCTCCTTTCCCGCGTTAAAACGCACGTTATGCCACGGCAGGCCGCGGAAGCAAGACGATTTTCTCCGGTCGCTTCCCGGGTCCCCCGTCGCGCCCGTCTCGCGCTCCCGGCCCGGCCAGCGGAACGGCCGGCCCGCCAGGCGTCCTGGGCGGTACCGGGCCCCGGCGCCACTAAACTGCGGGCATGGCGCAAGCCCGGGATAGCGAACGCGTCCCGCAGGCCTGGGACGAGCAGCTGCGGGCCCGCGGGTACCGGGCTACGCCGCAGCGGCAGCTGGTGCTCGAGGCGGTCGCCCGTCTCGGGCACGCCACCCCGGAGGACGTCGGGGCCGAGGTCCGCCAGGCCGCGCGCGGGGTCAACATCTCCACGATCTACCGCACGCTGGAGCTGCTCGAGCAGCTCGGCATGGTGACGCACGCGCATCTCGGCCACGGCGCGCCGACGTACCACCTGGCTGCGGACGCTGATCACGTTCACCTGGTCTGCCGGAGCTGCGGGAAGATCACCGAGGTCAGCCCGGAGGCGGTACGGCCGCTGGTCACGGCGCTCGACGCCGGGCAGGACTTCGAGACGGACGTCGGGCACCTGACGGTGTTCGGTCGCTGCGGGCAATGCAGGCCGTGACCGGCTGAGCCCGTGACCGGCTGAGCCCGTGGCCGGCTGAGCCGTGACCGGCTGAGCGCGGGGCGACGGCGCTGAACCGCGGCCGCCCATGCGTAACCTAGGACCATGAAGAGCCCGCTTCTCGCCGCGCCCGGAGCCGTTCCCGCCGAGGGACCGGACACCGGTGTCGCCGCGCACTACGGAGATCCGGTGCGCGAGCAGCGCGCGATGACCCGCGACGCCGGGCTGGTGGACCGCTCGCGGCGCGGCGTGGTCCGGGTCTCCGGCCCGGACCGGCTGAGCTGGCTGCACAGCCTGACCACTCAGCACCTTGAGGCACTGCCGTCCGGTACCACGGCCCGCGCGCTCGTCCTGAGCCCGAACGGGCACGTGGAGCACGATCTCACGCTGACCGACGACGGCACGGCCACCTGGATCCACGTCGAGCCGGGGACCGCTGCGGCGCTGGTGGAGTTCCTCGATTCCATGCGCTTCATGCTGCGGGTCGAGACGGCCGACGTGACCGGCGAGTACGCGGTGCTGTCGGTGGCCGGCCCGGACGAGGCGAAGGACGCCGGGCCCGCGGCGGAAGCGGCCGTGGCCGTCACCACCGGCCCGGTCGGCACCGATTACGTGATCCCGCGGGCCGAACTGGCCGCTATCGCGGACTCGGTCCGCGATCACGGCGCCCGGCTGGCCGGCATGTGGGCGTACGAGGCCCTCCGGATCGCCGCGCACGAGCCCCGGTTCGGCCTGGACACGGACCACAAGACGCTTCCGCACGAGGTCGGCTGGATCTCCTCTGCGGTGCATCTGTCCAAGGGGTGCTACCGGGGCCAGGAGACGGTCGCCCGGGTGCACAATCTCGGGCATCCGCCCCGGCGGCTGGTGTTCCTGCACCTGGACGGGAGCGTGGACCGGCTGCCCGCGCACGGGGATCCGGTCGAGCTGGACGGCAAGCCGGTCGGTTTCGTAGGGTCGGCCGCCCGTCACTGGGAGCTCGGCCCGGTCGCGCTGGCCCTGGTGCGCCGCACGGTGCCGGTGGACGCCGCGCTTCTGGCCGGGGGCGTCGCCGCCGCCCAGGAGGTGATCGTGCCGCCGGACGCCGGCGCGAACGTCACGATCGACAAGGCCGCGTTCGGCAGGCGCTCGCTGCTGTCCCGGCCCTGACCGATAGACGCTGACCAATAGACGCTGACCAAATAGACGCTGACGGAATAGATTCTGCGACGGAGGTCCCCTTCTTGCTGCGTCGAACCCTGCTGGCCGCGGCGGCCAGCGAGCGGTTGCGCCAGGCCATCACCACGGCACCGCAGACCCGCGCCATCGTCGACCGTTACGTGGCCGGGGAGACGACGGCCGACGCGGTGCAGGTGGCCGGTGAGCTCCGTGCCGCCGGCCTCCTGGTGTCGCTGGACTACCTCGGTGAGGACACCACCGAGGCAGGCCAGGCCGTGGACGTCGCCCGCAGCTACGTCCAGCTGCTCGGCGAGCTATCGGCCGCCGGGCTCACCGCCGGCGGCGCCTGCGAGATCTCCGTGAAGGCGACGGCGGTGGGCGCGAGCCTTCCCGAGCACGGGGAGAAGACCGCGACGGAGAACATCGCGCGCATCTGTGCCGCCGCTCGCGACGCGGGAACCACGGTCACGCTCGATGCGGAAGACCATACGACCGTCGGCGCCACCCTGCGCATCGTGGCCGGGCTCCGGCCCGAATTCGGCGATCTTGGCTGCGTCGTCCAGTCCCGGCTGCGGCGCAGCCAGGACGACTGTGAGCAGCTGGCCGGCGCGGGGGCCCGGGTCAGGCTGTGCAAGGGCGCCTACGACGAGCCCGCCGGGGTCGCCTTCACCCGGCGGCCGGACGTCGACCTGTCGTACACCCGCTGCCTGCGCCGGCTGATGGCCGGTACGGGCTATCCGATGGTCGCTACCCACGATCCGCGGCTGATCGACATCGCCACGACCCTGGCCCTGATGTCGGGGCGCCCGGCGGACCGGTTCGAATACCAGATGCTGTACGGCATCCGGCCCGAGGAGCAGCAGCGCCTGGCGGCCACGGGCGCCCGGGTCCGGGTGTACGTGCCCTACGGCCGCGACTGGTACAGCTATCTTGTCCGCCGCCTGGCCGAGCGCCCAGGTAACCTCGCCTTCTTCCTGCGCTCGCTAGCCCCGGCCCAGCACAGGAGACTCCTATGATCGCGATTCTCGGCACCGGCAAGATGGGCGAGGCGCTGCTGTCCGGACTGCTGCGGGCGGGTCATCCGCCGGGGGAGGTGCTCGCGGTCGCGCGGCGCCCCGAGCGCGCGGCCGAGCTGCGGGAACGCTACGGCGTGCTGACATCGGGCGCGGCGGAGGCGGCCAAAACCGCGGACACGCTCGTGCTGGCGGTCAAGCCACAGGACATGGGCGCCCTGCTGGACGAGATCGCCACGTTCGTTACCGCTTCGCCCGACCGGCTGGTGATCTCCGTGGCGGCGGGCATCACCACCGCCTTCATCGGCCGCCGGCTCGCCGGTGACGTCCCCGTCGTCCGGGTGATGTCCAATACGCCGGTGCTCGTGGACGAGGCGATGAGCGTGATTTCCGCGGGCCAGCATGCCGGCGAGGCGCATCTGCGCCGTACGGAGAAATTGTTCCAGCCGGTGGGCAAGGTGCTGCGGATCCCCGAGTCGCAGCAGGACGCTGCCACCGCGCTGTCCGGCAGTGGACCGGCGTACGTGTACTTCCTGGTGGAAGCGATGGTGGACGCGGGGATCCTGCTGGGGGTGCCGCGCGGTGCGGCGATGGAGATGGTCACCCAGGCGGTGTTCGGGGCGGCCACGATGCTGCGCGAGTCGGGCGAGCACCCGGTGATCCTGCGCGAAGCGGTGACCTCGCCGGGCGGCACGACCATCTCGGCCATCCGGGAGCTGGAGAAGCACGGGGTACGGGCCGCGTTTCTCGCCGCGATAGAGTCCGCGCGTGACCGGGGCCGGGATCTGGCCGGCGGCTGATGGTGGGCCGGGGGAGCTGGGCAGGCGGGGCCGGGCACAGACGAGGCACTCGGAGGCCAGTGTGACGTGCTCGCTCACCGTGAGCTGGGATGACCGGCTCGCAGAATATGACTTCGGCCCGGGTCATCCGCTCGCACCGGTACGGGTCGAGCTAACGATGGCGCTGGCGCGCGAATTCGGTTTGCTCGACGCTTCCGGCGTCTCGGTGACGGCGCCCGGGCCAGCCACCCAGCAAGAGCTGGAACTGGTGCACGACACCGCCTACATCGAGGCCGTCCGGAACGCCGGTCACCGTGCCGCCCGGGGCCAGCCGCTGGACCCGCGGTCGGTTCTCTTCGGCCTCGGGACAACCGACGACCCGGTCTTCCCGGACATGCACGAGGCGTCATCGCTGGTGGCCGGGGCCACGCTGGCCGCGGCCCGGGCCGTGTGGGGCTCCGACGGCGCGCACGCCGCCAGCATCGCGGGCGGCCTGCACCACGCGATGCGCCGTTCGGCCAGCGGGTTCTGCGTGTACAACGACCCGGCCATAGCGATCGCCTGGATGCTGGAGCAGGGAGCGGAGCGAATCGCCTACGTCGACGTCGACGTTCATCACGGCGACGGCGTGCAAGCGGCCTTCTACGACGACCCGCGCGTCCTGACCATCAGCCTTCATGAGCACCCCGCCACGCTGTTCCCGGGCACCGGGCTGCCGTCGGAGACCGGGATCGGGGCCGGAGAGGGCTTCGCCGTCAACGTCGCGCTGCCCGCCGGGACGGGCGATGCGGGGTGGCTGCGTGCCCTCGAGGCGGTCGTCCCGCCGCTGCTGCGGGAGTTCCAGCCACAGGTCCTGGTGAGCCAGCACGGCTGCGACAGCCACCTGGTCGACCCGCTCGCTCACCTTGAGGTGAGCGTCGACGGGCAGCGCAAGGCCCAGTCCCTGCTGCACCGGCTCGCGCACGAGGCGGCCGGCGGCCGGTGGATCTGCACCGGGGGCGGGGGGTACGCGCTCGCGACGGTGGTGCCGCGGTCCTGGGCCCATCTGCTGGGCATCGCCAGCGGCCACCCCATCGACCCGGCCGAGCCCACGCCCGCGGCCTGGCGTGAATTGGCGCGCCAGCGGACCGGTATCCAGCCGCCCGAGCTCATGACGGACGGCGCGACCGCTGATTTCGTCCCGTACGAGTCCGGCTCGAATCCGCACGACCCGGTCGACCGCGCGATCGCGGCCACGATGAAGGCCGTTTTCCCCTCGCACGGGCTGCTGGCCGGCCCCTGGTGAAACGCCATTCGGCGGTCCGGCGCCGGTGCCGGTCTCGGGCCGGGAGCGCCCACGGATGCGCGGTATTAATTTCCTGCGCCGTTTAGGCAATGAATTATTAGCGCGCACCAGCAGTCCCTTCAGAAACAGCTGGCCCCTCTGGCCTGCGTTTTTCCGGTCATCGCTTTGCGGCGCGCTGCGCACAGGGTGTGATCGGCCGTCAGCACGGCTTGCTCTTTTCCGTGCGCGACTTACCCTGGAGACGTACGTGACTGGTGCGCCGATCGGTTAAGCCGTGCACGGCTCCGTGCGGAAGTGGAGCAGGGATGACTGCGAGCGAAACTCCCCTAAGCGACGTCAGATTTCTCACGGTTGCCGAAGTGGCCACGATTATGCGCGTCTCGAAGATGACCGTGTATCGCCTGGTGCACTCCGGTGAATTGGAGGCAATCCGGGTCGGGCGTTCCTTCCGGGTTCCCGAGCAGGCGGTCAACCAGTACCTCCGGGAGGCCTTCGTCGGCACCGGCTGAGCGCGGACCTTGCGGGGCCGTCACGGGATGGTGCGGCCGGCACGGTAGCCTTCTACACCTGGTCTATGCCCAGCCGCCCTCATCGGGGCGGGCACGGCGGCGGGACCATCTTCCGTACAGTCGAATGAGGGTAAACCGTGGGCTCAGTCATTAAGAAGCGTCGCAAGAGGATGGCCAAGAAGAAGCACCGCAAGTTGCTGAAGAAGACCCGCATCCAGCGGCGCAACAAGAAGTAGGTGCCGGGGGCAACCCCGCCGCCGCGCCCGTCGCACGTGCGAGTGCCTGCCCGCTGCCCGGCACCGGCCGTGCGACGGCCAGGTGCGCGGCCCGCGGGTCGCGCCCTCCCGCCGCGTCAGGCACCATAGGCGTCAATGTCTATCTCTGTCCTAGTCGCGATCGCAGGCGTGATGGTGGCGGCTGTGGGTACGGGGCTGCTCGGCGGCCGGTGCATCCGCAGTCCCAGTCCCAGTTTCATCGCCTGGACTATCGGCATGTCCGCGCTCACGGTGGCGCTGCTCGGGCAGAGCATCGGATTCGCCACGGGCTTCGGGGCCGTAACCTTCCGGGTCATTCAGATCACCGCGCAGCTCATGACCCCGGTCGTTCTGGCCTGGGGTCTGATCGAGCTGGTGGCGCGCGGGACGGCCGCCCGCTTCGGGGCCCGGCTCGCCGCCGCCGCCCTGATCGTCGTGATCGGCGTGATCTTGGCCACGGACCCGCTGGCGGCTAAGCCGTTCGGCCGGACCTGGCCGTCGGCCGCCGTCCACTACCAGCTCATCCCGCACTACGCGCTGATCGCGGTGCATCTGACCGTGGTGGTAGCGGCGCTGGCGGCCGTTGCCCTGTGCGCGGCCCGGGGCCGCGGCCGGGGCGCCCGGGGTCCAGCACCGGGCCAGCTAGCACCGGGCCAGCTCGTACCAGGAGCAGCGGCCATCGGTGCCGCCGCCGTGCTCGCGGTGGCGCTGCGTTTCACACTGCCCGCCGGGGCCGCGTACCCGGCCCTGAGCGCACTGTCCGCCGGGCTCGTCTGGTTCGGTGTGACCAGGCTGGATGGGCTGATGCCCGGCGTATCACGCGCGGGCTCCGGCGAGATGCGGGGGGACGTCGCGGGCCGTCCGCATGCGGCGAGCCGCGCCGGCCGCGCGCGCGAAGCCGGTGCGGCTGGCCGGTATGGTGCAGCGGCCGCGGAGCCGGATTCCCGGGCCGGCGGTCGCGGCGGCCAGCCTGGCTTCCCGGCCGGCGAGACCGGGGGCCCCCGCTTCTCCGCCGCGAGCGTCCCCGGCGAGGGCCTGCCGGGGGCCGAGTGGCCGGGCGGGGACGCTCGACCGTTTTACGATCCCGGTGCGCCCGGTGCGGAGCCCGCGACCGGGGCAATCGAACGGCCCGGCGCGGCGCTGCGCAGGCCCCCGGCCTCCCGCGAGCCGCGCCCAGGTACGCCCGGCACCGAAATCGTCCGTCCCGCGCCCCGTCCGCACGGCCTGATCGCGATCTACACTCTGCTCGAGGACAAGGTGGCGGCGTTCGACCGGATCGCGGATGAGGTCGCCGAGCAGGTGCGCGCCAACGAGCCGGACGCCCTGGTGTACGTCATCCACACCGTGCCGGAGGCGCCGATGCAGCGGATCTTCTACGAGATCTACCGCGACCGGGCCGCCTACGTGCTGCATGAGCACCAGCCGTACATCAAACGTTTCGTCGCCGCCCGGAGGCCTTACGTACTCGCGACCAACGTGATCGAACTGCGGCTGAAGTACGCCAAGATTTCCCCCCTCGTGCAGGACGACATGCAGGCTCCGTCCCCCGCGGACGCCCCGCCGGATTGGCATGACCGGCGGCCCGGCGGTGGCGCGCGGACGGGTGACGACGACCGCGCCGCGGGCGGCAGACGCGGCCCGGGTCAGCTCCCGCCCCCCATGCCTCCGGGCCCGTACGGCGGGATCTGATCGGCGTGGCGGCACCTGACGGCCCCGGCCCGGACCCGGTGGCTGAACATGGCCCAGCGGGCACCGGGTACCGGATCACCCTCCTCGGCAAGCCCGGCTGTCACCTGTGCGAGGAGGCCCGTGCGGTGATCGCCCGGGTGGCCGCGGACCTCGGGGTCGGGTGGGAGGAGCGCGACATCACGGCTTCCACCGAGGACGTGGCCGAGTACTGGGACAAGATCCCCGTGACCCTGGTCGATGGCGTGCAGCACGACTTCTGGCGGGTCAGCGAGGATCGTCTCCGGGCGGCGCTGCGTCGCTGACCTGCACGGGCATCACTTTGTGCATCCGTTCACAAAGGCGTACCTTGAAAAGCGAGGCGCTGGCGCGTGACCGCTCCCCCTGAAGCGGTCGGCTGGCGCCTTTGGAACCCACCTGGCGGGCCAGGGCGGTTACCGCCGCCCCACCTCGCCTCGCGTCGATCCCCCGAGGAGCGCCGGCGCATGGCTCGTAATTCCCTGTCCGACTTTGGCCCCAGCGATCCCGCAACTTCCGCAGACCGTTTTCCCGCCGGCCCCTCGTCCGGCGGCCGGCTGCCGGAGGCGACCGTCTCGCGGCTGCCCGTCTACCTCCGCGTCCTGACCGGCATGGCCGAGCGGGGCGTGGTCACCGTTTCGAGCGATCAGCTGGCGAGCGGGGCCGGCGTGAACTCGGCCAAACTGCGCAAAGATCTGTCCCATCTGGGCTCGTACGGCATCCGGGGCGTCGGGTACGACGTCGAGTACCTGATCTATCAGGTATCGCGCGCGCTCGGGCTGACCCAGGACTGGCCCGTGGTCATTGTCGGCGCCGGGAACCTCGGCCGTGCCCTGGCCAACTACGGCGGCTTCGCCACCCGCGGCTTCCGGATCGCGGCTCTGCTGGATTCCGATCCGGCCATCGTCGGCACCCCGCTCGGGCGCCTGGCGGTCCGGCACTCGGACGACCTGGAAGACGTCGTGGCGCGGCACAAGGTCGCGATCGGCGCCATCGCCACCCCGGCGGCCTCGGCCCAGAGTGTGTGTGACCGCCTCGTCGCGGCCGGTGTCACCAGCATCCTCAACTTCGCGCCGCTGGTTCTCAATGTGGCAGACGGGGTCGACGTGCGTAAGGTTGATCTGTCGATAGAACTGCAAATCCTGGCGTTCCACGCGCAGCGGCGGTCTGTGGAGCGAAACGGGCGCGCTCCCCGGGGTGCGCTGCGTACCGTACCTAAGGAAGCCGGGCGGTTTCCTGCGGCGGCCGCGGCCAAATCAGCGGTAGAAGCGTAGGCGGTAATCACGTGAGTGTGCTTGTGGTCGGGATGAGCCACAAGAGCGCGCCGGTTCCGGTTCTTGAGCGTGCCGCGCTCAGCGCGGACGCGCTCCCCAAGCTGCTTCGGGATCTATTCCACACCGGCGATGTGGCGGGAACCTTTGTCATCTCCACCTGCAACCGGATAGAGATCTACGCGGACGTCGACCGGTTCCACGGGAGTGTGGCCACCGTCTGCGAGCTGCTGTCCCGCTATTCGGGCATCGTCACCCACGAGCTCACCGGGCATCTGTACGTCCATTACGAAGAGGGTGCCGTCAAGCACCTTCTCGCGGTCGCGGCGGGGCTTGATTCCATGGTCGTGGGCGAGGGCCAGATTCTCGGCCAGGTGCGCAGCGCGCTCAAGGCCGCCCGGGACAACGGGACGCTGGGCCGGGTGCTCGGCGAGGTCGGCTCCGCGGCCCTGCGTACCGGCAAGCGGGCCCATTCGGAAACCGGGATCGACCGCACCGGTGCCAGCCTGGTCAGTGTGGGGATCGGCGCGGCCGCCGAGGCGCTGGGCCGCCCGTCGCTCAGTGGCCTGGACGTCCTCGTCGTCGGAGCCGGCTCGATGAGCGCGCTCGCCGCCACGACCGCGAGCCGGGCTGGCGCGGCCCACGTCACCGTCGCGAACCGCACCCGGGGGCACGCTCAGCGGCTCGCGGCGTCCGTCGGCGGCGGCACGGCCGACCTGGCCGACCTGCCGAGCGCGATCGCCGCTGCCGACCTGGTCATCTCCTGCACGGGAGCGTCCGGACTGGTGATCACGGCTGACATTGCCGCGTCCGCGCTGTCGCTGCGCCGGGCCCGGGGCGGCGGGGACACCGGGACCGCAGCGGGACGCCCGCTGGTGTTCCTCGACCTGGCCATGCCCCGCGACGTCGACCCGCAGGTGGCCGGGCCGCCGGGCGTCACCGTGATCGGGATGGACGAGCTGGCTGACGCCGGGCGTTCGGCGACCGCCCTCGTGGGGGTAGCCGACGAGGTGGCGGCCGTCCGCGCGATCGTCGAGGAAGAATTCAGCACATACCGGGCCGCGGCGCACGCCACCCAGGTGACACCTACCGTCGTGGCCCTGCGGGCCAAGGCGGCCGAGGTGGTCGACGCCGAGCTCGCCCGGCTGGCCGGGCGGCTGCACGGTGCCGACGGACTCGATGGGCGCGCGCTGGAGGAGATAGCCCGGACGGTCCGCCGAGTGGTAGACAAGCTTCTGCACGCACCGACGGTGCGTGTCAAGGAGCTCGCCGGCTCGCCGCGGGGGGACGGGTACGACGAGGCACTGCGGGTCCTCTTCGACCTGGATCCGCGCACGGTCGAAGCGGTCACCTGCGCGGACCCGGAACAACCAGATGCCGACAGCGCCCGGCTGCCCGCGCCGTCGGCCGATGAGGGGAGCCGGGAATGACTGTGCCCGCCGTGCTGCGGCTCGGCACCCGCAAGAGCCCGATGGCCATGGCGCAATCCGGCCTGGTCGCCGAGGCGATCACCGCGCGCACGGGGTACCGGGTCGAACTTGTCGGCGTGACCACCCACGGCGACGTCAGCCAGGCCCATATCGCCCAGATCGGCGGGACGGGCGTTTTCGTCGGCGCGCTGCGCGACGGGCTGCTGAACGGTCAGGTCGACCTGGCGGTGCACTCGCTCAAGGACCTGCCGACGGGCCAGCCGGAGGACATCGTCCTGGCCGCGGTGCCCCGTCGTGACGACCCGCGGGATGCGCTCGTGACCCGGGAAGGCGCCAAGCTCGCGGATCTGCCCGCCGGTGCGGTCATCGGCACTGGATCCGCGCGCCGGGCCGCCCAGCTGATGCTACTCAGGAGAGACGTTCACTGCGTGCCGATCCGGGGTAACGCGGGCACCCGGCTGGCCAAGGTCGGGACGGGTGAGCTCGACGCGGTCGTGCTGGCCGCCGCTGGCCTGGCCAGGATTGGCCGGCTCGACGCGGCCAGCCAGGTTTTCGAGCCCGATGACATGCTGCCCGCGCCGGGGCAGGGAGCGCTGGCGGTCGAGTGCCGCGCCAGTGACCCGCACCTGGCCGAATTGCTCAGCGCCGTCGACGATGCCCTCAGCCGCGCGGCCGTGACGGCCGAGCGCGCCGTGCTGGCCAGCCTCGAGGCGGGCTGCAGTGCCCCCATCGGGGCGTACGCAGCCGGAACATCGGAGCATTTGCATCTGGAAGCGGCGGTTATCGCCGCAGACGGCCGGCAGGCGCTGCGCGAACACGGCGACGGCGCGCCCGGCGACGCCGCGCAGCTCGGCCGCGACGTCGCGGCACGGTTGCTGCGCGGCGGCGCGGGCACTCTCATGACCGCGCCCCCAGTACGGACGATTAACGGGAAAGATGCCTTGTGAACGTCACCCCAGTTTCTTCCACGCCCCCCGCCGACGAGCAGGTACCACCGGTCACGGCGGGTCGCGTCGCACTCGTGGGCGCGGGGCCCGGGGATGAGGGGCTGCTGACCCTGCGCGGCGCCCAGCTGATCAGCCAGGCCGGCCTGGTGGTCACGCCGCGCCAGCCCGGCACGCGGATCCGCGAGCTGCTGCGCCCCGGCGCCGAGGTCTTCGTCGCCGCGGATGCCGTGGACGGCCAGGAGCCCGACATGGCCGCGGTCGCCCGGACCGGCCAGCTGGTGGTCCGGCTCTACGACGGCGACCCGCTGCTGGACGGCGGCGCGGATGACGCGCGGGCGCTGGCCGAGGCCGGCGCGGAGTTCGAGATCGTGCCCGGTGTTCCCGCCGCGACCGCCGTCCCCGCGTACGCGGGTATCCCCCTCAGCGGCGAGGGGGGCGAGGTCCGCATCATCCACGCCGCGGAGGCGAGCCGCGTCGCGTTCAGCCCCGGCACGCTCGTCGTGCTGGGTGCCGAGGCAGGCCCCGCCGACCTCGGCAAGATGCTGATCGCCGCGGGCTGGCCCGAGACGACGCCGTTCGCCGTCACCTGGGACGGGACCAACACGTCCCAGCGGACGGTCGTCTCGGCGCTCGGTCGCATCACCGCTGACCTGAAGGCCGCCGGGGTAAGCCCGCTCAGCTCGGGCCAGGCCGTCGCGGTGGTCGGCGAAGCAGTGCAGGCCCAGCCGCGGCTGTCCTGGTACGAAACCAAGCCGCTGTTCGGCTGGCGGGTCCTGATACCGCGCACCAAGGCGGACGCGGCGGCCGTGTCCGAGCGCCTCCGCGAGCAGGGCGCCATTCCGGAGGAGGTGCCCACCATCGCGGTGGAACCGCCCCGGACTCCGCAGCAGATGGACCGCGCCGTCCGCGGGCTGGTCACCGGCCGCTATCAGTGGGTCGCCTTCACGTCCGTCAACGCGGTCCGCGCCATCCGGGAGAAGTTCGAGGAGTACGGCCTCGACGCGCGGGCGTTCGCCGGGGTCAAGGTGGCCGCCGTCGGCGAGCAGACGGCGGCCGCGCTCAGGGACTTCGGGATCTATCCCGACCTCATCCCCGAGGGCGAGCAATCCGGCCAGGGCCTCGCGGCGGCGTGGCCGCCGTACGACGACGTGCTGGACCCGATCAACCGGGTGCTGCTTCCCCGCGCCGACATTGCCACCGAGCACCTTGTCGCGCGGCTCACCGAACTCGGCTGGGAGGTGGAGGACGTCACGGCCTACCGCACCGTCCGGGCCGCCCCGCCGGCCGCCCCGATCCGTGAGGCCATCAAGGGCGGTGGCTTCGACGCGGTGCTGTTCACCTCGTCCTCGACCGTCCGGAACCTGGTCGGGATCGCGGGCAAGCCGCACGCGGTCACGGTGATCGCGGTGATCGGCCCGCAGACGGCCAAAACCGCGGCCGAGTTCGGCTTGCGCGTCGACGTCACAGCCTCGAAGCCGTCGATGGCCGCGCTCGTCGAAGCTCTGGCCGAATACGGCGCGAGCCAGCGGGCCGCGGCCATCGAGGCGGGCGAGCCGCTCCGCCGGCCCAGCGAGCGCCGCCGGGGTGCCCGCAAGCGGGTCCGGTGACACACACCCGCGCAGGACGCACCCGGGCGGGCGCACAGCTCGCATCCAGGCCCACTGGCAAGTCGCACCAGTGACGTGCCCACCAGATGAGGGAGTTCCAGTGAACGCAGGGTTTCCGGTGGTCCGGCCCCGCCGGCTCCGGCGTACGGCCGCGTTGCGCAACCTCGTGGCGGAGACGGCCCTGCGGCCGGCCGACCTGGTGCTGCCGATGTTCGTCAAGGAGGGCATCGCCGAGCCGCAGCCGATCGGGTCCATGCCCGGTGTCGTCCAGCACACCCGGGACAGCCTGCGGAAGGCTGCCGCCGAGGCGGTGGACGCGGGGGTCGGCGGTCTCATCCTGTTCGGCATTCCCGCCGCCAAGGACGGCCGGGGCTCCGCCGCCGACGACCCGGCCGGCATTGTCCAGCTCGCGATCGCGGACCTGGCCGCCGAGGTGGGTGACGCCACCGTGCTCATGGCGGACCTGTGCCTGGACGAGTACACCGACCACGGCCACTGCGGCTTGCTGACGGCGGACGGTGAGGTCGACAACGACGCCACGCTGGAGCGTTACGCGGCGATCGCGGTGGCGCAGGCGTCCGCTGGCGTGCACGTCGTCGCGCCCAGCGGGATGATGGACGGCCAGGTCGGCGCGATCCGTTCGGCGCTGGACGGAGCGGGCTTCGCGGACCTCGCCATCTGCGCCTACTCCGCCAAGTACGCGTCGGGCTTCTACGGGCCGTTCCGGGACGCCGCCGAGTGCGCGCCGCAGTTCGGCGACCGGGCCTCCTACCAGCAGGACCCGCCCGGGTCCGACGAGGCGCTCCGCGAGGTGCTGCTCGACATCGACGAGGGCGCGGACATGGTCATGGTGAAGCCCGCGCTGGCCTATCTGGACATCATCGGGCGCGTCGCCGCCACGGTGCACGTGCCCGTCGCCGCCTACCAGGTGAGCGGGGAGTACGCCATGGTAGAGGCGGCCGCGGCCAACGGGTGGCTGGACCGGGACCGGATCATCATGGAGACCCTCACCGGGATCCGCCGCGCCGGGGCCGGCATCATCCTCACCTACTGGGCCGCCGAAGTAGCCCGCAGGCTCCGCTAGCCGGCCTCCTGCATCCGGGCTTGCCAGGCCGGCGCCGGTGGCCAGCCGGGCAGTCCGCCGATACCGGGTGGGCCACTGGAGTTCCACGCTGACAGCGGGATAACCACCCGTTCGGGTCACCCGCGGGCCATCCTGTGGGATTGCGCCGGGCGGGCTGTGGGCCGTCCTCTACGATGGGTGACGCCGGGTCTGGGAACGCCTCTCCGTGGTCCCGTTCGGTACCTTTCCGGTCCGCCCGGTGCGGGAGCCCGCGGGCCGGCAACATCGATGCGGAACCCCGGCGGTGCGGTCGGGTCCGGGGTAGGAGTTGGCCGATGGTCGATGTGGTGCGGCGCCGCAGCCGCCGTAAGGCGGCGGAACGGAACGACCGGCGCGACCCACTCGGTCAGGCGGCTGAGAACTACGCGGCGCTCGGCTGGCCCGTATGCGTGGGGGCGCATCTGTCGCTCGACGGGCAGCGGATCGGCCGCGCCTGCTCGTGCGATCGGGTCGGCTGCCCCGCGCCGGGAGCGCATCCGGTCTCCCCGACCTGGCAGATGCAGGCCACCGTCGACACCGGCACGATTGGGCGCTGGTGGGCCGCCCGGCCCGACGCCAGCGTGATCCTGGTCACCGGGCGCGTCTTCGACGTTCTGGACGTCCCGGCCGCCGTGGGCGCCGCCGCGCTGGCCAGGATCGAGCAGGCCGGGATAACGGCGGGTCCCGTCGCGGAAGCGGGGACGCGCATGCTGTTCTTCGTGACGACCCGCGGCGCACCCGTCGACGAAGACGAGTGGTGGTCCTGCCGGCTGGACTGCGAACCGGAAAACATCACCACCCAAGGCAGCCTGCGCTGGCACTGCCGCGACAGCTACGTCCTGGCGCCGCCCTCAGCCGGGGGAGGCGGGATGGCGCGCTGGGTCCGTGACCCGGCCGGCCATCCGCTGCCGGACCCGCTTAGGCTGCTGGAGTATCTGGTTGACGCCTGTGAGGAGGCTGGTCTGCCGTGAGCGCCCCCGCCGGAGGTGACCGCAGGATGGGTTCCCGTTCGGCGGAGTGGTTCGAGCGGGCCTGCGCGGTTACCCCGGGGGGTGTCAACTCACCGGTCCGGGCGTTCGGGTCGGTCGGCGGGGTGCCGCGCTTCATCGCCGCGGCCTCCGGGCCTTACCTGACCGATGTCGACGGGCGCGAGTACGTCGACCTGGTGTGCTCCTGGGGACCGATGATCCTCGGCCATGCGTATCCGCCCGTGGTGCAGGCTCTGCACGACGCGGCCAGCCGGGGCACCTCCTTCGGCGCGGTCACGCCGGGTGAGGTCGAGCTGGCGGAGGAGATCACCGGGCGCACGCCCGCCGAGCAGATCCGGCTGGTCAACTCCGGCACCGAGGCCACGATGTCCGCGCTGCGCCTGGCCCGCGGGTTCACCGGCCGGCCTGTCGTGGTGAAGTTCGCCGGGTGCTACCACGGCCATGTGGACGCCCTGCTCGTCTCGGCCGGCTCGGGGGTGGCGACGTTCGGCCTGCCCGATTCGCCCGGCGTCACCGGCGCGTCGGCCAGCGACACCATCGTGCTCCCGTACAACGACGAGGCGGCCGTTCGTGAGGCCTTCGCCACGCGTGGCGACCAGATCGCGTGCGTCGTCACCGAGGCGTGCCCCGCCAACATGGGTGTGGTCCCGCCCGCGCCGGGATTCAACGAGATACTTCTGTCGCTGTGTCACGAACACGGCGCGCTGCTCATCATGGACGAGGTGCTGACCGGCTTTCGCATCACCCGCTCCGGCTGGTACGGCCGCGACGGCGTCGCCGGGGACCTGACGACGTTCGGCAAGGTCATGGGGGGTGGCCTGCCGGCGGCGGCCTTCGGCGGCCGCGCCGAGATCATGGCGCGCCTCGCCCCCGGCGGCCCCGTCTATCAGGCCGGGACGCTGTCCGGTAATCCGCTGGCCACCGCCGCCGGCCTGGCCACGCTCCGGGCCTGCACGCCGGAGGTGTACGCGCGGGTGGATGAGGCCGCGGCTCTGGTCGCCAAGCTCGCCACCGAGGCGCTGACCGCGGCGGGCGTGCCGCACCGGCTGCAGACGGCCGGAAATCTGTTCTCGGTCTTCCTGGGCCGCACCGAGCCGGTACGGGACTTCGGCGACGCCCGGGCCCAGTCAGCTCCCGCGTACGCCGCGTTCTTCCACGCCATGCTGGATGGCGGGGTGTACCTGCCGCCGTCACCGTTCGAGGCGTGGTTCCTTTCCGCGTCACACGATGCCCCCGCGATCGCGCGCATCGCCGCCGCTCTCCCCGCCGCTGCCCGCGCTGCCGCCACCGCCCTCAGCTAACCGCCCTCAGCTGGCCGCTCTCCGCGAGGACGCCCGCGCGGCGGCCGCTTGCTCGGCGCGACGTAACGCCGGGCCGGTAAGCTGGGCCCGCCATGAGTGAGCATTCGCCAAATTCTGCCGCGCCGGGGCAACCCGCCGATACGACCGTCGTGCACCTGCTCAGGCACGGAGAGGTCGATAACCCGCGCGGGCTGATCTACGGGCGCCTGCCGGGATTCCACCTGTCCGAAGATGGCCGCATGATGGCCAAGGCCGCCGCGGATTATCTCGCCGAACGGGACATTGTGGCGATCTTCACCTCGCCGCTCGACCGGGCCCGCGAAACGGCCGAGCCGGTCGCGGAGCGATTCGGCCTCGAACCGGTGGTCGACGAGCGGCTGATCGAACCCTGGAATCACTTCGAGGGCCTGGTCTTCGGCATCGGAGACGGCTCGCTGCGGAAGATGGAGCACTGGTGGTACCTGCGGGATCCGTTCTCCCCGTCCTGGGGTGAGCGGTACAAGGCGGTCGTCCGGCGCGTGCTCGCCGCGGTGACCGACGCCAGGGACGCCGCCCGGGGCCACGAGGTCGTATGCGTCAGCCACCAGCTCCCGATCTGGGTGACCCGCAGGAGCGTGGAGGGCCGCCGGCTCTGGCACCACCCGAGCAACCGTGAGTGCGCGCTGGCCAGCGTCACCAGCTTCACGTTTGCCGGCGACGAGGTCACCGGCGTGACGTACGCCGAGCCGGCCCGGCGTAAGGCCAACCTCGGTGGTGCGGCACAATAGGGACTCGGTACTACTCACTGTAGGAGTTCTGGGTCCTGGACGTGCCGTTGTTCCCCTCGTCACATGCCGCTCGCCGCGCCGTCGGCGCGGCCGCGATGGCCGTCGCCGGCGTACTGGGCGTTGCCGCGTGCGGCGGCCAGATAGCGGCGAATACGCCGGCCAGCAACGGCAACAACTTCGTGTCGGGCAACGGGACCAGCAGCTACTTCAAGGCGGGCAGCCGACTGGCGGCCCCGGCCGTCTCCGGGAGCACGCTGTCCGGCGCCCGGTTGAGCCTGAGTTCCTACCGCGGCAAGGTGGTCGTCATCAACTTCTGGGGATCCTGGTGCGCGCCGTGCCGCTCGGAGGCTCCCACCCTGGCCGTTCTTTCCGAGCAGTACCAGTCCAAGGGCGTCCGGTTCGTCGGGGTCGATATCAGGGACTCGCCCGCGAGCGCCCGGGCCTTCGTGCAGAATTTCGGCATCAGCTACCCAAGCCTGAACGACCCGGCCGACGAGATCGCCCTCGCCTTCCGCCACACCGTGCCGCCGGCGGCGATCCCGAGCACGCTCGTGATCGACCGCAACGGCCAGATCGCCGGGCGCGTCATCGGCCAGACGAGCTACTCAAGCCTCGGGAACATTCTCGCCAAGGTGACCGCGGGGGGATGAGCCGATGACCGACGTGCGCTCGCCCCAGGCCGGCAACGGTGCCGCCGCGCCCGGCGTGGCGGAGGAGCCCGCCGATGTGGCCGGGGAGACGATCGCCGGTGTCGCGGATGAGACCGAGACGCCGCGACCGGGCGGGTTCGGCGCGGTGGCGTGGGCACGGTGGGCCTGGCGGCAGCTCACCTCGATGCGCATCGCGCTCGTCCTGCTGTTCCTGCTCGCCCTCGGCAGCGTTCCCGGATCACTGCTGCCGCAGCAGGGCATCGATCCCGCCGGCGTGCAGCAGTACTTCACCGCTCATCCGGCCCTGGCGCCGTTCCTCAACGCGCTCGGCCTGTTCAACGTGTTCGCCGCCCCCTGGTTCGCCGCGATCTACCTGCTGCTGTTCGTCTCGCTGGCCGGATGCGTGCTGCCGCGTTCGTTCCGGCTGGCCCGGACGGCGCGCGCCCGGCCGCCGCAGGCCCCCCGCCATCTGTCCCGGCTGCCGAACTCGGTGCGCTACGAGACCGCGATGACCACGGAGGAGGCGTCCGCCGCCGCGGCCGCCTTCCTCACGCGCCGGCATTTCCGGCTGAGCCAGGGCGAAGGCTGGCTGTCGGCGGAGAAGGGCTACCGCCGGGAGGCCGGCAACCTGCTGTTCCACGTCGCCCTGATGGGGGTCCTGGTTTCCATCGGCCTCGGTGGCCTGTTCGGCTACAAGGCCGACCGGCTGCTGGTGGAGGGGACGAGCTTCGCGGACACCGTCACCGATCTCGACGCTTATCACCCCGGCCACCTCGTGTCCCCGAACGACCTCGCCCCGTTCAGCCTCACCCTGGACAAGTTCTCCGCGAGCTACGTCGCGAGCGGGCCGGACCGGAATCAGCCGGAAAGCTTCAACGCGCACGTGTCCTACACGGCCCAGCCCGGCGATGCAGCCCGCACCTACGACATCCAGGTGAACCACCCGCTGAACGTGGACGCGGTGAAGGTGTACCTGCTCGGGCACGGCTACGCCCCCGTCTTCCGGGTGACCGACGGCCAGGGCAAGGTCGTGTACGACCAGGCGACTCCCTTCCTGCCGGCTGACCAGTCCACCTACCTGTCCGAGGGCGTGGTCAAGGCGCCCGACGCCAAGCCCCAGCAGCTCGGCTTCGCCGGGGTGTTCCTGCCGACCGCCGTGGACGTGAGCGGCCAGCTGGAGTCGGCCTTCCCCGCGCCGTACCTGCCGGCGGTGAGCATGATCCCCTACGTCGGCAACCTGGGCCTGAACAATGGCGTGCCCCAGTCGGTGTACCAGCTCAACACCACCGGGATGCACCGGCTGGCCACCCCGGTGCAGGTGCTGACGCCGGGCCAGTCGATGAAACTGCCGGGCGGCGCCGGCACGCTCACGTTCACCGGTTACCGGCAGTGGGTCAGCCTTCAGGTGACCTACGACCCGGGGCAGGTCCCGGCGCTGATCTCGGGCATCGCCGCGCTGGCCGGCCTGGTGCTGTCCTTCCTCGTCCGGCGGCGGAGGATTTTCGTCCGCACCTACCGCGGCGACTCCGGCCGCACCGTGGTCGATGTGGCCGGCCTGGCCCGCTCCGACGTCGGCGGCGGGTTCGAGGCCGAGTTCGGCGAGCTGGCCGCCGGCCTCAAGTCGGTTCATGATCACGATTCATCACCACGCAGCGAAGAGACGGAGTGAGGCCCATGTCCGACAATCTCGGGCTGGCGCAGCTCAGCGACCACCTACTGATCGTCGCGGTGGTGGTCTACTCGCTCGCGATGCTCGCCTACGCCGGCGACTTCGCCTACGGACGCCGCGTGAAGGCGGCCGGCGCGGCCGGGAAGGCCGCGCGCCCGGTCCCTGAGCTGGCCGGGGTGGGGGCGAGTGGCGGAGCCGCCACGCCGGGGACACCGGAAGGGCCGGAACAGCCGACGGCGGCCGTCCCTCCGGCGGCGACGGCGGATTCGGCGCCGGGCGACGCGGGGCGGCTGGGACCGCTGATCCGCGGGGCCATCGCCCTGACCTACCTCGGCCTGGCGGCCCATGTGGCGGGTGTCATCACCCGGGGCCTGGCGGTGCACCGGGTCCCCTGGGGCGACATGTACGAGTTCATCACCGCCCTGACCTGCGTGACGGTGATCTTCTTCGTGGCCCTGATGATGCGCTACCGGGCCTGGCACCTCGGGGTGTTCGTGATGGGCGCGGTGGTGGTCGCGCTCGGTCTCGCGCAGACGATCATCTATACGCCCGCCGGGCCGCTGGTTCCCGCGCTGAAGTCGTACTGGCTCGCCATCCACGTGGCGGCCATGACGCTGTCCGTGGGTATCTTCTTCGTGGCGGCCGTGCTGGGTGTCGTCTACCTCTTCGCCGAGCGCTACTCCCGGCGGGCGGCGGCGGGCCTCAGTCCCGCGAACCACGGCATCATGCGGAGACTCCCCAGCGCCGTGGAACTGGACCGGCTCACCTACCGCACCGTGGTGTTCGGCTTCCCGATCTGGACGTTCGGCATCATCGCCGGCGCGATCTGGGCCGACCAGGCCTGGGGCCGTTACTGGGGCTGGGACCCGGTTGAGACCTGGGCCTTCATCACCTGGGTGATCTACGCGTGCTTCCTGCACGCCCGGGCCACCGCGGGCTGGCGGGGCAGGCGGGCCGCGTATATCCAGCTGATCGCCTTCGGCTGCCTGCTGTTCAACGTGCTGGTGGTGCAGACCTTCCTGACCGGCCTGCACTCGTATGCGGGCCTGGGCTGACGCGGAACGCGGCGGGTGCCCGGGCTGATCCGTGTCCCGGGCGTACCGGTCCGGCGCTGGCCCGGGCGTCAGGACTCTCCGTCGGGGCCGCCTGCCCGGTCGTCGCCCGGCTCGGCACCGTGAATGGCACGGCTGAGCGAGCGGAGGAACTCGGGGTCGTCGTCGGGCCCGTGGGGGCGGGACTGGCTCGGCGCGCGGCGGATGCGTGACCGTCCGGCCGGGTGCCGCAGCAGCGCGGCGTCCGGTGCCGCGTGTGGTGGCGACGGATCTCCGGGGTCATTTCCCGGGAGCGCGGGCGGCACGGTGGGCCGGGCGGGGCGGCGGACAACCAGCCACATCACGGCGCCGATGGCGAAGGTTCCCGCGATGACGGCGATCCAGGCCCCCCTCGGCATGGCGCGGTACTCGCGGGCGGGCGTAAGCGCCACGTCGACCAGGCAATAAAGCCAAAGGCCCACGATGAAGAGGGCCAAGAGGGCGCCGAGCAGCAACATGGCCGAAGCCTAGCCTCGGGTACCGGCAACCCGTATATCTATTCATTAACCGTAAGAGCGGGATATATGCTCTCATGCGTCACCGTAGGTCACCCGAAGTGACTTGTGAGTTATTTCGTCGTACGCTGGCGGCCGGGTGCAAACAGGGAGGGTGAGGATATGCGGCTACGGCTCTTCGAGCGCGTCCGCCGACTCGCCCATCCGCGTACGGGACGGCTGAGGCCGCGGCGCGACCGGGCCGGGGAGACGGCGCGTCACGACCGGCCATGGGAGGCACGCTCTCGTGGCCGTCTAGCCGATGGACATGGTCAGGCCGCTCCCGCCAGCTCCGACGCGGCTGGCCGGCACCGCCGGAACAGCGACGGGGCCGGGCTTACCGCGCACGACGCACCCGCGAGCAGGACCGGGCCCCCGTGGGCGGAGGAGGCCAGACCGCGGTGGCCGGAGGAGGCCGGTCTGCCCTGGGCGGAAGAGCCCCGCAGTCCTCTGCCCCCCGCAGGCACGGGGCAGAGCGCGGGCGGCCGGCCCCCGGATAGACGCTCACTGAACGTATCTCCCCGCACCAGCGGGGAAACTGCGGCCGGTCCCGGTGGCGGCCCACCGGCGGTGCCGGTGGGCGGCGCACGGGCGCGCACCCGGCGCGGTTCCTACGGAACGGCTCCGGTCGCCCCGCCCGCGTTGCCCCCGGCGGCCAGGCACGACAGCGGGCGCGGCGCGAGCAGGCCAGATGCCCCGGGCGCCGGCGCCGGACAGCAGTGGCTCGAGGCCAAGCGCGGCTACATCCCCACCCAGCGTTCACCGGGCGCGGTCCAGCGGCCAGGTGGCGGCGGTGCGGTCCGGCCCCGCCTGCCCTTCGCGCACGCGCACAACCCCGGGGAACCCAGCCACGGTGACGGCCGGAGGAACTGCGGCACGCTCGAGGCCGTGCTGTGGCGCCAGTGGGATCCTGCCACGCTCCCGCCCGCCGCGGCGGCCGCGGCGGTCGACCGGCTCGCCGAGCTGCCACAGCAGATCAAGGACAAGCTGGCGGCGGGTCTCGACGGTATCTTCGTCGGGCCGGGTGGCGTTCCGCAGCTGGACGACATGACTGCGCTCCGCGGTGTCCCCTTGCCGTCCGGCCGCGCGACCTGGGACGCCTGCGCGGGCGCTTACGGCGAACGCAAGATCGTGGTGGGCACCCGGCCGTCACCCACCCCGGACGTGATGTGCCACGAGGTCGGGCACGCGCTGGACGACATCGACGCGCCGGCTGGACGCTGGCAGTCAGACTCGGCCGAGTTCCGGATGCTTTACGATCAATGCCAGCCGCATCTCGCGAGTGACTTCCACCGGCAGCGCGGCGGGCTGGGCCGCAAGGAGTTCTTCGCGGACGCCTTCGCGGCCATTGCATCCAGGCAGCGCCCGGCGCTCGTGGACATGCTCGGCGGCAATACGCGGACGGCGCTGAATGTGATGCTTTACTTCAACCGGCGTTATGGCATCTAGGGTGAGCGTGGGATGTTCGTCATACGGCTACCGAACGGGAACCTGAGGGTTCCGCAGACCGCCGTCGGCAACGACGGGCGGATCATCGGCGACGTTTACGTGGAAATCGGACCGCAGGATGCCGACTACGCCCGGCTGGCCGCGCAGGCGATGACCGAAGATGAAGCGGCCCTGCGCCAGGCCCAGTGGCGGGACGGTGACGAAGCGCTGGAGCGCGAGTTCCAGGAATTCGCCCGGCAGAACTCCGACTACCGCTGGGCCGAGCCGGGCGACGACGCGGACCCCGCGTAGGTCAGGCGGAGCGCCCAAGGCCGGCTCCGCGCGGGACCGGCCATCAGGGGTGTTCCGCGAAGAGATGATTTAGCCGCGCGGCCGGCACGGGATATGGGACGGTCGCCGTGCCGGCCGCCCAGGCGTTACAAAACCGAATGACCCTCGGCCGACGGCTCCCCCTCGCCGCGAAGCAAGGCACGTACCTCTGACTCCCGGAAGCGCCGGTGCCCCCCGGGCGTCCGGATGCTCGTGATGCGGCCAGAGGCGGCCCAGCGCGTGACGGTCTTCGGGTCGACCCGGAAGAGAGCCGCCACCTCTCCCGGAGTTAGTAGCCGCTCATTATTGCCGTCCAACTTAGTCCCCTCCCAGTTAAGCCCCGCAGGCTCATGGATCTGAGCCTGACCTAAGTTTGGCGACTAACGAGTGCTTTCTGCCTAGATTTCGGAAAATTAGAGCGAGCCGATTATTCTGCGTGGCCATTACCTTACTGTGAGGGCATGATCCAGCTTGTGTCCGTCGCCGAGATCAGGGAAGCCGCGGCGCGCCTGCATGGTGTCGCCGTCCACACGGCGCTTGCGCCGTTTCCGCGGTTGTCGCCGCCACTGCTGATCAAGACCGAGTCGCTGCAGCCGGTGGGTTCGTTCAAGCTGCGCGGCGCGTATGCGGCCATCAGCGCCCTGCCGCCCGCGGACGCCGGCCGCGGCGTCGTCGCCCATTCGAGCGGCAATCACGGGCACGCAGTGGCCTACGCGGCGGCCCTGCTGGGCGCGCCCGCCGTGATCGTGGTCCCCGAGACGGCGCCCGCGATCAAAACCGGCGCCATTACCGCCTGCGGCGCGGAACTGGTGAGGGTCGCACCCACCATGGCGGCCCGCCGGGCGGCGGCCGATGACCTGGTGGCCCGGTACGGTTACGCGCTCATCCCGCCCTTTGACGACCGCCGCGTGATCGCCGGGCAGGGAACCATCGGGCTGGAGATCATGGCTGACCACCCGGATACGGACCTCATCGTCGTTCCGGTCAGCGGCGGCGGCCTGATCGCCGGCATCGCCGCCGCGGCGAGAGCGGTTAACCCGGACGTCACCATCGTCGGCGTCGAGCCCGAGTTCGCTGCGGACGCCAGGGACTCGCTGCGCCAGGGTGAGCGGGTCGCCTGGCCTGCTGCCTCGGTGACCCGGACGATCGCCGACGCGCTCCGGGTGGAGCAGGTCGGCGCGCTGCCCTTCGCCCACATGCAGCGGGACGTGGCCGGCATCGTGACCGTCACCGACGCGGAACTCCTGGCCGCGGTATACCGGCTGGCCATCGAGGCGCACCTGGTGGCCGAGCCGGGTGGCGCGGCCGCCGTGGCCGCCTGCCTGTTCCGCCGGGACGAGCTGCCGGCCGCCCGCCATCCGGTCGCGGTGCTCTCCGGGGGAAACATCGACCCGGCCCTGCTCGCGCGGGTCATTAGCGAGGGCGGGGTCACGCCCGGGCCGGGAGCGCACTAACCTGTGAGTGTCATGCGTACCGCCCTTGCTTATACGTCGGCACGGTTCGTGCTGTTCCTCATCGCGCTCGTGGTGCTGTACTTCGCGGGCGCCCGCGGCCTGCTGCTGGCCGGCCTGGCCCTGGTGGTCAGCGGGATTGCCAGCTTCGTTCTGCTGTCCCGGCAGCGGGACGTCATGGCCGGGTCCCTGGCCGGCCGGCTGCGCGGCGTGCGTAACCGGGCCGGCGAGTACCGGTCCCGGCTCGACGAAGGCACCCGCGCCGAGGACCAGGACTGACCGTCCCGGCCGTGTGCCTTCCCGGGCTGCCGAGCGCCGGCCCGGATGGGCTGCGTGCCCACGCGGGGGTTCTGCTACCGGCTCCAGCGGCCCGCAGCCGTTGACGCCTGGTCCTGCGCGTGGGGAAGCCATCCGCCGGCCGTGAGCATGCTGATGACAGCCTCTACCGCGTCCTGGCGGCTCATCGTCGAGGTATCGAGCACCAGATCAGCATCCCGCGGCTCCTCGTAGGGATCCGAAATGCCGGTGAAGCTGCCGATCAGGCCGGCCCGTGCCTTCGCGTACAGCCCCTTCCTGTCGCGCGCCTCACAGACCTCCAGCGGTGTGGCCACGTGCACGAGCAGGAAGTCACCCGCGGCGGCCGCCATCTCCCGGACGGCCGCACGCGCGGCCGCGTACGGGGCGATCGGCGCGCAGATCGCGATGCCACCGTGCCGGGCGACCTCGGCGGCGACGTAGCCGATGCGCACGACGTTCAGGTCACGGTCCGCATGGGAAAACGTCAGCCCGGCGGACAGCAGCCGCCGGACCCGGTCGCCGTCGAGCAGCGATACCGTACGGTCGCCGCGCTCGGTCAGCGCGTCCCGCAGGTCACGCGCGATCGTGGACTTGCCCGAGCCGGACAGGCCGGTAAAGAAGATCACCAGGCCCCGCTGCCCGCGGGGTGGCCGGGCCAGCCGGAGCTCGTGGGCGACACCCTCGGGCGTGAACCAGCCGGGCAATGGATCGCCGCGGTCCAGCAGGTCCATCAGTTCGTCGTGGGTGAGCTCGTTGCGTTCGGCGCCGGGCTCGATCAGCGACAACGGGCGCCAGACTTCCGACCGCGGGTCGTAGGCCCAGTCGCCGGCCGAAACGATCGGTATCGGCAGGCCGGGAAGCTGAAGCGGCTCGTTCCGGCCGTTGCCGCTCCGGCCGCTGAACAGCACATCGGGAGCGTCGGCCGGATCGACGAGCAGATGGGTCGCGCCGTACGCGGCGGCGACGACGGCACGGGCGCGCAGCTCGAGGCCGATCCCGCCGTCCCGCGGCGCGAGTGGCACCGGGACCACGCGCGTGCCCGCGGGCAGGTGCTGGCAGGCGGCAAGCACCGCGCGGACCAGCGAGTCCGGGCGGACCACGACGTCGGACGGCCCGGCGATCAATGGGAGCAGCAGTAGCCGGGCCTTCATCTGGTCGGCCAGATGACGAAGCTGCCCGATCTGCCGCCGGTGCAGGGCACCGCGTGCCGCGCAGGCGAGCACGGGGCCGTCGCCGAGTTCGGCGCGAACCTCGGCGGGCCGGCGGCGCAACCGGCGGAACGGTCCGTGCTCGGGGTCGCGCAGAGCCGTGACGGGGCCGCCCAGGCGCCATCCGGTCTGTTCCCCCTCGCTGTAGACGGGCAGCTGCTCGCTGATCTCGAGGACCGCGAGCGGCGCCCCCTCGTGGTCGCTGAGCACCAGGTGGCGCTCGCCGGGCGGGACCACCTCGACCGGGACTTCCAGGGTCACCGGAACGGGCCACGGCGTTCCGTCCGCCAGCGTGCCGCGCTCGGCGACGGCCGCCAGATCAGCCGCGGTCATGAAGCCGCGCAGCGGCTCGAATGCTCCCGAGGTCAGCAACTCCAGGTCTGCGAGCTGCGCCTCACCCGGTGTCCACGCGGGCCAGTCCGCTAGTTCACCGGGAAGTCCCGCCAACGCTTCCGCGCTCACGTCTGCCTCACTCCCGCCGGGTTGACCTCTGTGTGGAGATCAGCCGGTCCGCAGGTATGCGAATGCTCCATCGCTGGCCGCCCGGCCACCGGACCACTGGCCACCGGCTCATGCTGCTGCCCCCCACACGTCCTTTGCCGATAACCATACGGAGGGCTAGGTCGTCTCCGTAGCCGTAACGTCAGTGTTCGTGCCGTGATCACCACTCCTATATCACGTTGTGTGCTGTTTCGCGGACGTATGGCCGCCTGCCTTCATGGTCGCCGGCCAGCCCTGGTGACGGCAACCGGTTGCGTGTTCAGGCCAGTTGTCTATTGAGGCCAGTTGTCTATTGAGGCCAGCCAATTGAGGCCAGCCAATTGAGGCCAACCAATTGAGGCCAACCGGTTCAGACCAGCCGGGCGAACCGGTCTTCCGGCTTGCGGATGACGTACAGCATCTCGTCGTGCGCGTCGGTCAGCCGTCCGCGGCTCAGCCAGGCGATCAGGGCCCGGGTCATGCCGATCGCGCTGGTCAGATGACCGGGCGGACCGGGGACCGTGCGGGCCGTCTCGTGCCGGACGATCACCAGACCGTGGGAGGCGGTATACGCCTGCAGGCCGCGGGCCGATGTGACGGGATCGTAGATGGCCGGGAACGGTCCCGGTTCACCCGCGTTCAGCCGGGCCCAGAGCATCCGGCGTACCGGTTCGGGTGCCATCCGGTCCAGCGCCGCGGCGGCACAATCTCGATCCCGGAGGCGCAGCAGGAGCAGGCCGCCCGGCCGGAGCGCCGCGACGAAGCGGTCCAGGACGAGAGCGGCGTACGGGATCCTCTCCAGCAAGAAGCCGCAGTAGACGATGTCGAACGACCGGGCCGGCAGCGAGACCATCCGCAGGTCGCCGACTATGACGCTCCCCACTTTCGCCGGGCCCGCCGTGTCCTCCCGGGGCGCCGCTCCGCTGGCGGTGGCCCGGGCGGCCGGGCCGTCCTGGTCCACCGTGGTGATGCTGATCTCGTATCCGCTGGCCCGCAGTTTGTCCAGGCCGAGTTCCGCGACCGGTGCCCGGCATCCGCCCCGCAGCACCGCAATCGGGCGCCCGAGCACCTGGTACAGGTAATCGCGGATGGGCTGGCCAAATATTTCCCGTACCGGCATTTCCCGCACCAGTTGGCCGCGCTGCGCTTCGCTGTCCGCGGCCGGGGACGCCTTAGTGGCCGCATGGCGGACCCGCATGACGGCCTGCTGCGCGCTCCGCACGGCCGCGCCGGCCCTCGCCATCGCGTCTGGCTGGCCCGCACCCGGGCCACTGCTCCCCGCGGCGCGACTTCCAGCTGCTGTCATGAAACAAATAGTAATCACACAAGTACTAGGAGTTGCGGACCGCCCCACCGGATGCGGCCCCGTAGATCCGGCCCGTAGATCCGGCGCCGTAGATCCGGCGCCGCCCCGGGCTTCCCCATGACCTGGTGCCCGGGCTTCCCAATGGCCTGGTGAGCGGGCAAAACGCGGGCCTGCGGACAGAACGGAGCAGGCGGGACGTAGACTGGGCGGTCGTGATGCAGCATGACCTCCCGCTTCCTCCGCATGCGGGAGTTTCCCGCATGCCCGGGGGAGGTGCCCTGGGCACGTACCGGAATACCGAGCCGCCATCACTGTTACTCCAGCGCCGCCTTTTACTTTCCGCGGCCAGGCGCCGGGCCGCCGCCGACCCAGGCCGTTATCACCCGTGCCGCTACACCAGGGACGCCATGAGCCTCGCCGGAATCCTCAGCATCGTCGCGGACGATCCGCGACTGCGCCGTGCCTTCGAAGGGACCGTCCAGGACGGGGGCGATCAGGACGGGATCGATCTTGTCGCCCCGGCCGCCCTGCGGCCCGTCCTCACCGCGGCTATCGCGGCCCGGCTCGGGCGGTTCGTGCTCGCCGTCACGGCGACGGCCCGCGAGGCCGAGGACCTGAACGCGTCCCTCGGCTCCTTCCTGCCCGAGGGCAGCGTCGCCTACTTCCCGGGCTGGGAGACGCTGCCGCACGAGCGCCTCTCGCCCCGCTCCGATACCGTCGGCCAGCGGGTCGCGGTGCTGCGCCGGCTCGTGCACCCCGCCGCAGCGGGCGACGGCGCGGCGGGACCGCTCTCGGTCGTCGTGGCCCCGGTCCGGTGCCTGCTTCAGCCGATCGTCGGGGGCCTGGGGGATCTGGAGCCGGTCCGGTTGCGTGCCGGTGACGCCTGCGACCCCGATGAGCTGCTCACCCGGCTCGTAGAGATCGGCTACGCGCGTGAGGACCTGGTTGGCCGGCGCGGTGACGTCGCGGTCCGCGGCGGCATCATCGACGTGTTCTCGCCCATCGACGAGCATCCGGTCCGGATCGAGTTCTTCGGCGACACGGTCGAGGAAATCCGCTCCTTCAAGGTCGCGGACCAGCGCAGCCTGGGCGAGGCGCCGCAGGGCCTGTGGGCTCCGCCCTGCCGGGAACTGCTGCTGACCCCGGCGGTGCGGGACCGGGCCAAGGAACTGGCCGCCGAGTTCCCGGGCCTGTCGGAGGTCCTCGGCAAGCTGGCGGACGGGATACCCGTCGAGGGCATGGAGGCGTTCGCGCCGGTCCTGGCCGACCGGATGGATCTGCTGACCGACTACGTCCCCGAGGGCGGTGTCGTGGTCGCCTGTGACCCCGAGCGCATCCGCACCAGGGCCGGCGAACTGGTCAGCACCAGCCGGGAATTCCTGGACGCGTCGTGGGTGAACGCCGCCGCCGGTGGCGAGGCGCCGATCGATCTTGGCGCCGCGGCTTTCCAGCCGATCGCCCGGGTCCGTGCGGCGGCCCGCGCCCGGCGGCTGCCGTGGTGGACGATCGAGCCCTTCGGTGCCACCGGGGACGACGCAGAACTTGACGGCGACACGGGGCGAGCCTCGTTCGGTATCGAAGCCGCCCCCGCGCCGAGTTACCGCGGCGCCTCGGACAGCATGATCGCGGACGTACGCGGCTGGCTTTCCGGCGGCTGGCGGGTGGTCCTCGTCACCGAAGGGCACGGCCCGGCGCAGCGGCTGACCGAAATGCTGCGGGGCGAGGGCCTCGGGGCCCGCATGGAGGAACTCCAGGCCCCGCCCGAGCCCTCGGTGCCGTACGTGGCGACCGGCTGCCTGGACCACGGCTTTACCTGGCCGTCGATCAAGCTCGCGCTGCTGACCGAGGGCGACCTGGTGGCCCAGGGCGGCAGCAGGTCCAGCACCAAGGACATGCGCCGGATGCCGAGCAGGCGGCGCGGCGGCGTCGACCCGCTCCAGCTCACATCGGGCGACTACGTGGTGCACGAGCAGCACGGCGTCGGCCGGTACGTGGAGATGACCAGCCGGACCGCGGCGGGCGCGACCCGCGAGTACCTGGTCATCGAATATGCGCCGGGCAAGCGCGGCCAGCCGCCGGACCGGCTGTACGTGCCGACCGACCAGCTCGACGAGGTCACCAGGTACACCGGCGGCGAAGCGCCGAGCCTGCACCGGCTGGGCGGCGCGGACTGGGCCAAGGCCAAGGGGCGCGCGCGCAAGGCGGTACGGCAGATCGCGGCGGAGCTGATCCGGCTCTACTCGGCGCGCACCGCGTCGCCGGGGCACGCCTTCGGGCCGGACACGCCGTGGCAGCGCGAACTGGAGGACGCCTTTCCCTACGTCGAGACCGGCGACCAGCTCGCGGCCATCGACGAGGTCAAGAGCGACATGGAGCGCTCAGTGCCGATGGACCGGCTGATCTGCGGCGACGTCGGCTACGGGAAGACCGAGATCGCGGTGCGGGCCGCGTTCAAGGCCGTTCAGGACGGCATGCAGGTCGCGGTGCTGGTGCCGACCACGCTGCTGGTCCAGCAGCATTTCTCGACGTTCAGCGAGCGGTATGCGCCGTTCCCGGTGCAGGTCCGGGCGCTGTCCCGGTTTCAGACTGCGGCGGAGACGACGGAAACCCTGCGCGGCCTGGCCGACGGGACCGTCGACGTGGTTATCGGCACGCACAAGCTGCTGTCGCCGGAAACCCGGTTCAACCGCCTCGGCCTCGTGATCGTCGACGAGGAGCAGCGGTTCGGGGTCGAGCACAAGGAGTACCTGAAGCGGCTGCGGACCGAGGTGGACGTGCTGGCGATGTCGGCCACGCCGATCCCGCGCACCCTGGAAATGGGGGTGGCGGGAATCCGGCAGATGTCGACGATCCTGACGCCGCCGGAGGAGCGCCACCCGGTGCTGACGTTCGTCGGCCCCTACGACGAGCGGCAGATCGCGGCGGCGGTCCGGCGGGAAATGCTCCGGGACGGTCAGGTTTTCTTCGTGCACAACCGGGTGTCCTCGATCGGCAAGGTGGCCGCGCGGATCTCCGAGCTGATCCCGGAGGCCAGGGTCGCGGTCGCGCACGGCCAGATGAACGAGCACACGCTCGAGGGCATCATGGTCGATTTCTGGGACGGCAAATACGACGTCCTGGTCGCGACGACGATCGTCGAATCCGGCCTGGACATCCCCAACGCCAACACCCTGATCGTGGACCGGGCCGACACCTACGGCCTGTCCCAGCTGCACCAGCTGCGCGGCCGGGTCGGGCGCGGCCGGGAGCGCGCCTACGCTTACTTCCTCTACCCGCCCGAGCGCACGCTGACCGAGACCGCGCACGAGCGGCTGGCGACCGTGGCGCAGCACACGGAGATCGGGGCCGGCATGTACGTGGCCCTCAAGGACCTGGAGATCCGCGGCGCGGGCAACCTGCTCGGCGGCGAGCAGTCCGGGCACATCGCGGGTGTCGGCTTCGACCTGTACATCCGGATGATCGGCGAGGCCGTCAGCGAGCTCAAGGGCGAGGGCCCGGCGGATCGCCCCGAGGTGCGAGTCGAGCTGCCGGTCAACGCGCACATCCCGCACGACTACCTGCCCGGCGAGCGGCTCCGGCTGGAGGCGTACACGCAGATCGCCGCCATTGACTCCGACGGTGACGTCGCAGGGGTCCGGGACGAGCTGACGGACCGGTACGGTGAGCCGCCGGAGCCCGTCCTCAACCTGCTGGAGGTCGCGCGGCTGCGGGCCCAGGCCCGCCGGGCCGGCCTGACCGACATCACGCTCCAGGGCAACCACGTCCGGTTCGCACCGGTGGAACTGCCCGATTCCCGTCAGGTCCGGGTCCAGCGGCTGTACCCCCGGACACTGCTCAAGCCGGCAGTGCGTACGATGCTGGTGCCGGTACCGAAGGCGGTACCCGGGTCGTCGGCGTCCGCGGCCGCGCCGGGAGCCTCGCGGGGCCGGCCCGTGGCCGGCGGGTCGCAGACTGCCATCGGCGGTCAGCCCCTGCGGGACCGGGACATGCTCGCCTGGTGTGCCGCGCTCATCGACGCTGTATTCGGTGAGCCGGTCCGGGTGAACGACCAGAAGGCGTGAGAAGGGACATCGCTGTGCGCCGCACACCGATCAGGGCCGCGACCGCGGTCAAGGCTGCCGTCGTCGCCGCTGCCTTCGGCGGCCTGATCGCCGGGTGCGCCCCGGTCCAGATGGGCGCCGCGGCGACCGTGGGCAGCCGCCGGATCACCACCTCGCAGCTCGATAGCGAAACCTCTGTACTGGCCCAGGCGGCCAAGCCGTATTCCGCCGTGGTGCAGCTCACCGCGGCGCAAATGCCCAAGGATGTGCTGAGCTGGCTGATCAGGTTCCAGATCCGGGAGGACCTGGCCACTAGCGAGCACATCGCGGTGAACGGCGGTCAGATCCAGCAGGCGCTCGCGGACATCTACCAGCAGGCCGCCGCACAGGCGCAGCAGCAGGGGATCAGCAACGTGACCCTTGACGAGCTCGCCGTCGCCAACGGCCTGCCGCCGGATCTGCTCACCGAGCTGGGCCGCTACCAGGCCATCGAGATCAGCTACGCCGAGCAGCGCAACGGCGGCAAGCTGCCGACCAGCAATACGGCCGTAACGGCGATCACCCAGCAGTTCAGCACGGCCGAATGCCACGTCTATAAGAGCGAGACGGTGCACGTCAACCCGCAGTACGGCGCGATGAACTACACCCAGGATTCGGTGGTGGCCACGCCCGACGTGCTGTCGCGCGCCGAGGGGCCAGTATCCAAGGCCTCGACCTCGGGGCTATCGCCGTCGTGCTGATTGTCCTGGTGACAAGCCCGAGAGTCGCGCCGGGGCTGCTGACCGCGGGTGCCTGGGACGCGCTGCGCGGCGCGGCCCGCGTGCTGTGCGGCAGCCCTGATCATCCACAGTTGCCCGCGCTCGCGGACGCCGGGGTCAGCTGCGAGATTCTCGCGGAAGCGGCCCGTGCCCCGGCGGCGACGCTGGCGCAGACCCTCGCCGCGGCGGCCCAGGTGGATGGGCCCGTAGTCTGGCTGGCCGGCGGCCCCGCCCGGACCGCCCTCGGCGCCGGGACCATCGAGGACGAGAGTGACCTGCTGGCCGAGCTGCACAAGCTGGACGCCGGGAAAGACGCCGGCGAACCGGCCACCGTGCTGCTGCACGGCTCCGCCGACCTGCCCGGGGCCCGGCTGCTGGACCTCGTGGCCACCATGGAGATCCTGCGCTCCGAGTGCCCCTGGGACGCCAAGCAGACCCACGAGTCGCTGGCGCCCCATCTGCTGGAGGAGCCCTACGAGGCGCTGGAGGCCCTGGAGAAGGGCGATCAGCGTGCCTTGCGGGAGGAACTCGGAGATGTCCTGATGCAGGTCATCTTCCACGCCGAGGTCGCCTCCGAACGGGACGATGGCACGGGCTACACCATCGACGACATCGCGGACGGCATCGTGGCGAAGCTCGTGCGCAGGCACCCGCATGTCTTCGCCGATGTCGTCGTCTCCGGTGCCGACGAGGTAAAGCAGAACTGGGACGCGATCAAGAAGGCGGAACGCGCCGAAAAGGCCGCGCCCGGTGACGCACCCGCCTCGGCGCTCGACGGGGTGCCGTTCGGGCAGCCTGCCCTGGCTTTGGCCGCGCAGCTCCAGCGCCGGGCGGCCCGGGCCGATGTCCCGCCGCAGCTGGCCCAGGCCACCAGCGGCGACGGTGACCCCGGCGCTGAGCTCGGGGACCGCCTGTTTGCCCTGGTCGCCGCGGCCAGGGCAGACGGCCTGGACCCGGAGACGGAGCTGCGTGCCGCCGCCCGGCGGTACACCGAACGGGTCCGGGGCTGGGAACAGGCCCAAGCCGGCGGCCGGTGATCAGAGCCGCTGGGCAAGCCGGGGGCCGATGAGCGGGTAAACCCGCGGCGAGTGCCGGGCGTCACCTACGTAAAGGCGTCATTCCCGCCCGTAACGGGTGGACGGGCAGGCGCCCACTGACGGGTGATAAGCCGATGCGGGCATTTCGCGCCACCGGGGCCATGCTGGTCCTCCTGTTCATGGCGGTGTTCGCTACCCTGGCCGGCGGTGGCCTGGCCGGGGCCGCCACGGTCGCCGGCTCGCCCGGCAGCCCAGCGTCCCCGGCTGCCCCGTCGGCGGGCACTGGCACTCCGGCGGGCACTGGCGCTCCGGGCGCCGGTACGGTCCCGGCGCCGGTCTCGCCGACCGTGGTCACGTTCGCCTGGGGCGGCGGAAACGCCAGCCAGATGAGCACCCTGAGCCTGTTCCAGCAATACGGGATGCACGCCACCTACTACATCCCCTCGGGCCTGGTGTGCTTCCCCAGCAAGACCACGAACTGCGCCACGTCCCAGTACCTGACGCTGCCGGACATCCGGAAGATCGCCGCGGCCGGGAACGAGATCGGCGGCCTGACCGTCTCCCACATTTCGCTGGACGCCGGCCTGCCCACCGCCGAGGCGGCGCGGGAGATTTGCGACGACCGGGTCAATCTGCTCCGGTGGGGCTTCCCGGCCACTGACTTCGCCTACCCGTTCACGGTGGCCCAGCCGAGCGTCGAATCGCTGGTCAGCCGCTGCGGTTACAACAGCGGGCTGGGGGCCGGCCAGGTCGCGGGGGCCGGTGTGTGCCTGCGCTGCGGCCTCTACGCGGAGACCGTCCCGCCGCGCAATCCCCTCCTGGTCCGGGCGCCCGTCGAGGTGAACACGTCGACGCTGCACTGGACTCCGGCCACCTTCGAGTCGATCGTGCAGACGGCACAGCAGCACGGCGGCGGCTGGATCGTCTTCCTCATCCACGACATCTGCCCGGGATACTGCACGTACGGCATAACCAGCGCTCAGCTCGGGCAGGTCCTGGCCTGGGTGCACGGCCAGCTTGGCTCCGGGCTGAAGGTCAGGACGGTCCACCAGGTTATCGGGGGCCCGGTCAAGCCCGCCGTGGCTGGCCCGGCCCCGTCCCGGATCGGCGGTACCGGGGTAGCCAACGCTAACCTGGCGGACGCGCCCGGCGGCTCGCCTGCGTGTTTCCAGCCCGCCGATTATGGCGACAACCGGGCCAGTTTTAGCTATCACCCGAGCGGTGGCCCCGGCGGCTCAGCTACCGAGACGGTCAGCCTGAGCAGCGCACATTCGGGCGACGCCAAGCTGCTGCAGGAAACGGACCTGGGCGAGTGCGCGCCGTCCGTCACGGCCGGGCACCGCTATGCCGTCGGCGCCTGGTACAGATCGACGGCCCCCACCCAATTCGACCTGTACTACCGGAATCGGATCGGGGTGTGGACCTACTGGAGTACCGGCGTCAGTTTCCCGGCCTCAGCTTCGTGGAAACGCGTCTCGTGGACGACGCCGCCCGCGCCGCCCGGCGCGACCGCGATCAGCTTCGGCCTGGCGGTTGGCCGCACCGGCCAGGTCACAACCACCGGCTACAGTCTGGCCACGGCCCCGCCGGACCAGATGAAGACGCTTACCTTCATCATCATCGGGCTGCTCATCGGTGCCCCGTTCATCTGCTGGAAGCTATGGCGGCCCAGGGCGGCCAGCACGGCCGGGCTTACCCTATCCGGCCCGCCTGCCGGGGCCGGAGGTCCGCCGGCCGGCGGCGAGCCTGCCGGACAGGCCGGCCGCCGCATCCCGGGGAGGCAATGGATGGGTGACCCGCCCTCGCATCAGCTCATCGTGGGCCCGCTGACCAGCGTGGACAGTAACGAGCCCGACCGTCCCGGCCCTGACCCCTGCGAATGAGGTAGCGAGGACCATCCGATTGTGGGAGCCATTCCGGCCGCCCGGTCCTTAAGGTTTCCCGGTAAGCCGGGAAAAGGGGCGAGTACGTGGTTAACAGGGCGAAAAAAGACGGTCGGCCCGTGGACGCGGGAGACCTGGCCGCCGAAGCCCTTCCCGGCACCCTGCCGCCGGGCGGGATGCCCGCCATCGCGATGTTCCACTCGGTGAGCCCCCACGACGAGGATCCGTACCTGGTGACCGTGACCCCGGAACGGTTCGACCGGCAGATGCGCTGGCTGCGCCGCAGGGGCCTGCGCGGGGTGTCGGTCGGCGAGCTGATGGCGGCGTCCCGGCACGGAGCCGGGCGTGAGCTCATCGGCCTCACCTTCGACGACGGTTACGCCGACTTCATCGAATATGCACTGCCGGTCCTGGCCCGGTACGGCTTCGGGGGGACGGTGTTCCCCATTGCCGGGCGGCTGGGCGGCCTGAACGACTGGGACGCCCTGGGTCCGCGTAAGCCGCTGATGTCGGCTGACCAGGTACGGAAGGCCGCAGACGCGGGAATCGAGATCGGCTCACACGGTTTGCGGCATATATCCCTGCCCGGCTTGGCTGAGGCGGTCCTGGCGGCCGAGGCGGCGGAGAGCCGCGCCATCTTGACGGAGATGACTGGCCGGGACGTTACCGGGTTTTGCTACCCATACGGGCACATCGACGCGTCGTCCGTAACCGCCGTCCAGCAGGCCGGCTACTCCTACGGCTGCGCCATCTGGCGCTCGGCCAGTACGGGCCCGCACGCGCTGCCCCGGGTCTACGTCGGAGAGGCCGATGGGTCGCTGCGACTGTGGGCCAAGGGCGCCCGGCACTGGCTGGCCTGGGACTACCGGGGCCCGGGCGCGGCCCGCCTGAGCCGGATCACCGCCTCCGGCGGCCGGAACCGGCCGGATGATCCCCCCATCGGAATACAGCAGTTGACGTAATCAAGTTACCCATATTGGCGTAACAGACCGTCCAGGGTATTTGGGACAGTTTTGAGACATCGTTGTTACGGATCCCGTAAATCCGCTCTAATCCGGAGCAAGAAGTCCGTGGGGGTAAGTGCCGTCGTGCCTGAAAGTCAGCTCTCGCTTGCCGTGAACGGCCGCGAGTATCAGCTTCACCACAAGCTCGCACTTTTCCAGGGAGGGCCGGGCTCGCCCGGCGCAGACCCGGCCGCTGCGTGGTCGGCCGCGATTGTGGGCCTCGGTTACGTGGGGCTGCCGACCGCCCTGGCGCTGCACGGCCGTTGCCCCCGCATCATCGGAATGGACATCAGCGAGGACCGGCTGGCGGCCATCGCCGCTCGCGAAGCGGACCTTGCCGACACCGACCGGCCGCGTCTCGAGGCCGCCCTGGCGGATGGATCGCTCGAGCTGACCAGCAAAGTAGCCGCGATCGCCGAGGCCGACGCGGTCATCATCTGCGTGCCCACGCCGGTCGATGGTGATCATCAGCCCGACCTGGCCGCGCTGCGCGGGGCCTGCGCCGCCGTCGTGGACCAGGCCCGGCCCGGTCAGACGATCATCCTGACCTCCACCACCTACGTCGGCACGACACGGGAGCTGCTCACCGAGCCCCTGGCGGCCAGGGGCCTCCGCGCGGGCACCGACGTGTACGTGGCCTTCAGCCCCGAGCGCATCGACCCCGGTAACCCAGATCATCTGCAGCGCGATACCCCGCGGGTGGTCGGCGGCGCCACCGGCACGTGCGCGGAACGCGCGGCCCGGGTGATCAGCCAGCTCACCGACGTCGTATACCTGGTCAGCTCCGCGGACGCCGCCGAGGCGACGAAGCTGTACGAGAACATCTTCCGCGCGGTATCGCTCGCCCTGGCCAACGAGTTCGCGGACGCGTGCGGCGCCCTGGGGCTGGACCCGATCGAGGTGACGCTGGCCGCGGGCACGAAGCCCTACGGTTTCCTCGGCGCGTTCCCCGGCCCCGGTGTCGGCGGTCACTGCATCCCCTGCGACCCGCACTATCTGCTCTGGCAGCTGGACAGCAGGCAGCGCCCGGCGCCGCTCATCAAGCAGGCCATGCGGTCGATCGCCGAGCGCCCGCACCGGGTGGCTGACCGCGCCGCCGAACTGCTCACCGCGGGCGGCGTGACCGTCGCCGGGGCCAGGGTGATTGTGGTCGGCGTCGCCTACAAGGCAGGCGTCCAGGACCTGCGCGAGTCCCCCGCCCTGCCGCTGATGGCCGGCCTCCGCAGCCGGGGCGTAGCGGTCTCCTACCACGACCCGCTGGTACCGGTGGTGCGGCTGGAAGACGGGCAGACGGTGGCCAGCGTGCCGGCCCCGGACGGCGCCGCCTACGACCTCGCCATCATCCACACGCTGCACCCGGGCGTGGACTACGCGTGGGTGGGCCGCTGTCCCCGGGTACTCGACGGCACCTACCAGTTCGACAGCGTGCCGCACCGCGCAGTGGTCTAGGCGGCAGAAATGACGACGTTGTCAACGGCCGGCCTGGACACCACCACACCGGCGGTCATTCTCAAGTTCGACCAGAACGTCATGCACCACGGCGGTCTCGGCGCGATCCGGAGCCTCGGGCGGCTCGGCGTCCCCGTCTACGGGGTACACGAGGGACCCTGGGCTCCCGCGGCAAGCTCGCGCTACCTCCGCGGCCGGTGGATCTGGCAGCCGGACGCGGAAGACGTGGAACGCACCCTCGCCGGGCTGCTCACGCTGGCGGAGCTAATCGGCCAGCAGGCCGTGCTCATTCCGACCGACGACGCCGGGGCCATCTTCCTGGCCGAGTACGGCGGCCCGCTGCGGCAGGCGTTCCTGTTCCCGGCGCCGCCGGCCGGGCTGCCCCGCCAGGTGGCGGGCAAGTTCTCGATGCACGAGCTGTGCCGGGAGGCCGGCGTCCCCTGCCCGTCGGTGATGATGCCCGCCTCCCTGGCCGAGGCCCGTGACTTTGCCGCCGGCGCCGGCTATCCCGTCATCGCCAAGCTCTCCGTCCCGTGGAGGACGTCCAATGCCGGGCTCCGCAGCACGTCCGTCATCCACTCCGGCGGCGACCTGGCCAGTTTGTGGCACGCCTGCGAAGCGGCTGGCGCCGGCCTCATGCTGCAGGAGTTCATTCCCGCGGCCAGTCCGGGCGACTGGTTCTTCCACGGATACTGCGACGTCAACTCGGAGTGCCGCCCGGCCTTTACGGGCATCAAGCTCCGTTCTTACCCGGCGCACGCCGGTCTGACCAGCCTCGGCTGCGCGATGGCCAATGATGAGCTCCGCACCCAGGTGACCGTCCTGCTCGCTGAGCTTTCCTACGCCGGCCTGGTCGACCTCGATCTGCGCCGGGACGCCCGGGACGGCCGGTACAAGCTGCTGGATTTCAATCCGCGCCTGGGCGCGCAGTTCCGGCTCTTCCGGAATGCGGCCGGTGTGGACGTCGTGGTGGCGGCGTATCTGGACCTCACCGGCCAGGCCATACCCGAGGGCACCCAACTGGACGACCGGCGCTTCCTCGCCGAGAACTACGACCCGATCGCCGCGTTCCGCTACTGGCGGGATGGCGAGCTGCGGGCCGGTTCCTGGCTGGCTTCGCTGCGCCCGGTCAACGAGTTCGCCTGGTTCGCGGCCGATGATCTGCGCCCGTTCGGATTGATGTGCGCGCGGATGGCGGCCCGGGGTATCACCCGGCGCTTCCGCCGGCCTGGGCCTTCCCGTGCGCCCGGCGCGCAGCCGCGTTACCGGGCCGGCCGGGCGCACGGCCACCTGGCGAATCCCGCGGCACAAGCCGCGCGCCCCGAACTTCCCGCTGCCGGCCACTCACCACATGCAAGGGGCACGGCCGGAGCCGTGCCCGCGACAAGGGGGGAATCAGTATGAACGACGTCGAGGTAGCGATCATCGGAGCCGGGCCCTACGGGCTGTCACTCGCGGCTCACCTACGGGCCGCGGGAGTGAGCTTCCGGCAGTTCGGCCAGCTCATGAACCCGTGGCGGACGGCCATGCCACAGGGCATGTTCCTTAAATCCCAGGGATTCGCGTCCAACCTGTCCGATCCGCGGGGCACGCATACGCTCGGGGCGTTCTGCGCTGCCACCGGGCGTCCTTACGCCAGCTACGGGCTGCCGGTGCCGCTGGACACGTTCGTGGCGTACGGCGAGTGGTTCCAGGCCGAACTGCTGCCCGACCTGGAGCAGACGCTCGTGACCGCCGTCACCCGGCGGGGCCCCGGCTACCAGCTGGAGCTGGCCACCGGCGAGGCGGTCTCCGCCAACCAGGTCGTGGTCGCCGCCGGGATCGAGCACTTCCCGTTCGTGCCCCCGGAGCTGGCCGGCCTGCCGGAAGAGCTCTGCACCCACAGCAGCCAGCACACCGACCTGGCGGTATGGCGGGGCCGGAGTGTCATCATCCTCGGCGCCGGACAGTCCGCGCTCGAGTCGGCGGCCCTGCTGCACGAGCAGGGAGCCGATGTCCGGATCGTCATGCGCAAGCCACGGGTGGCCTGGAACGGGGTCCCGCTCGATCCCGATCGTCCGCTGCTCAGGCGGCTGCGGGAACCGGAGGCGGGCCTCGGCTCGGGCTGGGGCACCTGGTTCTACTCCGACCACCCTGGCCTCTTCCGGCACCTGCCGGAAGCCACCCGCGTGTACCGGGCCCGGACCGCGCTCGGGCCAGCCGGGGCGAGCTGGCTCCGCGGCCGGGTGGAGGGCGAATTTCCCATCCTCACTGGGCTGAACCTGCACTCGGCGCGGCCCAATCCCGCTGGTATCGAGCTCGGCCTCAGCGGACCGGGCGGTGACCAGGAGGTGGCCGCCGATCATGTCATCGCTGCCACCGGATACCGCGCGGATGTGCAACGTCTTGCCTTCCTCGGCGATGGCCTGCGGGATGAGATCCGGACCGTGGCCGGAACGCCGGCGGTGGACCGGGACTATCAGTCGTCCGTATCCGGCCTCTATTTTGCCGGCCCGGCCGTGGCTCCGACGATGGGGCCGGTCATGCGATTCGTTTTCGGCTCGGACCACGCGGCGCGGACGCTCGCGGCGAAGCTGACCCGGGCTGCCGTCCCTCAGCGCACGGCCCGGGTGAAGGCAGCCTGATGGCAATTTCGCATGTCCTGCCGCGGTACGGTCCCGCAGACGCGGATACGGTACCGATACCGTTGCCCTTCAGGGCGGAACCACCCGCCACCGTCCGGGACGGCGGGCGCCGGCTGGGGACAGGAACCGGGCGCAGCAGTCCGTCCGCCTTGTCCCAGCCCGCCTTGTCCCACTCCCCTGGGGCTGCTTCGCTGCGGCTGGCGGCGAGCGGAGCCCTGCCGCTGTCGGATCTGCTCGCGCTCGGAGCGGCGATCGCGCTCAGCCGTACGGCCGGGGGACCGTCGGCCGGCTACGCCGTGACGGTTCTGGCGGTGCTGGCGGCCAGCCAGCAGCACCGGCTGAAGATCACCCCTCGCGTCTCCGACCAGGCAGGCCGGATCGCCGTAGCCGCGGCCCTGCCCGCGCTGGGCCTGCTCCGGTCGATCCCTGCGGGGGCGGCGGTCCGCCTGGCGTTGCTGTCCGCCATCGCGATCGGCTGCGGTCGCGCGGCCGCCTACCAGATCCTGCGGGCGGCGCACCGCCGGGGCGCGCTGTCCGAGGCGGCGGTGATCGTCGGCACCGGGTCGATGGCCACCGAGCTCGCCGGCCTCATCCGCGGCCACGCCGAACTCGGCCTGCGGCTGGCCGGTTTCGCGGCTGAGCAGCAGGCTGGTCCTGGCGGGCCGGTGCCAGTGCCGGTGCTTGGGCCCGCCGCCGACCTGCCCGGGATCGTCCGCCGGCATGGGGTCCGGCGGGTCATCGTGACGTCAGCGGCCGACGGGGACGCCGCCCTGCTGACCGCGCTGCGGCAGGCCCGGGAACTGGGCGCTGACATCTGCGTCGTGCCCAGGCTGCCGGAGCTCGGCAGCGCCGTGCCCCGCAGCGTCCTCGACGAGATCTGGGGCGTTCCGCTGATCCCGGTGCGCCGTACCGGCGCCGGTACCCGGCTCGTGAAACGGGTATTCGACATCGCGGTGTCGCTGACGCTGCTCGTGCTGCTCGCCCCGCTGATCGTCCTGTTCGCGGCGGTGACCCGGTGCCAGTTGCGCCGGCCTGCGCTGTTCCGGCAGGTGCGGGTCACCGGTACCGGGCGGCAGGCCGAGATCCTCAAGCTCCGGACGCTGGACGACCCCGGCAACCCCGACACCTGCTGGACCGTTCCGCTGCAGCGGTGCACCGCCTTCGGGCGGTTCCTCCGCAGCACACATCTCGATGAGCTGCCTCAGCTGGCCAACGTCGCGCTCGGCCAGATGTCACTGGTCGGGCCGCGGCCGGAGCGGCCATATTTCGCTCGGTGCTTCGCGCAGGACATACCCGGTTACGCCAGCCGCCAGCGGATGACAGCGGGCCTGACCGGCTGGGCTCAGGTGCACGGGCTGAACGGTGACACCTCGATCCGCGAGCGGGCCCGGTTCGACAACGCCTACATCGAGAACTGGTCGATCTGGCTCGACCTCGTCGTCATCGCCCGGACTGTCACCGGGCTGCTGGCCGGCGCGGTGCCCCGCCACGTCACCGGCAGGCCGAGCGCGCCTCTCAGCCCGGCAGAACCACCGGCCACCCCCCTTCCGTGGCGGCCCGCCTCACTCCAGGGAGACCGCTCATGAAAGTCCTCCATGTCATCACCGGGCTGAACGTGGGTGGCGCGGAGCTGCAGCTGCGCTCGATCCTCCAGCACACCCGGCATGACGCCGACGTGATCACCCTCTACAACCCGGGGCCGGTCGCGGACATGATCCGCGCCGACGGCACGCTGGTGCGCGATCTCGGCATGACGCGCAACACCGAAGTGTCCGCGCTGGCCCGGCTCTACCGCCTGATCCGCAACGGCGGATATGACGTGGTGCACAGCCACCTCTACCGCTCGCAGATCTACGCCCGGCCCGCGGCCTGGCTGGCCGGTACCCCGGTCGTGCTGAGCACCGAGCATTCCATCGGCGAGACCCACCTGGAGCGCCGCCCGATGACCCGGGGCGTGCGTGCCCTGTACCTGGCCACCGAGCGGCTGTCCGCGGGAACGATCGCCGTCTCCCCGACGGTACGGGACCGGCTGGTCGGCTGGGGCGTGAGCCCGCGCCGGGTGACGGTCATCCCCAACGGTGTGGATCTGGGCCGGGTGGCCTTCGACCAGGCGGCCAGGGAGCGTGTCCGGGCCGAGCACGGCATCGGGTCCGCTGACTACGTCATCGGGGTCCTGGGCCGGCTGGACGCCAACAAGCGCTTCGATCTCGTGATCGAGGCGGCGGCGCCGCTGCTGAACGGCACGACGAAGCTGATGATCGTCGGCAAGGGCGACGAGCACCAGCATCTTGCCGCGGTGGCGGCGGCCCACGGTGTCAGCGACCGGGTGGTCTTCACCGGTGAGCGGCACGATGTGGCCGCGATGCTGTCGGCCCTGGACCTGTTCGTCGCCTCGTCAGCGCAGGAGACGTTCGGGCTGTCCGTGCTGGAAGCGCTGGCCAACGGCGCGCCGGCGCTCTACACCACCTGCCCCGCGCTGGCCGGCATCGACGTGGATGGCCGGGCTCTGCCGGTGCCGGGCACCGCCGACGGGATACGGGCGGCGCTGGCCGCCGAGATATCGGCCGGGCGCCGTGAGCGACTGCCGGTGCCGGCCATCGAGGCGGAATACGGCATAGCGGCCGTGACCGGCCGGATCGACGACCTCTACGAGCGGCTGGCCGGGGCCGCGTCCCGGCGGCTCCGGCGCCGGCCCCTGACGGCCCCGCCCGCCAGCGGCCACCCGGAGACCACGGCCAGCGCGGTGCCCTCCGCCCCGCACCAGGAAACACCCGCGGAGGCAGGCCCCCGCGGCACACCAGGCGCCGGGAGCGAAACATCCCCGGGCTCACAGAAGGTGGGTGCGCAGTGAAGTCGTTCGTTACCGGGGCAGCCGGATTCATCGGTTCTCATCTGACGGCCGCATTGCTCAATGCGGGTCACGAGGTCGTCGGCCTGGACGACCTGAGCACAGGCCGCCTCGAGAACCTGACCACGGTGGCCGGTCATCCCGGCTTCCGCTTGGTGGAAGGCTCGATTCTGGACCGGGACCTGGTGGACGAGCTGACCACGGGCGCGGACCGGGTGTTCCATTTCGCGGCGGCCGTCGGCTCGTTCGTGATCCGGGACCGGACGCTGGAGAGCCTGCGCACCAACATTCACGGCACCGAGAACGTGGTGGAGGCCGCGCACCGCAACAGCGCCCGGATCCTGGTCGCCTCCACCAGTGAGATCTACGGCAAGAACGACAAGGTCGGTCTGCGCGAGGACGACGATCGGATCGTCGGCTCACCGCTGCGGTCGCGGTGGAGCTACGCCGAGGCCAAGGCCATCGATGAGAGCCTGCTCGACGCCTACGTCCGGGAACGCGGCCTGTGGGCCGTGATCGCCCGGCTCTTCAACACCGTGGGACCGCGGCAGACCGGGCGGTACGGCATGGTGATCCCCCGGTTTGTCCGGCAGGCGCTGGCGGGGGAGCCGCTGACCGTCTTCGGCACCGGTGAGCAGGTGCGCTGCTTCTGCCACGTGCACGACGTGATACCCGCTCTCACCACGCTCATCGAGACGGACCAGGCGTGCGGCCGGGCGGTGAACCTGGGCAGCAGCGAGCAGGTTTCCATCGGCGAACTGGCCCGTCGCGTCATCCGGCTCACCGGATCGGCCAGCGAGATCAAGCGGCTGTCGTACCTGGAAGTACTGGGGTCCGGCTACGAGGACCTGATGCGGCGGGTGCCCGACTGCGCTCTGGCGGGAGATCTCGTCGGCTTCAAGGCCACCCGCACGCTGGACGACATACTCCGCGCGGTCATCGACGAGCAGGCCAATCGCGGCGGGGACGCCGTCGCGTCCCCGGTGCCGGTGGTCGCGCGCACGGCGGCCACCGGATCCTGACGATGGGCGGAGCGCTATGCGCATCGACGTACCGGCACGCGTGACCCGCGGGGGCGCCCACGCCGCCGCGGGTCTGTCCCCGGCCGGGCGCCGGGGCCGCCGGCGCCGGCGGCCCCGGCGCCGGTGGGTGTGGCTGACCGCAGCGGCACTGTGCGCCGCCGCGGTTGCCGCCGTCGCCCTGTTCGCTGGTTCCGCTGCGCCAGCCCGGATGGGGACCACGGTGGCGTCCCTGCCCTACTGGAGTTTCGGCGACGGCACCGCCACCGTGCTGGCCAACCGCCAGGACTTCAGCGAGGCCTCGCCGTTCATCTACGGGCTGTCCGCGAGCGGCCAGATCGATGTCCAGTACCCGCCGGACCAGTCGCAGGTGACGGCCGGCATCGGCCGGCTGAGAGCGGCGGGCCTGCCCATCGTGCCGACCATCGCGAACATGACCGACGGCAGCTGGTCCTACCCGCCGGTGGCTCGCATCCTGCACAACCCGGCGCTGATGAGCCGTCACATCGCCGCCATCGTCAGCCTGGCCGATCGGGAGAACTACGCCGGGATCGATATCGACTACGAGGGCCTGCACGCCGGTGACCGGCAGGCCTTCAGCATGTTCATCACCCGGCTCGCGGCCGCGCTGCATGCGCACGGCAAGATCCTCTCCGTCGCGGTGTTCGCGAAGACCTCCGACGCCGGGTACGGCGGGCAGAACTTTGCCCAGGATTACGCCGCGATCGGCCGCGCTGCTGACCAGGTTCGGCTGATGGCGTACGACTACCACTGGAACACCTCGGCGCCCGGCCCGATCGCGCCTATCGGCTGGGTCCGCTCGGTCATCAGCTACGCGCGGACGCAGATCCCGGCCGCCCGGCTCGTGCTGGGGATACCGCTGTACGGATACGACTGGGCCGGCGACCGCGCCGCCAACCTCACCATGCAGCAGGCAGGTCAGCTGGCGGCTCAGTACGGGGCCACCGTGCAGTACGACACGGCCAGCCAGTCGCCCTGGTTCCGGTATACCGATTCATCCGGGCGCAGCCACGAGGTCTGGTTCGAGAACCCGCGCAGTTTGGCCGCGAAGTTCGCGCTGGCCCGGCAGATGGGCCTGGGCGGGATGTTCCTGTGGATGTACGGCGACGAGGCGCCCGGGACCTGGCCGCAGCTGCATCGCTCCCTCGCATCATCCGGCGGTCGGCCGGCCGCCAGCCCCACGGGGAGCCCATGATGCCCTGGTGGTCGATGGCCGTCCTCGTCTTCGGCGTGAATTTCGCCCTCTGGGGCACGGTCGGTCTCTGCCGGCTGCTGGATACGGGGGCGGCGCGCCTGGCGCGCCGGCGTTTCGCGCGCCGTTTCTCCGGCATCCGGGAGGTCGGCTACATCGATGCCGAGTACCCGGGGATATCCCCGGGCCCGGGGAACGGCCGCTCCCGCGACGCTCTGGGGCGCCCGGAGCGGCGCGGGCTCACGGTGGGAGATGTCGCAGTTCTCATTCCGGCGCACAACGAGGCGGAGGTCATCGCGGAGAGCCTCGCGGCTATCACGGAGCTCATCCCGATGTGGAACGTCCACGTGGTGTCGGACGGCTCAACGGACAACACCGTGGCGATCGCCCGGTCGGCCGGCGCCAAGGTGTACCAGACAAAGCACAACATGGGCAAGGCCGGTGCCCTGCAGGACGCCATCGCCCGGTTCCGCCTGGTCGAGCGCTTTGCCGTGGTCATGCTGCTTGACGCGGACACCCGCGTGGAGCCGGGTTATTTCGCGGCTGCTCTGCCACTTTTCGACGACCCTGAGGTGGTCGCCGTCGCCGGCTGCGTCCGGACGGCGGCCGACCGGGCGCTGTCGCTCGCCGGCCAGCTCCTCGTGGGGCACCGCCGCCGCATTTACTCCATCGGCCAGCGGGTGCTGAAGTTCGGCCAGACCTGGCGCCGCTTCAACGCGACCCATATCGTGCCCGGCTTTGCCAGCCTCTACCGGACCAGTGTCCTGCCGCATATCGATATGAACCCGCCGGGGCTGGTCATCGAGGATTTCAACATGACCTTCGAGGTTTACCAGAAACGGCTCGGCAAGGTCGCCTTCAGCCTCTCCGCGGTTGCCGTCACCCAGGACCCGGACAATTTCCGCGATTACATAAAACAGACCCGGCGGTGGGCCCTTGGTTTCTGGCAGACCGTGCGCCGCCACCGGCTCCGCGCGAACCTTTTCAGCGCCATGCTCTCGCTGCTGCTGCTGGAGCTGGTCACGTCCAGCCTGATCTTCCTGATTCTCCCGGTGCTGCTGCTCATCCTGGTCGTGCCGGACCTGTACGGCGGTGCCGCGGCGTGGCCGGGATTCGCCACGGTGTACACGCTCACCGCGGCGCACATGAAGCTGTCGGTCATCTTCTTCGGCGTGGCGCTGCCCGACCTGGCCATCACGCTGATCGTGGCCCTGCTGGAACGGAAGCCGTCCATGCTGCTGTTCGCCGGTTTCTTCCCCGTCATGCGGGTCCTTGACGCCGCCCTCGGGCTGTACGCCATCCCGCTCGCCTTCCGGTCCAGATCGAACGGCCGCTGGAAGAGCCCGGCCCGCCAGCTGAGCCCGGTCCCGGTGGAACCGCTCTTGCCGCTGCCACCGGAGCTGGCGGCTACCCAGCCGCTGCCGATAATCGGGGCGGCGGGCACTTTCGCCGCCGACCCGAATATTGAGAAACTCGTATCTGGCCTTCTTGTGGGTGATGATTCAGATGCGGTCCGATGAGGGCAACGTAATCCGGATTGTGCAGGATCGGCCGAAGAATCCGCTCCGGCTGCTACTGATCGATGACCACCTCATGGTCACCGAAGCGCTGGCGTCGCGGCTGGCAGCAGCCCCGGACATGTGGGTGGCCGGCCGCTGCTCCACCACCGATCCGAGCCTCCTCGACATCGTGGGCGGCCTGCGGCCCGACCTGATCACGATCGAGATCGAGCCACTCGGCCCGGCCACCGGAGAGGTACTCAGGAAGCTCATAGCGGCCCGGCCGCAAGCGAAGATCGTGGTGCTCAGCGCGGATCACGATGTCTCGCACGCCATAGCCGCCGCCCGTGCCGGTGTCGCCGCGTGGGTGGACAAGAAGCAGGGCGCGGCGGAGCTCGAGTCCGTCCTGCGCGGGGTGTGCCGGGGCGAGTCCTGGTTCCCGCCGAAGATGCTGGGCGAAATCCTGCGGGCGCTGCGGTCCGATGTGACCCGGGCCAAAGAAGACGCCGACGGGCTCGACATGCTGAGCCCGCGCGAGCGGGACGTGCTGCGCGGTCTGGTGGAAGGCAAGCGCGGCGGGCAGATCGCCGAGGAGCTGATGATCTCCACTGATACGGTCCGCACGCACACCCGGAACATTTTCGCGAAGCTGGATGTGCACAGCCGCCTGGAGGCGGTTCGCGTGGCCCGGGCGGCCGGCCTGCGGCCCCAGGAATGGCAGGCGTGAGCGCCCCCGGGCCAGCCCGAGATCGTGACCGGCCGTTGCGGGTCGCCGTGCTCATCACCCGGCTGGACGGCGGCGCGGGCATCCTCGCGCTGCGCGGTGCGATGGCGCTGGACCCGCGGTGCTACCGCCTGACGATCATCACCGGCCAGGTCAGCGGCCGCCTGCTGGCCGAAGCGCGGGCCGCGGGACTCACCATCGCCGTCGAGCCTGCCCTGCGCACCCCCATCGATCCGGTCTGCGACATCGTGGCCCTGCGCCGGCTGACCATCCGGCTGCGCCAGGGGCGGTTCGACGTCGTGCATACGCATACCGCCAAGGCGGGAGCCCTGGGCCGCCTGGCCGCGCGCCGCGCGGCGGTCCCGCGTATCGTCCACACCTACCACGGGTTCCCGTTCCACGAGTTCCAGCCGGCCGCCCGGCGGGCGGCCTATATCGCCATCGAACGACGGCTCGGGCGAATCACTGATGTGGCACTGTGCGTGGGAACGGGAGTGGCCGTCGAGGCGGTGCGCCGCGGCCTGGTTTCACCCGAGCGGATCCGGACGATCGGTGTGGCCGTCGAGAGCTTCGGCCAGCCGGGAGCTGAACATGCCGGGCTCACGGCCGCTCCGGCGGCGGAAAAAGCCGCCGCGAATGACCCGGCTGCGGGCGAGTGGACGGCGGCTGATTTGCCCGCGAATAAACTGACGGCCCGCGAGCGGGCCCGGCGTGATTTGGGCCTGCCGGCCGGCGCGACGGTGATCGGCGCCGTGGGCCGGCTGACCTATCAGAAGGCCCCGGAAGATTTCGTGGAGGTAATCCGGCGGCTCAGCCGCCCGGGCGTCGTCGGGGTGTGGGTGGGCGGCGGCGAACTGGCTGGCCAGGTGAGCCAACTGGCGGCCGCCGACCCCGCTGTCCGGGTCATGCTGCCCGGCGACCGCGCGGACGTGCCCCGGCTCCTGCCGGCCTTTGACGTCTTCGTCCTGCCCAGCCGGTACGAGGGACTGCCCACGGCCATTGTCGAGGCGATGATGTGCGGCGTTCCCGTGGTCGCGACGGCCGTAAACGCCGTGGCTGATGTCGTGGTGCCAGGGGAAACGGGTCTGCTGGTCCCGCCGCGGCGGCCGGATCTGATGGCCAGAGCGGTCGGCTACCTGCTGAACTCCCCGGCCGCGGCGGCGCGGATGGCCGTCCGCGCCCAGGCCCAACTGGGGGAGCGGTACGGGATAGCGGCCCTCAGGGCCGCGCTGACCGCAGCGTATCGGGCTGACTTACATGTCGGGAGTGATACAACATTAAACCATCCTTTTTCGTAATTTTTGTACTCCGCGCGGGCTCATGGGACGTCTACATGGCGTGAGGCGTGGGAGTTCGAAAGAGGACGACGGTGTCTTCGGATAAGCAGTCCGGTTCTCAGGCACAGGTTCCCGATGACCGGGCCATTGCGCTGACGGTCGTCATCGGTGACGACCATCAAGTGTTTCTCGACGCGCTGTCGGTCGTGCTGGGGCAGCGCAACTTTGCGGTGAGTGTGGCCCGCACCTTGCCGGAGATCATGGATGCCGTGGCGTGCCGGCGGCCCGACGTCTGCCTGATCGACCGTAACTTCTGCCACCACGACTGCCCGGGCGTCATCCGTCAGGTCATCGTCGCGAGCCCGGGCACCAAGATCCTCGTGCTCAGCGCCGACCCGCTCGCCGAGGGTGTCCTGGAGGCGCTCAGGGCCGGGGCCTCGGGCTACCTGCACAAGACCAGGGGCATCACCGCGCTGACCGAGGCGATCAGCCGGATTCAGCGCGGCGAGGTGGTCGTCGACGTACCCAAGGCCGCCGGCAGTCGGCGTAACGCTCCGCAAGACGGCGTGCATCGGCTGGCCGGGTACCTGACCACCCGCGAACGGCAGTGCCTGCGGCTTCTGGTCGACGGGCTGGACACGGCCCAGATGGCGGCCAGGCTGGATGTCTCACCGGCCACGGTGCGTACGCACGTGCAGTCGATGCTGACGAAGCTCGGCGCGCACTCCCGGCTGGAGGCAGCCTCGCTGGCCGTGCGGTACCGGCTGCTGGAGGATATGCCCGCGGCCTGACGGCCCACCCGGCGTGGCCGGTGCGCACGGCGGTCCGGCTCCACTAGGCTCGAACGCGGACAACGTGACCGGCCCCGCGCATGCCGTCCCGGCAGCAACCGCCCTGGGCCGGTATGACATGAGCAAACTCGTGAACAGAACATGAGGAGCCGGCCGGTGGCCTCCATCGAAGCAATCCATGCCAGGCAGATCCTGGACTCCCGCGGAAACCCGACCCTTGAGGTCGAGGTCGCCCTGGACGACGGGACAATAGGACGCGCCGGAGTGCCCAGCGGCGCCTCGACCGGTGCCTTCGAGGCGGTCGAACTCAGGGATGGCGGTGATGAGTTCGGCGGCAAGGGCGTCACCCGCGCCGTGGCCAACGTCATCGATGAGATCCAGCCCGAACTGCTCGGGCACGAGGCCGACGACCAGCGGCTGGTCGACCAGGCCATGATCGACCTGGACCGGACCCCGGACAAGTCCCGCCTCGGCGCGAACGCGATCGTCGGCGTCAGCATCGCGGTCGCTCGCGCGGCGGCGGATTCGGCCAGCCTGCCGCTGTTCCGGTACCTGGGCGGGCCGAACGCGCACGTACTGCCGGTGCCGATGATGAACATCATGAACGGCGGCGCGCACGCGGACAACAGTGTCGACATCCAGGAATTCATGATCACGCCAATCGGCGCGCCGACGTACGAAGAGGCGCTGCGCTGGGGGGCGGAGACCTACCAGGCCCTGAAGTCCGTCCTGAAGCAGCACGGCCTGTCCACCGGGGTCGGCGACGAGGGCGGGTTCGCTCCCGACCTGGAACACAACCGGGCCGCGCTGGACCTGATCGTCGAGGCGATCGGCAAGGCCGGCTTCACCCCCGGACGCGACATTGCCCTGGCCATCGACGCCGCCGCCACCGAATTCCACGGCGGAGAGGGCTACGCCTTCGAAGGCGCGTTCCGCACATCCGGCGAGATGATCAACATCTACCGCGAATGGCTGGAGACCTACCCGATCGTCTCGCTGGAAGACCCGCTCTCCGAGGAGGACTGGGCCGGGTGGCGCGACTTGACCGCGGCGGTCGGCCGCCGGGTGCAGATCATCGGCGACGACCTGTTCGTGACCAACCCCGAGCGGCTTCGCCGGGGTATCGCCGAGCAGTCCGCCAACGCGCTCCTGGTCAAGCTGAACCAGATCGGCACGGTCACCGAGACCCTGGACGCGGTGTCCGCCGCGCAGCGAGCCAGCTTCAGTTGCATCATCAGCCACCGGTCTGGTGAGACTGACGACACCACGATCTCCGACCTGGCCGTCGCAACTAACTGCGGCCAGATCAAGACGGGGGCGCCGGCCCGCGGCGAACGTGTGGCGAAGTACAACCAGCTGCTGAGGATCGAGGAACTACTGGGCGACGCGGCCGAATACGCGGGCGCCGGTGCCTACCCGAGGTTCGCGGAACAGGCTTGATGACAGAGCCGCCCCGGCGCCGCCCGCTGCCCCGTCAGCCACGCCCGACACGGCTGACGGGCCGGGCGGCGCTGCTCGCGGTGGTGATCTGTGCGATCGCGCTCAGCCTGGCCTATCCGGTCCGGGAGTACATCGCGCAGCGACGGCAGATCGATCAATTGCTGGCGACGCAGCAGTCCGTCTCGGCCCAGGTGAAGAGCCTGCAGGCGCAGCAGCAGCGGTTCGCCGACCCCGCGTACATCGAGCAGCAGGCCCGGGACCAGCTGCACATGTGCTTTCCGGCCGAGAAGTGCTACGTGATCATCGGCAACACCGCGCCGTCGGACACCACGCCGCAGCAGGCTCGCGCCGCCGCTCCGTGGTACGCCAAGCTGTGGCAGTCGGTGAAGAAGGCGGATCAGGTCCCGGTCCGCTGATGGATCCTTCGACCGAGGCGGTGATCGCCGCCCAGCTCGGCCGTGCCCCCCGGGGCCTGCGGGCGGTTGCGCACACCTGCCCGTGCGGGCTGCCCGACGTGGTGGAGACCGCGCCGCGGCTGCCGGACGGCACCCCCTTCCCGACGCTGTACTACCTCACCTGCCCGCGTGCCGCCGCGGCGGTCAGCAGGCTGGAGGCGGCGGGCACGATGCGCGCCATGACCGCCCGGCTGGCCCAGGACGAGGGTCTTCGCCGGTCGTACGAGGCGGCCCACGAGGACTACGTGGCCCGGCGCCGGAAGGCGGCGCTCGAGGCCGGCCTGAAGCCGCTGCCGCCGGGCACGCAGAGCGCGGGAGGCATGCCGGAACGGGTCAAGTGCCTGCACGCGCTGGTCGCCCACGAACTGGCCGTGCCGGGGGTCAGCCGGCTCGGCCGGGAAGCGGCCGACGGAGCCGGGCCGTGGTGGGCCGCCGGGCCGTGCGTAACGGCCATGCCGAACGGGCCCGGTGCGATGCACTCTCCCGGTGAGACTTCCCCTGCTGAGACGAAGGGCGGCCGATGACCCGGCGCGTGGCGGCGATTGACTGCGGGACCAATTCCATCCGGCTCCTGGTGGCCGACGTCGATCCCGAGCGCGGCACGCTTGCCGACGCGGACCGGCGGATGGAGATCGTCCGGCTGGGCCAGGGCGTGGACACGAGCGGCCGCCTCGCTCCCGAGGCGCTGGACCGGACCATGAACGCGCTGAGCGACTATGCGGCGGTCATCACCCGGCTCGGCGCGGGCGCCGTCCGGATGGTGGCGACGAGCGCTACCCGGGACGCCGCGAACGCGGGGGAATTCGTCCGGCGGGTCATGGCCGTGCTCGGGACGGCCCCCGAAGTCCTCAGCGGCGACGAGGAGGCCCGGCTGTCCTTCACCGGTGCGACGGCGGAACTGGGCGGTGAACTGCCGGCGGAGTCCCCGTATCTCGTCGTGGATATCGGCGGCGGCTCCACCGAGTTCGTCCTCGGCGCGTCGGGCACGGTGACGGCGGCGGCCAGCGTCGACATCGGGTGCGTCCGGATGACCGAGCGGCACCTGCGGTCCGACCCGCCGTCCCCGGAGCAGGTCGCCGCGGCCACGGCCGATATCGACGCCGCCGTCGGGCGCGCGGCGGACCAGGTTGACGCCGGCCAGGCGCGCACCCTGATCGGCCTGGCCGGATCGGTCACCACCGTGGCTGGCATCGCGCTGAGCCTGCCGGCCTACGACCCCGCCCGCCTGCACCATGCGCGCGTCCCGGCCGCCGAGGTGCACGCGATAACGATGCGACTGCTCTCCCTTACCCGGGCGGAGCGGGCCCGGATCCCGGTGATGCACCCGGGCCGGGTGGACGTCATCGGAGCGGGAGCGCTGATCCTCGACCGCATCATGAGCCTGCTCGGCTTGCCCGAAGTCCTGGTCAGCGAGCACGACATCCTGGACGGCATCGCCTGGTCGATCGCCGCGCCGCAGACAGCCAGCGGCCGGTGAGCCCGGGCGATGACATGCCGGGGCCGGTGCCGCCCGGAAGCGGCTGGCCGGACGATCCCGCGACGCTCGCCACCCCGGTGGCATACGGGCCCGAAGAGGTCCGTGAACTGGCCGCGAGCGCGCCGTCGCTACCGGAGCTCAGCGCACGGCAGTCGGTGTGCCGGGCCTGCCCGCGCCTGGTGAGCTGGCGGGAGGAGGTCGCGGTCGTCCGCCGTCGTTCCTTCCAGTCCGAACGCTACTGGGGGCGCCCCATTCCCGGCTGGGGCGCACAGGCCCCGCGAATCCTGATCGTCGGCCTCGCTCCCGCCGCGCACGGCGGGAACCGGACCGGGCGGGTCTTCACCGGGGACCGCAGCGGGGATTTCCTGTTCGCGTCCCTGTACCGGTGCGGCCTGGCCGACAGCCCGGTCAGCGTGAGAGCCGGGGACGGTCAGCGGCTGCGGGACACCCGGATGGTCGCGGCGGTCCGGTGCGCGCCCCCGGCCAACAAGCCCACCACGGAGGAACGTGACACCTGCGCCCCTTGGCTCGTGGCCGAAATCGCGCAGCTGGCAGCGTCCGTCCGGGTCATCGTCTGCCTGGGCGGATTCGCCTGGCAGGCGTTGTGGCCGGTTCTGCGGGCGGCCGGTTTCGTGCTGCCGGCCCGGCGGCCGCCGTTCGGCCACGGGGCCGAGGCCCAGGTCCAGTCACCGGCCCCGCACGCCCCGCCCGTCCTGCTCCTGGGCTGCTACCACCCCAGCCAGCAGAACACCTTCACCAGCCGCGTCACCCCCACCATGCTCGACCAGATCTTCCACCGCGCCGTCAGTTTCTCGGGGTGCGGATGAAGACAGCAGGGGCTAGCACAGTGACGGCGAGGCGTTCGTAACGGCCCAGCGATCCCGGGGCCAACGACCTGGGCGAGCGGCCGGTGCTAGGCAGCATCCTAGCGGGTTACGGCGAGGGGATCGTGACCGGCCCAGCGATCCCAGGCCGGCAGGCCCGGCGAGTGGCCGGCGAGTGGCCGGTGTGTCGGTGAGTGTACCGCAGCGGGGCGCGGAGCGCAGCTGGGGGTCCGGGGGGTCGCCCCCCCGGGCCAGCACAGCACCCCCGGATTCACACCGTGACCTGGGGGGAGACCGATTTATATCTGTATCTCATGGTTCAACCGTGCAGATGCACAAGCAGAATGCATTGTCCCTGGTAACGGGGTCGGTCATGGCGTGAGCAATTTGATAGCAAATCAGGTCCGGCTCGCCCGGGAGGTTACTAATGCACGACTTGGTTACGCAGCGTTAAAGTAATCGGGGGCCAGTGGTTACGCTACGCACCCAATGCCCGTTAATGGCTAATCGTATAAACGCTTCGATCCTTACCCGCGGGTCCGAATATATCGACTCTTCGATTATGCAAATTTGCGGGGTATTATTGGCCAGCCCCCGTAGCCCAAGGGCAGAGGCCGCCCCCCTAAAAGGGTCGCTAGTGTCGGTTCGAGTCCGACCGGGGGCACACCGTGCCATTAGGCAACCCATTTCCCCGGGGTGTGCTCGATAGTCAACGTTGTCCTGTACGGTAACGTTCCCGCCGGGCGGCGGGGATGGTCTCAGTGTGACTAATGGCAGTCCGCGAGAGGTGCTTGTTCTGTGCATTAAATCCTGAAGACTTGACTAGTTAGCGCAGGCCAGCTAGGCAATTCCGGTGCGAATTCCCGCGCCGATGCACGTGCATTCAAGATGTCACTGGATACCGTGCCTTAGGCCGACTTGGGAACCGGGGGGTGAAACGCTAATTTCATCCGCTGATGGATGGACCTGTCCGGGAAAGAGTCACGCGAACGATGACCCGTCGATCCCGCACCATGGCTGCTCGGTAGTCACTCCAGTCGGGGTGCTTGCCGGAGACCGTCCGGTAGTAATCGACCAGTAGTTCCATGGCGTCCGGCAGCGAGATGACCTCCGCCGTCCCCTCGGCCTGGACCCATTCGCCGAAGAAGCCGTCGGTGAATGCACATACGGACGCGAATGGGGTTCGCCTGAGATTGCGGGTCTTGACCGCGGTCTCGCGGGTGCTGATCAGCACCCGGCCTGCGTCATCGACCGCGTAGACCACGGGAGACATCTGCGGGCGGCCGTCGGCCCGCAGAGTAGCCAGAATTGCCCGGTGATGGTCGCGCAGGAACTGCTGGGCGTGCGCTGCGCTCATGAAGGGCGCGCGGGGGTCAGACGCTGTTCAGCCTGATACGCCTGCGGAACTCGTACTCGTGAACGATGGCGTTGGCGTAGCCATGCGAGATGCCGTGCTCGTCGGCCAGCCACTGGGCGCGCTCTTCGCAACGGAGGAAGGCCGGGCCGGATTCAAGGCGCATGAACCACTCACGGAGGTCACTGCCTGTGACGCGGGGTATGCGTGCAATGAGATTCTTGTGCGTTTCCGGAGAGCGGGTCAGCGGCAATTGGCACCTCCATGGGGGTGAAGCCTCTTGCTGTGAGCCTGCCTCACCGCCTCGCGCGTGGCAAGACCTGGTCGCCACCTTTCCTTAACGACGGGTAAATCTGCTCTGTCCGCTGGCTGTCACCGTCGTGGCGCTCAGGCTCACGGCGGCATCGGGCCTGCTGCCGCGCAGACGAGGCGGCCTGCCCTCACACGCGGTGGGGCAGGCCGCCCGGGAGAGCGCCTGTTACGAAAGCCGCTCGATGACCATGGCCATGCCCTGGCCACCGCCGACGCACATCGTCTCCAGCCCGAGCGTCTTGTCGTGGAACTGGAGGCTGTTCAGCAGCGTCGTCGTGATGCGCGCCCCGGTCATGCCGAACGGATGCCCGACGGCGATCGCGCCGCCGTTGACGTTCAGCTTGTCGAGGTCGATGCCGAGTTCGCGGTAAGAGGGGATCACCTGCGCCGCGAAGGCCTCGTTGATCTCCACCAGGTCGATGTCGCTGATGGCCATGCCGGCCAGGGACAGCGCACGACGGGACGCCGCGACCGGGCCGAGGCCCATGATCTCCGGCGACAGGGCCGACACCGCCGTGGAGACGATCCGCCCGAGCGGTGTGATGCCGAGCTCGGCGGCCTTGGTGTCGCTCATGATGATGACCGCGGCCGCGCCGTCGTTCAGCGCGCAGCAGTTGCCCGCGGTCACGGTGCCATCCGGCCGGAACACCGGCTTGAGGGCCGACACCTTCTCCAGCGTTGTCCCGGCGCGCGGGCCGTCGTCCGCCGCTACGGTGCTGCCGTCCGGCAGTGTCACGGGGGTGATCTCGTGCGGCCAGAATCCGTTGGCGATCGCCTTCTCGGCCAGGTTCTGCGACCGCACACCGAATTCGTCCTGCTCCGCGCGGGTGATGCCGCGCAGGCCGGCCACGTTCTCGGCGGTCTCGCCCATCGCGATGTAGACGTCAGGAATCTTCTCGTCCTCGCGCGGGTCATGCCAGGTGCCCGCACCGCCCTCGCGCGCCTGCTCCGTCCGGCCTTCGGCGTCCGCGAACACCGGGTTGCGCGTGTTCGGCCAGCTGTCACTGCTCCCGTTGGCAAAGCGGCTCACGCATTCGACGCCCGCCGAGATAAAGACGTCGGCCTCCCCGGCCTTGATGGCGTGAAAGGCCATCCGCGTGGTCTGGAGCGACGACGAGCAGTAACGGGTCACCGTGGTTCCGGGCAGGCTGTCGTGGCCGAGCAGCACGGCGACGACCCGCGCCATGTTGAACCCCTGCTCCCCGCCGGGCAGCCCACAGCCCAGCAGCAGGTCATCGATGTCCTCCGGGTCGAGCTGGGGCACGTTGCCCAGCGCGGCCGTGATCATCTGGGTCACCAGGTCGTCCGGCCTGATACTGGCGAGGGACCCCTTGAACGCGCGGCCAATCGGGGATCGCGCCGTTGCGACGACAACTGCCTCCGGCATGGAATCGGCCTCCTTCGTGCGGCACTCAATTACTGGTTAGTAGCGTATGCCCGTCGCGGCGGGGCCGCGCGAACAGCCTGGGACGTCGGATAACGTCAGAGCAGCCAGGAGACCCATGGGGCCCGGCCCAGACGGGCCGTTGGCCCCGGCCATAAAGGAATCGCGACGAGCATGCAGGTACACGATTCCCTGACCGAGACGGTGGGCAACACTCCGCTGGTCAGGCTGCGCGAGGTGACGCGTGAACTGCGCCTGATGGGTGCCGGGCCCGACGTCCTCGCGAAGGTGGAGTACTTCAACCCGGGTGGTTCGGTCAAGGACCGCATCGCCCTGCGCATGATCCAGGCTGCGGAGGCATCCGGGCAGCTCGGGCCGGGGGGCACGATCGTTGAGCCGACCTCGGGCAATACCGGCGTCGGGCTGGCTATCGTGGCCGCCGAGCGGGGCTACAAGTGCGTGTTCGTCTGCCCGGACAAGGTCGGGCAGGACAAGCTCGCCGTGCTGCGCGCGTACGGGGCCGATGTCGTTGTCTGCCCGAGCTCGGTTCCGCCCGCCCACCCGGAGTCCTACTACAGCGTGGCCCGCCGGATGGCCGCCGAACTGCCCGGTGGCTGGCAGCCCGACCAGTACGCCAATCCGGAGAACCCCGCGTCGCACTACGCTTCGACCGGCCCGGAGATCTGGTCGCAGACCGACGGGCGGGTCACTCATTTCGTGGCCGGGATCGGCACCGGCGGGACGATCAGCGGCGCGGGCGGGTACCTGAAGGAGGTGTCCGGGGGCCGGGTCAGGGTGATCGGCGCGGACCCGGAAGGCTCGGTCTATTCGGGTGGCTCGGGGCGCCCCTACCTGGTCGAGGGAGTTGGCGAGGACATCTGGCCGGACACCTACGATCGCGCGGTCTGCGACGAGGTTATCGCGGTCAGCGACGCGGAGTCCTTCCTGATGACGCGCCGGCTGGCCCGCGAGGAGGCTCTCCTCGTCGGCGGGTCCAGCGGGCTGGCGGTCGCGGCGGCGATCCGCATCGCGAAGGACGCCCGGCCGGGCGACGTGATCGTGGTGCTGCTTCCCGATGGCGGCCGCGGATACCTCTCCAAGATCTTCAATGACGAGTGGATGGCCGACTACGGCTTCCTTTCCGCCGAGACCGGGGAGCCGCTCATCAGTGACGTACTGGCCAAGAAGGAGCGCGAGATCCCCGAGTTCGTGCACGCGCACCCGGGTGAGACGGTCGCCCAGGCCATCGCCCTGCTGCGCGAGTACGACGTCTCCCAGCTCCCGGTGGTCAACGAGGAGCCGCCGTTGATGGCGGCCGAAATAGTCGGCTCCATCGTCGAGCGTGACCTGCTGGACGCACTGGTGACCGGGCGCGCCCGGCCGGGTGACCCGCTGACCGGCCACATGTCGGCGCCGCTGCCCACGGTCGGTTCCGGTGAGCCGGTGAGCAGCGCGGTCGCGGCCCTGGAACAGGCGGGCGCGGCCGTCGTGCACGTGGATGGCAAGCCGTCGGGCCTCCTGACGCGGCAGGACCTGCTGACTTTCCTGGCCGGGAGTGGATGACATGACCATGCCGAACGGGCCCCACCGGGGGTCATCCGCGCCTGGTTTCGAGACCCTGGCCATCCACGCCGGACAGGATCCGGACCAGGTGACCGGGGCCGTCGTGCCGCCGATCTACCAGACCTCCACGTTCAAGCAGGACGGCGTGGGCGGCCTGCGCGGGGGGTTTGAGTACTCGCGTACCGCCAACCCGACCCGGAGCGCCCTGGAAGAATGCCTCGCCGCGCTCGAAGGAAGTACCCCGGCCGGCACCCGCGCCCTCGCCTTCGCCTCGGGCATGGCCGCGGAGGACTGCCTGATCCGCACCATTTGCTCGCCCGGCGACCGGGTCATCATCCCCGATGACGCCTACGGCGGTACTTACCGGCTGTTCTCCACGGTGCTCGCGCGCTGGGGCCTGGACTGTGTCCCGGTGCACCTGCCCGACGTGGCCGCCGTCCGCCGTTGCCTGGCCGAGCGCCCGGCGCGCATCCTCTGGGTGGAGACACCGACCAACCCGCTGCTCGCCATCGCCGACATCGCCGCACTGTCAGAGGCCGCGCACGAGGCGGGCGCGATGCTGGTCGTGGACAACACGTTCGCCTCCCCGCGCCTGCAGCGGCCACTGGACCTGGGCGCGGACGTGGTGGTGCACTCGACCACCAAGTACCTGGGCGGGCATTCCGACGTGATCGGCGGGGCGCTGATCACATCGGACGGGGACATCGTGGAGCGCACGGCGTTCCTGCGGAACGCGACGGGCGGGGTACCGGGGCCGTTCGACTCGTGGCTGACGTTGCGCGGCATCCGGACCCTCGCGGTGCGGATGGACCGGCACTGTGAGACAGCCGCAAGGGTCGCCGAGATGCTCGGCCGCCACCCGGCGGTGACGCAGGTGCTGTACCCGGGCCTGCCGTCACATCCGGGTCATGCGGTCGCGGCCAAGCAAATGAGCGGGTTCGGCGGGATGGTGTCCTTCCGTGTACGGGGTGGCGAGGAGGCTGCGCTCGCCGTCTGCGGGCGGACCCGGCTGTTCACACTCGGCGAGTCTCTGGGGGGAGTGGAATCGCTGATCGAGCATCCCGGCCGGATGACGCACGCGTCGGTCGCAGGCTCACCGCTGGAGGTGCCGGCAGATCTGATCCGGCTGTCCGTCGGCCTCGAAGACGCCGACGACCTGCTCGATGACCTGAACCAGGCGCTGTGCTAACCCGGGGGGCGACCCCCCGGACCCCCCGCATGCGCTCCGCGCCCCGCTGGGGTAACTCGCCGGCACACCGGCCGCTCACCCAGGCCTCCGGCCTGGGGTCGCTGGGCCGGTAGCGATCGCCTCGTCCGTAACTGTGCTGGCCCGGGGGCGACCCCCCGGACCTCCCCGCCCCGCTGGGTACTTCGCCGGCACACCGGCCGCTCACCGGGCCAGAGGCCCGGCTGGGCCGGTATGAGCGCCTGGCCGGGCCGGCGCCCCTGTCAGTGGCGGGCGGCGGGTGAGTTCGGGCGGGATCCGGCGCTCGCCGCCTTGGGCTGGAACGAGAGCGCGAACCAGGCCGCGACGAAGAAGATGACGCCCAGCACCAGGCAGCCTGCCCCGCGCAGCTGGTGATTCTTGCCGGAGCCGACCGCGGTGGCCGCCAGGTGCCCCGGGATCATGCTGGGCAGCGACTTGGACGGCTCGGCCAGGTAAAGAACGCCGAGGATGACGAGCAGGATGGCGATAATGGCCAGAATCACGGCGGTGACGACCCGGGCGGCCGGGCGGCCGGGCGACGAGCTGACAGAAGCCAATTTTCCTCCTAAAACGGACGGTGCCAGGAGGAAAACCTACCGCCGTTCGGCTCTCCGGGTACGAAGGAAGTCTTTTACAACATACTCGCCGAGGCGTTCGGGCTGAGCGCGGAGCACGCGGCCACCGTTGCGCCGGGCCACGTTGTCCACGAACGCCGTCAGGCGGTCGTCTTCGGCCAGCATGAAGATGTTCAGCGCCGCTCCACGCCGCGTCATCTTGTCCACTTCGGCCAGCGTGAGCTGGAGCGTCTCCGGGGCTGGCGGCCAGTCGAACCAGGACCGGCCGTCCCGCTGCAGGTGCGCGGTGGGCTCGCCGTCGGTCACGATGAGCACGACCGGCTCCTGCTCCGGATGGCGATCCAGATGCCGTCCGGCGAGTACTAGCGCGTGGTGCAGGTTGGTGCCCTGCACCATCTCCCAGCCGAGTCCGGCGAGTTCCGTCTCCCGCAGTTCGCGCGCGTAGTTGGAGAAGCCGACCACCTGCAGCGCGTCCTGCGGGAAGCGCATGCGCATCAGGGCGTGCAGGGCGAGCGCGGTCTGCTTGGCCGCCGCCCACGTGCCGCGCAGCGCCATCGAGTAGGAGAGGTCGACGAGCAGGCTCACCGCGGCCCCGCCGCGCTGCTCGGTCTCCGCGACCTCGAAGTCCCCGGGGTCCAGCCGTACCCGGGACACCTCCCGCCGCCGCGTGTCCGGCTCGGTGCGCGCCTGGCGGAGGAGTGCCTTCCGGACCGTCGCCGCGGTGTCGATCGGCTGCTCGTCGCCGAACTCCCAGGCCCGGCTGCTGCCGGTCAGCTCGCCTGCCTGCCCGGCGTCGCGGCGGTCGTGGTCGCCCCGGCGCCCGGTGGACAATCCGGGGAACACCCGGCGCAGCGCGGTTTCGCCGAGCCGGCGTACCGCGCGGGGGGTCAGGTCGAGGCGGCCGCCGTTGCGGTTCAGGTAGCCTTGCTCCTCCAGTTCCCGCTCCACCCGGCGCAGCGCCTCGACGTCGTCCACTGCCTGGCGGCCGAACGCACGGCGGACCGCGTCCTCGTCGATGTCGTCGAGGCGGGCTCCCGGGTAGTCCTGGCCGAGCGCGTTCTCCAGCTCGGCCAGGTCCGCCAGGTCGGCCAGCGCGGTCGTGGCGTCGCCGAGCCCGAGCGGCTCGTCGCCCATCATCGTCTCGCCTTGCCCGCTTTCCATGTCGGGCCGGCGGGCCCGCAGCATGTCGGACAGGCGGGTCATCTCCACGGCGAGGCCCGCGTCGTCGAGCGCCTGCGTCATCAGGCCTGCGAGTTCCTCGCGCTGCTCCCGGCTGAGCGAGGCCATCAGCCGGTCGGCGGCGGCCATCCGGCGGACCAGCGAGTCGACGAGTTCCTCGAGGTTTTCCGGGTTGTCCGGGAACAGTTCGCCGTAGTTCTCCATGAAACGCTCGAAGTCCTCGGGCGTGTGGTCCCCGCGCGCGTCCGCTTCCAGCATGGTGTTCAGCTCGGCGAGCATGTCCTTGACCCGCTGCATCGCTTCCGGGTCCGGGTTCTGCAGGACCTGCTTCATGCCGCGGAACTGGCTGTCCAGCACCTCGCGGCGCAGCAGGTCCTTGAGCCGGTCGAACGTCTCACGGGCGGCGGCTGACCGCCACGCGTAGTCGGCCAGTTGCCGGACGGCCTGGGCGGTGTCGGACGGCAGCGCGTCGAGGTCGGCTTCGCGTAGCCGCGCTTCGTCACTGGGATCAGGGAAGAGCTCCGCGCGCTCCTGACCGATGGCCGTGTCGAGTAGCGAGCGAACCTGGTCCAGCGTGCCGTTGAGCCGCCCGCTGCTGCGGATCTCCCGCTGCCGGTCCCGCACTCGCCGGAGCAGGTCGTCCAGGCCCCGCCGGCCCGGTACCCCCCGGCGCTGCAGTTCGCGCAGCGCGTCCCCGGGCGTCGAGCCTTCCAGCACCGAATCACCCAGCGCGTCCAGGGCCCCGCGGACGTCGTACGGCGGTGCGAGCGGGTCGGGGCCGTCGGTGTACGGCCCGTAGCGGTAAGTTCCCATCAGCCGTCCCTACGTCCGGTCAGGCTCGTGCGGCCCTTGAAGGCCGGCCTTTGTCACGTCCGGTAGACCGACGTGCCGTCCATGGTGTCCTTGGACAGGCGTCGCATCAGGTAGAGCCCTTCCAGCGCGAACTCGATCGCCGCCGCCGCGTGGCCGAAGGACTCGCCGCCGTCCATGCCCAGGCGCTGCATGATCTTGGCCAGCCCTGGCACCTCCCCGATCCGCTGGAGCAGGTCGGACGCCGGGATGAGCTCGCCGGACTCCACGGTCTGGCCACCGTCGAACTTGGCCAGCAGTGAGGACAGATCGGCGCTGCCCAGCCGCGCACGGAAGGTCTCCGCGATGGCCCGGCGGAGCAGGTGCGCGAGCACCTCTTCCTCCCGGCCCTCCTCGCTGACCTCGAACTCGACCTTGCCGCGCAGCGTTCCAACGATCGCGGGCAGGTCGCAGACCCGGGCGACCGGCTGCTCAGCCGAGGCTGCGGCGGAGGTACCGGTGCCCGCGCGGTGCGCGGCGCGGGAGGTCCCGCCGCGGCGGGGGGCAGGCCGGGCGGCGGCGGCCTCGGCCAGGGCGGTGCGGCGCACCGCGGAGGCGGCCGCGCCCTCGGCGGCCGCGATCGCGAACCGGGCCGAGACGCCGGAGCGCGAGTCCACGGCCGGCGACTCGCGGACGAGACGCGTGAAGCGCGCGATGACCTCTACCAGGTGCTCGGGCAGTTCCGCGCCGGGGACCGCTCCGTCCCAGCCGACGACGGCCTCCTGGCGGATCAGGCCCAGTTCGTCGTCGAGGGTCAGCGGGTAGTGCGTACGGATCTCGGCCCCGAACCGGTCCTTGAGCGGCGTGATGATGCGGCCGCGGTTGGTGTAGTCCTCCGGGTTGGCGCTGGCCACCAGGATCAGGTCGAGGGGAAGCCGCAGCGCGTAACCGCGCACGCCGATGTCCCGCTCCTCCAGCACGTTGAGCAGCGCCACCTGGATGCGCTCGGCCAGGTCGGGTAGTTCGTTGAGGCAGAAGATGCCGCGGTTGGTCCGCGGCACGAGGCCGAAGTGGACCGTCTCCGGGTCGCCGAGCGTGCGGCCTTCGGCGACCTTCACGGGGTCGATGTCGCCGATGAGGTCGCCGACGCTGGTGTCCGGCGTGGCCAGCTTCTCGCCGTACCGGTCCCGCGCGTTGCGCCACACGATCGGCAGTTCCTCGCCCAGTTCTTCGGCGAGGCGCCGGCAGCGGGCACAGACCGGGACGTAGGGGTGATCGTTGATCTCGCATCCGGCGACGGCGGGTGCCCAGTCATCGAGCAGTCCGGCCAGGGTCCGGATAAGCCGGGTCTTGCCCTGCCCGCGCTCACCGAGCAGGATCACATCGTGACCGGCCAGCAGGGCCCGCTCCACGTGCGGGAGCACCGTGTTGCCAAAGCCGATGATGCCCGGGAACCGGTCCTGGCCCGCCCGCATCCGGGCGAGCAGGTTCTGCCTGATCTCCTCCTTGACACTCCGGTAGACGTGGCCGTCCGCGCGCAGTTCGCCCAGCGTGGCGGGGGCCGGGGGCCCTCCGTGCCGCGCGGCGGGATGACGATGCTGGCTGTTTGGCTGCACCATTCGACACTATGTCCCTCTCGCGGGTGTTCGCATCTGCCCCTGCCCTTTGGGCACGCGGCATTTAGGGTTGTCCGCCCGCAGTGTCCCCGCCCTGTCCGCCCGGCCGGGCCGCCATGGCACACTGCTCAGATGGCAACGGTGTCTAGCCAGGTGCAAGCCGACGATGTGGTGGCCGCGCGGGAACTGATCCGCGATGTGATCTCGCCCACGCCGGTTCTCCGCTCCCGGGCGCTGTCTGAGCTGGTGGGCGGCCCGGTCTTCCTGAAATGCGAGAACCTCCAGCGCACTGGTTCGTTCAAGGTTCGCGGCGCCTACTTGCGGATCGCGCGGCTGTCCGACGCGGAGCGCGCCCGCGGGGTCGTGGCGGCGAGCGCGGGCAATCATGCCCAGGGGGTGGCGTTCGCCGCGGGCCTGCTCGGCACCAAGGCCACGGTGTTCATGCCGGAGGGCGCGCCGCTGCCGAAGATCCAGGCGACGCGCGACTACGGGGCGGACATCATCCTGCACGGGTCGTCGGTGGAGGATGCCCTGGCCGCCGCGGAGCAGCACGCGGAAGAGACCGGGAGCGTCCTGATCCACCCATTCGAGCACCCGGACATCGTGACCGGTCAGGGAACGCTCGGGTTCGAGATCATCGAGCAGTGCCCCCAGGTCCGGACGGTCGTGGTGCCGGTGGGCGGGGGCGGCCTGGCGGCGGGCGTCGCCGTGGCGATCAAGAGCCTCGATCCGGCCGTGCAGATCGTGGGCGTGCAGGCCGCCGCCGTGGCGCCGTTCCCCGCGTCGCTCGCGGCGGGACGCCCGATCCCGGTCGAGGGCGGTCCCACGATGGCCGACGGCATCGCGGTAAGCCGTCCGGGCGAGCTGGCCTTTGCGCTCCTCAAGCAGGCCGATGCGCGCGTACTGACCGTGACGGAGGAGAGCCTGTCCCGTGGCCTGCTGCTCTGCCTGGAGCGCGCGAAGCAGGTCGTCGAGCCGGCCGGGGCCGCCGGGGTGGCCGCGCTGCTAGAGCACGCCGCGGACCTGGAGCCGCCGATCGTGGTGGTGCTGTCCGGCGGCAACATCGATCCGCTGCTGCTGTCGAAGCTGCTCCGGCACGGCCTGCGAGCTGCCGGACGTTACCTCGCCTTCCGCTGCCGCCTGCCGGACCGGCCGGGCGCGCTGGCCACGCTGCTGCACGAGCTGGCCGGCCTCGGGGCCAACGTCCTGGACGTCTGGCACGAGCGCGTCACGCCGCGGCTGCAGGTTGGCGAGGTGGAGGTCCTGCTGCAGATGGAGACGCGAGGGCCGGAGCACTGCGAGGAAGTGATCACCGAGCTCCGCCAGTCCGGATACACGCTGGTCTTCACGTGACGTCCGGGGGGACGACCCCCCTGGACCCCTCGCATGCGCTCCGCGCCCCGCGGTGNNCGGTTCGCTGGGCCGGTAGCGATCGTCTCGCCGTAGGTCCCGCTGTGGTGCTCGCCGACAGCACCGGCCGCTCACCCAGGCCTTCGGCCTGGGGTCGCTGGGCCGGTTACGATCGGCTCGCCGTAGGCCACTGGGGTTCTCGCCGTTGGCAGCGGGCGCTCACCCGGGCCGTTGGCCCCAGGGTCGCGCCCGGTCGGGTCTTTGGCCTGGCTGTCCGTAGGCCGCTGCGGACGGCCTGTGTTGCTTGGCCGTCCGCAGCGGATACGGTCACGCGGTCAGAGGCCGCCGTAGGGCACGGCCTCCAGGATCTCGACCGTTGCGGAACGGCCGTTCGGCAGCGAGTACGTAGCGTTCTCGCCGACCTTCTTGCCCGAGATCGCGCTGCCGAGCGGGGAACGCGGTGAGTACACGTCGATGGGGGCTCCGCTCTCCTCGCGTGAGGCGAGCAGGAAGGTGACTTCTTCGTCATCGCCGGCGAACCGGACCGTCACGGTCATGCCCGGACCGACCACGCCGTCGGTCCGCGGCGGCTCACCGACACGGGCGTTCTCGAGGATCGCCTGAATCTGCAGCACCCGGCCCTCGTTCTTGCCCTGCTCCTCCTTGGCCGCGTGATATCCGCCGTTCTCGCGGAGATCGCCCTCCCCGCGGGCATCTTCAATTCGTTTTGCGATCTCGACCCGCAATGGTCCCGAGCGATCATCCAGTTCGGCCTTGAGCCGGTCGTACGCCTCCTGGGTCAGCCAGGTGACGCTTCCTTCGCGGGTCTCGGTCACGGGCACTCCTCAGTACTGCACGGTCTTGCCATGTCGCAGGGGCCGAGGGCGGCCCCCATGGGGGTAACCTTTTGAGGCAACAAGCGTCAACGACTAAGCCTCACTAGTCAAATAGCGCAGGCCGGGAATGTCGCTGGAGCCCGTGCGTGTTTTCCAGTGATTGGCGGGCTACCGGCACCGTCGGGGGGACAACTGACCCAATTTCGGGCCTCTGCTAGCCTGCCCGGATCCGGTCCGCTTTACGCATGAACGAAGGCAACCAGGGAGATCGCTTGTCCGCCGAAACAGCTGGGCCACCGCGCGCCGGAGCGCACCCCCGTTCCTGCTCACCCGGCCAGGCCGACGGCGCGGGTACGGCTCAGGGGCCCGGCCCGCTGCGGTTGATGGCCGTGCACGCGCACCCGGACGATGAGTCCAGCAAGGGCGCCGCGACGATGGCCCGCTACATCCGCGAAGGTGCCGAAGTGCTCGTTTGCACGCTGACCGGGGGCGAGCGCGGCGATGTCCTCAATCCGGCCATGGACCGCCCGGATGTGCGGGCGGACCTGCCCCGTCTCCGTCAGGAAGAGATGGCCCTGGCCCGCGAAATTCTCGGCGTCGACCAGCGCTTCCTGGGCTTCGTCGATTCCGGCCTGCCTGAGGGCGACCCGGAGCCGCCGCTGCCGGAAGGCTGCTTCGCGCTGACGCCGCTGGAGGAGGCGGCCCAGCCGTTGGTGCGCGCGGTCCGTGAGTTCCGGCCGCACGTGATGCTGGCCTACGACGAGTCCGGCGGCTACCCGCATCCCGACCACGTCATGTCGCACAAGGTCGCGGTGGAGGCGTTCGAGGCCGCGGCCGATCCGGATCGCTACGCCGGCACGGGCGAGCCGTGGCAGCCGCTCAAGCTCTACTACTTCGTCTCGTTCCATCGCGGGAAGTTCACGGCCCTGCACGAGGAACTGCTGCGCCGCGGCCTTGAGTCCCCGTACGTCAAGATGTTCGAGCAGTGGGCCGCGGACGACAACCCGCGGCCGCAGCTAGAGATCACGACGCGCGTGCCCTGCGCTGGCTACTTCGAGATCAGGGACGAGGCGCTGCTGGCGCACGCGACCCAGATCGACCCGAAGAGCTTCTGGTTCGCCTGCCCGCTCGACGTGCAGCGCGCCGCGTGGCCGACCGAGGACTATCATCTGGCTAGGTCGCTCGTCGATACCGAACTGCCAGAAGACGACCTGTTCGCCGGGGTCCGGGAGAGAGTATGTCTGTGACGGTCACTGCCGCTGCGGTGCTGGCCCACGGCGCGGAACTGGCCGCGGGCACGGTCTCGAACAACGACGTGACGCCGGGTGTGCTCGGCTTTCTCGTCGTCGCGGGGATGGGAGTCATCCTGTACTTCCTGCTCCGCTCCATGAACCGGCACCTGAGGAAGATCCCCCCGCCGCCCCCGGAAGACGGCGAGGATGGCGAGGACGCGCCCTCGGTCAGTGCGTCGCCGGCCCCGCGCGGCAACCAGGCCGAGTGACCGGCTTCTCCCGGCTGACCCTCATCTCGTACACCAGTAGCGTGAACCCGGGGATAGGCTGCCAGTCCAGCTCGGGTGCGCGGGCGAAGCCTTCCGTTTCGTACAGGTGATGCGCGGCCCGCATGTCCGGCCGGGTCGACAGCAGGAGGTGGCGCACACCGCTCATCGCCGCCCGGCGGACGGCCGATCGCAGCAGTAGCCGGGCAATGCCGCGGCCCTGGCTTTCCGGGGCGACCGCCAGCGCCCTGATGTCGGCGGCGTCCGCGGAGTCGGCTAGTTCAGTGGAGGCGTCCGCGGCGATCATGACCGTGCCGAGAATGTTCCCCTCGTCCTCCACCACGAGGACCGTGCCGTCGCCCTGGGTGCCGAGCAGGTGGAGCGTTTCGGCGTAGGGGTCGTCCCGGCGCAGGAAGCCGCCGGCCGCGTAGGCGTCCACCCGGAGCGTGCCGACGGCGGGGAACTCTGCACGCCTGGCTTCACGAACGATCACGGTTCCCATCCAAACACGCGCCGGCCCGGGGAAGCGCGCGGCCGTGTGATCGCGCCAGCCGGTGTGATCGCGCACCGGTCAGGTGGAGGGGGCCCACACCTTGCGCATCGCCTCCGGCAGTCCCCACCAGCCCAGCGACGTCAGGCGCTGCTCCGCGTCGGTCGCGCCGAGCACTTCCCACAGGCTCGCGACGTGGGAGAACAGCTCCGCGACGGCTTGCTCGTCAAAGTCCTCGTCCGCGGGGTCGCCGAGATCGTCGGGCACATCGGGAGTGTCGGGCACATCGGGCACATCGGGCACCTCCCGCAGCAGGGCCTGCGGCCCGGTCCGCGGCTCGGCCTCGCCGTATTCGCGCACGTAACGGGCCATCGCGGTGGCCGAGGCCGGCGTGCCGGGACCGCCCCGGGCCAGCGCGGAGATGGCCGCGAGCCAGTCGACGTGCTCCAGCGCGCACAGCGCGCCTATTACCCGCGACACCTCATCTGCTTCGTCGTCATCACGCTCGTCAGCCGTCCGCCTCAGCGCGCCGGTCGTGCCGGGTAGTTCGGGCGGGCCGTCCCCGATCGGCCGCACGGCTTCCCCGGCCGGCGACACCACCCCCGCGGCAAGGATCAGCCAGAGTTCGACATCGCTGCTGGGCAGTGCGCTCATCCCTGCCCCGCCGCACGCGCTCAGCAGCCGGCCGGTGAGCCCGTGCCGGGCGATGGCGGCCCGTGCCGCGCCGCACGCCGCGGCGAGCTGGTCCTCCGGCAGCGGCCGCTCGCCGATCTCGTCGAGCACTTCCTGCAGGGAAGTCAGTGCCTCGGAGTCGGCGGCGGCCCACTCGGCTAGGAACTCGGCGTCCTGCTCGTCCAGCAGCGCGTCCATCGGCACCCGCCCATCCGGCAGCGGCGTCGCCATCCACTGCTCCTGCAGTGCGGTGTAAACCTGCCGGGCCGCGTCGTCCCCGGTCACCAGCCGGTCGGGGTCGACCTCTCCGGCGTTCAGCTTCTCCTCCAGGTGCCGGACCAGCATGGCGTGCATCTCCGCCTGCAGCCGGCTGCGCTCCGGTGGCTCGTCCCACACGTGCAGCCCGATAATGCTGCTCGGCTCGGTCCCGGTCGCCTCCAGCCAAGTCCGGACGTCGCCGGGCCGGGCGGTCCCGTCCCGCAGAGCCCCGAGGATCTTTTCCGCGGCCGCCCAGTATTCCGCGGACAACGGGTTGCCCGCGGCGAGCAACCGTCGCCGCAGGACCGGCAGTGAGGCCAGTGCGTCGTCGGGCCCCACGCTGAGCAGGCCGAGCGCCACGTCCCGCCGGGTGAGGGCGCTGACCGGGCGTCCGGCGAGCTCCGCGATGCGGCCGGCTTCGAGTTCCACGGTTGGCAGCGTACGACGATGGCAGGCCAACTGTGGACCGGTCGTGGCTTCCCGGTGGCGGGCCGGCCGTCCAACCGCCCGTCTGCGGGGCGCCCGCGGGACGGGCACCACGTCCGTGTCAGAGCAGTTCGCGCTGTCTCAGGTAGGGCCGCAGCACCTCGGGGACGCGAATCTCGCCCGTGGCAGCCTGGTCGTTCTCGACCAGCGCGGCCAGCAGCCGCGGGGTCGCGATCGCCGTGTTGTTGAGTGTGTGCGCGAACCGGACGGTGCCATCGGTGTCCCGGTAACGCAGGTTGGCCCGGCGGGCCTGCCAGTCGTGCAGCGACGAGCAGCTGTGCGTCTCCCGGAACCGGTTCAGGGAGGGGAACCAGGTGTTGATGTCGTTCATCCGGTACTTGCCGATGCCCATGTCGCCAGTGGAGGTTTCCACCACCTCGTAGTGCAGGCCCAGCCCCTGCAGCAGATGCTCGGCCGTGGACAGCAGCTCCGCGTGCCAGCGGTCGGACTCCGCCGCGTCCGCCTCGCAGATGACGAACTGCTCGACCTTCTCAAACTGGTGCACCCGCAGCAGGCCACGGACGTCCCGCCCGGCGCTGCCGATCTCGCGCCGGAAGCACGGTGAGATCCCGGCGTAGCGTACGGGCAGCTGCTTCTTGTCCAGGATCTCGCCCGAGTGCATGCCGACCAGGGCCACTTCGGCCGTGCCGGCCAGGTAGAGATCGTCGGCCGGAATCGCGTAGGTCTCCTCGCGGTGACCGGGGAACTGGCCCGTCCCGATCAGGGCCTCCTCCTTGACCAGGGACGGAACCGAGATCACGGTGAAGTCCCGGTTCAGGAGCATGTCGATCGCGTAGGAGTGCAGCGCGCGCTCCAGCAGCACGGCGTCGCCGCGGAGAGCGTAGGCGCGCTCCCCGGCGACCTTACGTGCCCGTGCGAACTCGGCCCAGCCGCGCTTTTCGAGTAGCTCCACGTGGTCGAGCGGCTCGAAATCGAAGCTCGGCGGCTCTCCCCACGTCCGGATGGTCACGTTCGCGGATTCGTCCGCCCCGACCGGTGCGCCTTCCCACGGGATGGTGGGCGTCCGCAGCATCAGTTCCTGGAGCTGGGCGCTCGCCTCGGCGAGTTCGTCGCGCAGCTGCCGGAGCCTGCCGTCCAGCTCGGCCTGCCCGGCCCGGAGCTCGGCACGGCGGGCCTCATCGGCCCGGGCGAACTGTCTGGCCGAGCTCTTGCGCTCGGCTTGTGCGTCATCCAGCTCGTGCTGGAGATTGCGAACGCTCTTGTCGGTCTGGAGAAGCTCGTCCACGTCAAGGTCAATGCCCTTGGCGCGGGCCGCCTCCCGGACGGCGTCCGGATGGTCTCTGATGAATCGCCTGTCGAGCATGAGTGCGCGTCAGCCCTTGCCTGATCATGGGTAATACAACCGCTGAAACGCTACCAGCCGCGGCCCTTCGTCGTGGCCGCGTGACGAGCCCCTCCCGGTCCCGCCGGTCACATACCGTGATTGCTGGAGGGAAAGGGAGAGCGCGGATGTTGCTGACGAACCACGTCCTGTCCGGAGCACTGATCGGCGGGGCGGTCCGGCGGCCGGTGCCGGCCTTCCTGGTCGGTGTCGCCTCGCATTTCGCGCTCGACGCCATCCCGCACTGGGGCGACTGGCGCGACAGGCACCAGTTCCTGCAGGTAGCTGTGCTTGATGGGCTGACCGGGCTGGCCGTCATGACCGCCTTCGCCGCGACCGCCCCGCCCAGCCGGCGCGTCACGCTGACCGCCGCCATGCTGGGCGCCGCCCTGCCGGACCTCGACAAGCCCACGCTGCTGTGGTTCGGGGTCTCGCCGTTTCCGGCCGTAGTCGGCCGGTTCCACAGCGGTATCCAGGACGAGGCGCTGGACCGTTACGGGCGCGAGGCCTTCTGCGCCGCCCTGTTCGCCGCGTCCGCCCTCCTCATGCTTCGCTCCACTACCTCGCGCCGTGCCGGGTCAAATCTGCCAAGTTACGACGGTGCTCATATTCGCCCCGCTGTGTCGGCGTTCATCGCACGGGTTACGGCGAGACGATCGTTACCGGCCTAGCGAACCGGGCCTTGTGCCCGGTGNNCCGCGGGGCGCGGAGCGCATGCGGGGGGGGCCGGGGGGTCGCCCCCCGGGCTAGCACAGCCGTTCCAATGCGGTGAGGATCCGTTTTTCCGACACGGGCGCCGGCGTCCCGAGGGTCTGGGCGAAGAGGCTGACCCGCAGTTCCTCGATCATCCAGCGGACGGCCTGGACGTCCTCACCGTCGCGGCGCGCAGGGGGCAGGGCCCGGACCGTTTCGGCGTAGGCGTCGCTCACGCGGTGCACGGTCGCCATCCGCTCACCATCGCGGACCGGATCCCCGCCCATCTTGTCCAGCCGCTGCCGGATGGCCCGCAGATAACGGATCAGGTCAGCGAGCCTTCGCGCCCCGGTACCGCTGATGAAACCGGGGTAGATGAGCGAGGCGAACTGCGCGCGGATGTCGGCGAAGGCCGGCTCGCCCGCGTGCGCCGCAGCGCCGGCCAGTATCACCTCGACCTCGTGGGCCTCGGCCAGGACGCGGGCCGCGCCGGTGATGACCTGCGCGGTCAGGGTATTCAGCCCGGCGCGCGCGGCCTCGGTGAGCCGCGCGAAACCCTGGGAGTCCCACGCCGGACCGCCCGCCCGCGCGATGATCTCGTCGGCCGCGGCGGCGGCGCAGTCATCGATCAGCGCCGCGGCTCCCGCGTACGGGCTGCGGCTCAGCGCCAGCTTGTCCTGAACGGGCAGATTGGACGCAATGGCCCGGGCGCCCGAGGGCACTTGGAGCAGGAGCAGCCGCCGCGTTCCGCGGCGCATGCTCCGCGCCGCCTCGGACGCGGTGTCGAACAGGCGGACGTCCACGGCGTCACCAGCGTCCGCGAGCGCCGGATAGGCGCGGACGCGGCCGTTGCTGAACTCCCTGGGCAGCGAGCCGATGTCCCAGGTGCGCAGGCCCGAGCGGGTCAGGCCGCGGGCGGCCTGGGCCAGCGTCGCCTGCATCTGGGGCCGCAGTTGCCGGCGGAGTACGTCCAGGTCCTTGTCCTCAGCCAGGACGCGCCCGCCATCCAGCACGCGGTAGGTGACCTGCAGGTACGCAGGAAGCTTGCCCGGGTCGAACGCGTCGCGCGGCACCGGCACGCCCCGCAGCCGGGTCAGTTCGGCTCCGAGGACGCCCAGCAGGTCGCCGTCCGCGGGATCGAGAGCGGTCAGCACCGAGCGTGCGACGTCCGGTGCGGGCACGAAGTTGATCCGGAGCTGCTTGGGCAGCGACCGGATCAGCTCGGTCACCAGTTCCTCCCGCAGGCCGGGGACCTGCCAGGCGAACGTCTCACCCCGCAGCTGGTTCAGCGTCGCCAGCGGGACATCTACGGTCACGCCATCGCGCGCGTCACCCGGCGCGAACTCGTACGACAGCGGGAACGGGCCCCACTCGTCCGGATAGTCCGACGGCTGCACCCCGGAGGCACCGGGGCCGGTTACCTGACCGGGTGAGAACGTCAGCAGGTCCGGGGTAGCGGCACGCGCCTTCTTCCACCAGGTGTCGAAGTGACGGGCCGAGGTCACCTGCGCGGGGATCCGCTGGTCGTAGAAGTCGTACAGCACCTGATCGTCCACGACGATGCCGCGCCGCCGGGCCCGGCGCTCCAGTTCCTCGGCGTCCGCGATCAGCTCCCGGTTGTGATGGAAGAAACGGTGCTGGGTCTGCCAGTCCCCCTCGACCAGCGCATGACGGATGAACAGGTCCCGCGCCGCGGCCGGGTCGACTCGCCCGTAGCCGACCTTTCGTGCGGTGACGATCGGCAGGCCGTAGAGGGTGACCTTCTCCAGTGCCATCGCGGTGCCGCGCCGCGCGTCCCAGTGCGGCTCACTGTAGGAATGCCGCACCAGGTGCGCGGCCAGCGGCTCGGCCCATTCCGGCTCGATCCGGGCCGCGGTCCGGCCCCACAACCGGGACGTCTCGACGAGTTCGGTGACGATCACCCACGGTGGTGGCTTCCGGGCCAGCGACGAGTCGGGGAAGATGGCGAACCGCGCTCCCCGCGCCCCCGCGAATTCGGTCAGCGGCCGGCGTTTCCCGTGCGTCTTCTGGTCGCTGTCGCGCATGCCGATGTGCGACAGCAGACCGGACAGCAGCGAGATGTGGATCTGCTGGGCCAGTCCCGCCGGAATCGGTTTCCCGTCCTGGCCCTGCTGGTCTCCCTGGCCCTGCTGGTCTCCCTGGTTCTCCTGGTTCTCCTGGTTCTCCTGGTTCTCCTGGTTCTCCTGGGTACGGGCGGACTGGTCGCCGCGGCCGGCGCCGAGGGTGATGCCGAGGTCCGCCGCGGCCTGGCGGAGCTGGCCGTAAAGGTCTTGCCATTCGCGGACCCGCAGGTAGTGCAGGTATTCGCGGCGGCACATCCGGCGGAACGCCGACGAGGACAGTTCGCGCTGCTGCCTGCGGAGGTAATCCCACAGGTGCAGCAACGCCAGGAAGTCCGAGCCTGGCTCGGTGAAGCGCGCGTGCATGGCGTCCGCTGCCTCACGGGCGTCCGACGGGCGCTCCCTCGGGTCCTGGATGGACAGGGCCGCGGCGATGATCAGGACCTCGCGGACGCAGCCGTTACGCGCGGCCTCGATGATCATCCGCCCGATCCGCGGGTCGACCGGCAGTTCGGCCAGCTTGCGGCCGACGTCGCTCAGCCGGCGTCCGCCGTTCGCGAGGCCCTCGTTCCCCGGGCGGCTCTCGTTTCCCCGGCGAGCAGCCGATCCCGTTCGGCGCCCGGTGGCCACCGGGGCGAACGCGCCCAGTTCCTCCAGCAGGCGGACGCCGTCCGCGATATTGCGCTCCTCCGGCGGGTCGACAAACGGGAAGTCCGCCATCTCGCCGAGGTCGAGCGCGGCCATCCGCAGGATGACGGACGCGAGGTTGGTGCGCAGGATCTCCGGGTCGGTGAACTCGGGCCGCGAGGCGAAGTCGTCCTCGCTGTAGAGGCGAATGCAGATTCCGTCCGAGGTACGCCCGCACCGGCCCTTCCGCTGGTTGGCCGACGCCTGCGAGATGGACTCGATCGGCAGCCGCTGTACCTTGGTCCGGTAGCTGTACCGGGAGATCCGCGCCGTCCCCGGGTCGATCACGTATTTGATACCGGGCACGGTCAGCGAGGTCTCCGCCACGTTGGTGGCCAGGACCACGCGCCGCCCGCGGTGCGGCTGGAATACCCGGTACTGCTCGGCCGTGGACAGCCGGGCGTACAGCGGCAATATCTCCACGCCGCCCGGGCGGTCCGCCGGGCCCAGGCGGTCTCGCAGGGCGTCGGCGGTGTCCCGGATCTCGCGCTCGCCGCTGAGGAAGACCAGGATGCCGCCGGGCCCCGCGGCGCTTAGCTCGCCCACGGCGTCACAGATGGCCTGGGCCTGGTCGCGTGGCTCCTCGTCGGAGCGGTCCGGGTCGGCGATCGGCCGGTACCGCACCTCGACCGGGTAGGTCCGCCCGGACACCTCGACCACTGGCGCCCCATCAAACGCTTCGCTGAAGCGCTGGGGGTCGATGGTGGCGGAGGTGATGATGACCTTGAGGTCGGGGCGGTTCGGCAGCAGGCGTTTCAGATAGCCCAGGATGAAGTCGACGTTGAGGCTGCGCTCGTGGGCCTCGTCGATGATGAGCGTGTCGTAACGCAGCAGCCGCCGGTCCCGCTGCATCTCGGTCAGCAGGATGCCGTCGGTCATCAGCTTGACCAGCGTCTCGTTGCTCGAGTTGTCGTTGAACCGCACCTTGTACCCGACGGTCGCGCCGAGTTCGGTGCCCAGTTCCTCGGCGATCCGCGCGGCCACGGTCCGGGCGGCGATCCGGCGTGGCTGGGTATGCCCGATCTGGCCGGCGACGCCGCGGCCGAGTTCGAGGCAGATCTTCGGCAGCTGGGTCGTCTTGCCGGAACCGGTCTCGCCCGCGACGATGACCACCTGATGGTCCCGAATGGCCGCCGCGATCTCATCCCTCTTCTGGCTGACCGGCAGTTCGGGCGGATAGGAGATCACCGGCACGGACTGGCGTCGCTCCTCGACGACCGCTGCGGCCCTATCCAGTTCGGCGAGAAGCTGGCTGAACGCACGCTCGCGCGCCGCGCTGTCACTCAGTGCGGCGGCCTTGTCAGCACGACGGCCCAGCCTGAGCTGATCGCGGTACGTCAGCTCGGGCAGGCGTGCTCGCAGGTCAGCAAGCGAGGTAGGCACGGCGGCGGTCTCCATCACGCGGCACAAAGACGGGCATCAAGAATGACTGAATGAGCCCGGTCCCGTACAACGTATTTGTCTCGCTGTAACTTCCATCGGTTACGGCGAGGCGCTGTGCTGGCCCGGGGGCGACCCCCGGAACCCCCAGTGAGGCGCTCCGCGCCCGCGCGGTGGTACTTCGCCGACTGTGCTGGCCCGGGGGGCGACCCCCCGGAACCCCCGCATGCGCTCCGCGCCCGCGCGGTGGTNNTGCTCGCCGATAGCACCGGCCACTCGCCGGGCCTGAAGGCCCGGCTCGCGGCCGGTCACACAGCCGAGCGGTCTTCTTGGGGGCGGCGGCGGAGGGATGGGTTGGTGAGGGCGGGGGGCTGCCAGCCGGCGTCGGCGTCGTTGAGGGTGACGCCGGGCGGCGCGATCTGGTCGATCCGGTCCAGGATCGCGTCGTCCAGGGCCACGTCGGCCCCGGCGAGCAGGTCCTGGAGCTGCTCCATCGTGCGCGGCCCGATGATCGCGGCCGTGACGGCGGGGTGGGCGATGACGAACGCGATGGCCAAGTGCGTCAGCGACGTGCCCGCGTCCGCGGCGATCTTGACCAGCTCCTCAACGATCTCCAGCTTGCGCGCGTTGGCCGGCAGCGACGGGTCGAAACGGCCCGGGATGCGCTGCGCACGGCCGGACGTCAGGTCGATGTCGCTTTCCTGCCGGTACTTGCCGCTCAGCCATCCGCCCGCCAGCGGGCTCCAGGTGATCACGCCCATGCCGTACCGGGCGCAGGTCGGCAGGACCGCCGCCTCGGCACCACGGGCGAAGATCGAATAAGGCGGCTGCTCGCAGCGGAACCGCTCGTGCCCGCGGCGTTCGGCGACCCATTGGCCCTCGACGATCTGCTCGGCCGGGAAGGTCGACGAGCCGATCGCGCGTACCTTCCCGGACCGGATCAGGTCGGACAGGGCAGACAGCGTCTCGTCGATATCGGTGGACGGATCGGGACGGTGCATCTGGTACAGGTCGATGTAGTCGGTCTGCAGGCGCCGCAGGCTGTTATCCACTTCCCGGACGATCCAGCGGCGGGAGTTGCCGCCCGAATGGGGGTCGTCGCCCATGCTCCCGTGGGCCTTGGTGGCCAGGACCACCGCGTCGCGGCGTCCCCGCAGGGCGTGGCCGACGATCTCCTCGGATTCGCCCTGGGAGTACACGTCCGCGGTGTCGATGAAGTTGATCCCGGCGTCCAGGGCGGTGTGGATGATCCGCGTGCTGTCGTCATGGTCGGGATTGCCCCACGCCCCGAACATCATCGCCCCCAAGCAGTAGGGGCTGACCTTGATTCCCGTTCCGCCGAGTGTGCGCATCCGCATCAGCAGCCGTCTCCTTCGTGGTGAGCCTTGACCTGTTGGCTACCAGTTAATCTGGCCGTTATGCCGGCGCTCGGGTCAGGACCCGGGGACGTAGACCAGCCCGACGTCTTCGGCCAGCTCGGCCAGCGTGAGCTCGAACATCGGGGCGGCGTCGTCGAGCGCGAAGCCGATGTGCCCGAAAACCTCCATGCTCACCGCGCCGTACAGCTTCGTCCAGCAGCGCAGGAACGCCAGTATGGCGCCCAGCGGCAGGTCAGCTCCGATGACCGTCCGGAACCGCTCGAGCTGCGCGCGCAGCCCGGGATCGATTTCTTCCGGTGCGCGGACGGGAAACGGCGAGCGCCGCCACAGCTCGTAGAACAGCGCGAAGAAAACACCGGCGAACCGGCGCCCGCACTCATCGGCGAAGTCTCCGCGCCCGTCGTCCACCCCCGGCAGCGGGGAACCGAAGATCAGGCCGAATTCACCCTGGTGGCTGAATGACCAGCGGCGGAATTCCCGGCACGCCGCGATCAGCTTCGCCGTGATGTCTTCACCGGACTGGCTGGCCCGGCCGATCGCCAGGCCGATGTCGCCGGACAGCTCGTTGAAGATATCGCCGACGACGTTCCGGATCAGGTCCTCGCGGCTGGTGAAGTAGCGGTAGAGCGCGGGCGCGGTCATGCCCATCTCCCGGGCGATGGCCCGCAGCGAGACGGCCTCCGGCCCCTGCTCCACGAGAATGCGCCGGGCGGTCTGCTTGATCTCCTCGGTCGTCGCCGCGCGCATCCGGTCACGCCTGCTCAGGACCTCTACCGGAGTTGGCTCCCGCGCCACGCGCACCTCCATTCCCGAGTGCCGCTCTGGCCGCCGCTCGCTGAGAGGCGGTGTGCCTCCATCATCGTTGCTGGTCCCGGTGTCCGGAAACAGCCTTGACATACGCGAATGCTGTATGCACAGTTAACACTGTAATCAGTTTACGTCATTTACTAAAGTTAACTGCGTATTGCATACGGGTGGCGCGGGAGGACCGATGTTCGAAAGATGGGGACGGGTCATCTACCGGCGGCGCCGGCTGACCCTGGTGATCGCCGCGATCGGCATCGTGTTTGCGGGGGTGTGGGGCACGCAGGTGTTCGGCGCCCTGACGTCGGGCGACAACTTCACGCCCCCGAACAGCCAGAGCCAGCGCGAAGCCGACGCGGCCGCGAGCGCGTTCGGCCGGAACAGTGCCGACGTCGTGGTCCTCTACCGCAGTACCCGCCTGACGGTCGGCGACCCGGCCTACCGGGCCGCCGTGACCCGGGCGCTGGCCGGCCTGCCGCACCGCGAGGTGCTGTCCGCTTCGACGTACTGGTCCACCCGGCCGCCGCTCTCCGCCCGCCTGGTCAGCGGCGACGGGCGCGCGACCTACGCCGTGCTCCAGCTGTCCGGCGCCGACGACGCGGCCCGGCAAAAGACGTTCGCATCCATCCGGGCCGATCTGGTCCCGCCGGGCCTGGCCGCCCGGGGCATCACCGCGCAGCTGGGCGGCACCGTTCCCACCGAGACGGCCATCAACGGTGAGGTGACCGCCGACATCGGCAAGGCGGAGGGCTTTTCCATGCCCGTCCTGCTGATCCTGCTGCTGATCATCTTCGGCGGCCTGGTGGCGGCGAGCCTCCCGCTGGCGATCGGCGGGACCGCGATCCTCGGCTCGTTCGCGATGCTGCATCTGCTGACCCTGTTCACCACCGTGTCGATCTACTCGGTCAATATCACCACCATCATCGGGCTGGGGCTGGGTATCGACTACGGCCTGTTCATGGTGGTCCGGTTCCGCGAGGAACTGCGCCGGCAGCCGACCACGGAGGCGGCCGTGGCCCGGACCGTCGCGACTGCCGGCCGCACCATCGCCGTATCCGGGGTCACGGTGGCGGTGGCGCTGACCAGCCTCATGCTGTTTCCTGAGGTCTTCCTGCGGTCGATGGGCTACGGCGGTGTGGCGACCGTCCTGGTGGATATGGTGGCGGCCCTGACGATCCTGCCCGCGCTGCTGTCCGTGCTCGGCCCGCGGGTCAACGCCCTGCGGGTCCGCCGGTCCCTGCGCCCGCCGGCCGCCGGCGCGCCCGCCACCGCAGCCGCCCCGGCGGAGGCGGGCGGCTGGTACCGGCTCGCCCACGGGGTGATGCGGCGGCCCGTTGCGTTCGTCGTGGTGATCACGCTGGCATTGCTCGCCCTCGGGGTTCCGTTCCTGCGCATTTCCTGGGGCGGTACCGACGCACGCGCGCTGCCCGCCGCCGCGCAGGCGCGCCAGGTGACCGAGGCGCTGAACCGTGACTTCCCGGTCAACTCGACCAGCCCGATCGAGGCCCTGGTGACGCTGCCCGAGCCGGTTTCCGGGCCCGCGGGACAGGCGGCGCTGGCCTCCTATACCGGCCGTCTGGCGCGCGTCGCGGGCACCCGAGGCGTGCAGGTCACCGCGGTCAGCGGCGAGCACGCGCGCGTCGACGTCGGCTACGCGCCCGGCCCGGTCTCCCCGGCGGCCCGGCAGATCGTGCAGCGGGTACGGGCCGCGGCGGTCCCGGCCGGCGCCACGGTGCTGGTCGGCGGGACCACCGCCCAGCTCGTTGACGAACTGTCCAGCCTCGGGTCCGCGCTGCCGTGGATGGCGCTGCTGGTGGTCGTCTCCACGTTCGTGCTCTTGTTCCTGGCGTTCGGTTCGGTGGTCCTGCCGCTGAAGGCGATCGTCATGAACGTGCTGTCGCTGTCCGCCACGTTCGGTGCGATTGTCTGGATCTTCCAGTGGGGGCACCTGTCCCATCTGCTGCGGTTCACTGCGACCGGCACCATCGACCCGACGATGCCAATTCTCGTCCTGGCGATCATCTTCGGCCTGTCCATGGATTATGAGGTTTTCCTGCTGTCGCGCATCCGCGAACTGTACGACCAGACCGGCGACAACACGGCGGCCGTGGCCGGTGGCCTGCAGCGCACCGGCGGTGTCATCACCAGCCTCGCGTTCCTGCTGGTGATCGTGGTGGGCGCGTTCTCGGCGTCCGGGATCACGTTCATCAAGCTGATCGGCGTGGGCATGATCGTCGCTCTCGTGATCGACGCGAGCGTGGTACGCGTGCTGCTGGTGCCGGCCACCATGCGGCTGCTCGGCCGCGCCAACTGGTGGGCACCGGGACCGCTGCGCCGCCTGTACGCGCGTTACGGCATCCGGGAAACGGATGAACCGGCTCCGGTCCCGGCGTCCGCACCGGCGACGAGCTGACCCGTCGGCGTGGCATAACTGCAGTAATGCAGTAATGCAGTAATGATGTGGGGCTGCGCCCCGTCCGGCCCGGCCATCCCGTACAACCCGAGGTGAAGGCTATGCCGGGCCGGAGACGGGACGTAGCGTTAGACCATGGGCAGCATCTCGGAGGGCAGCGAGTACGCGGAGCACGTCACCGAGGGGGACCTGAGGCTGCTGGCCGCGGTTACGGGGAGCACGCCCGTTCCGGAGGCCCTGCCCCGGTTGCTGGTCGACCCGCGGGTGTTCGAGGCCATCTTCGGGTCCGAAGCGGCCGCGTCCCGCGAGGCCGTGCTCGCCTCGCCGTTCCTGGCCTTCGCCGTGGCTGTGCACCGGACCGTCGCCGACCTCGCCAACGTGGGATATGTCACCGAACGGTCCCAGGCCCGGCAGCGCGTCCCGGTGTTCGACGCCCCCGATCTGCGGGACTTTCTCGGTTCAGCCGCGCGCCGGCTTTTCCTCACCGAACTGCTTACGTCCTTCACCCGGGTGGCCAGCGGCCGGTACCGGGTCAGCGTCGGCGGTCAGACCCGGACCAGGCGGTTCAGCGAGCTCGACCCCGTTCACCTCGCCGGGCTGCTGGACGCCGCGCCCGAGGAATCGCGGCCGGGTATCTACCGCCGGCTCGGGGACGTCTCGCTGTTCCTGTCCGGGGTCTTCCCGGACTACGTCGCGGCCCGCGCGTTCGGGCCGGTCAGCGCCGCGCGCCTGCTGCGGGCCGCCCACGTGCCCGCGCCGGAGCGGGAACGGCTGGCGGCGACGCCCGACATCGAACTGCTGGAGCATCTCGGGGCGCGCTGGTACCGTTCGGCGCTCGCCCTGGCCCCGGTAAGGACCAGCCGGCTGGCCGTCGTCGCCGAGGTGGCGGACCGGTTCCGGCAGGCGAGGCGGGTGCTCAACCATGTCGCGGACCGGTACCTGATGGGCCCGGACACCCCCTGGTTCGCTGCCCCCGGCCGCTGAGCGCGGGGGGATGCCCCCGATATCCTGAGGTCGTACCCATGACGGGTAACGCGGCGGTGGGGCCCGCCGCTCTGGCCCGAGTGGGCCCGGATAATCGCGGAGCCATCTGCCAACGGTCCCTGCCAGGGAAGTGACGACTGGTAGGAGAATTGTGCTGAGAAGCGTGCTGCCCCGGGTGCCGTGGCTGGTGCTGGCCGTCATCGCCGTCGGCGGAGCCATCGGCTCGCTGGCGCGTTACGGCCTGCTGTACGCGTTCCCGCACCCTCCGGGCCGATTCGGCTGGGCGGCCTTCGCGGTCAACGCCAGCGGCTGCCTGATCATCGGCATCCTCATGGTGCTCATCACCGAGGCGCGCCCGGCGCACCGACTGGTCCGCCCGTTCCTGGCCACCGGGGTGCTGGGCGGGTACACCTCGTTCTCCACCTACGTGGTCGACACCCAGCGCGCCCTGCTCGCGGGCGCGCCCGAGGTCGCGCTGCTCTACGCGGCGGGCACCATGGCCGCGGCGGTCGCGGCCGCGTGGGCCGGTATCCGGTTCACCCGCCTCGGCGCCGCGTACTGCGGCATGGCCGTGGCTCAGGCCGTCTCCGGGTAGCTCGTCGCGCGCGCTGTTAGTAGTCAGGCGCCGCGGTCGATTGCGCTCTGCAGGGACTGGATGTAGCCCCCGCTGGTGTAGGTGGCGCCGGAGACCGCGTCGATCTTGGCGCTCTGCGCCGAAAAAGTTTCCGACTCCAGTTGCGGGAAGGCGAACTGGCCGATCTGAAGATCGTGGGCCGTGGCGGTCGGCTGCTGCAGGATGGTCACCTTGACGATCCGGTGGTTGGTCAGGGTCAGCTGAATCTGAACCGGCCCGTAGGCCGTGTTCGCGACGTTGCCGTTGATCACCTGCGTGCCGGAGGTGGCGCCCTGCGCCGGAGACGACCCGGATGGCGCGTTCCCGCCCGTGTTCCCCGTCGTGCCGGTTTTCCCCGTCGCGCCCGTGCCGCCGGCGCCGCCTGTTCCGCTGGCCGCCCCGGTTCCGGTGGTACCACCGGAACCGCCGGAGCCGTTCACGGTCCCCGTCCCGCTCGTGCCCGCCCCGGCCGTCGCCCCTCCCGCGGCCGATGCACCGGCGCCGCCCGCCACCATCGTGGAGACGGCCGAGGTGCCAGTCTGGGCCTTCAATGTGATGAGCGTGGCCAGACCCGCGACTGTGCCGCCCACGGCGTAGACAATGCGGCGCATCGCGTCCTCCGTTGCGGCTTGGGGGGATGGCGGGCCAGTTCGCCCCGCCCGGCTTGCCTGCCTATCCTTTCGGATGTCCCACCGGGTAAAGCGGTGCGTCACCGCATCATGTAAGAACTTGGTAACGAACTTGCGGGCCGCCGGCACATCCGCCCGGCGGCTGGGTACCGCTGAGGTCGGCTTGGCGCTGCATTTGGTAACCAAAAGTAATGATCAGTGCCGCCTTGGACGCCGCTGAGCGGGTGATGGAGGGGAGCGAAGATGAACTCCGGACCAATCGTGCCCGAGTTGCCCGCGGCCGGGCTGCCCGAGGGTGCGTATCTGCTCGATGTTCGCGAGGACGAGGAGTGGGTGGCGGGCCATGCGCCCGATGCGGTGCACATTCCGCTGGGGGAACTCGGTGGCCGGGCCGGAGAGGTCCCCCGGGACCAGGAGGTCTACGTCATTTGCCGGGCCGGGTCCCGGTCCGCCTACGCGGCGCAGGCCCTGGGCGCGGCTGGCTGGAAAGTGGTCAACGTGGCCGACGGCATGCTCGGCTGGGAATCGGGGGGGCGCCCCATGGTCAGTGAATCAGGTGCGCCTCCATTCGTGTCCTAGCTGGTCATCCCGGCCTGAGGGGCCCGGCAGCGGTTTCCCGTTTCGCATCGAATCCCGTCGATGCCTGGCGCATACTGAAATGGTGAGCACCGCTGCCGTCCAGCCGTTCCAGGGCGCTAGCACGCGCTGCGCGCCGCTGCTGAAAGAGCCGATCACGGCGGCCCAGGCCGTCGATCTGGCCCAGTTGCTCAAGGCGCTGGCTGACCCGACCCGGCTCCGGCTGGTCTCGATGGTCGCCGCGCACGAGGACGGCGAAGCGTGCGTGTGCGAGCTGACCGAGCCACTCGGGCTGACCCAGCCGACGATCTCGCACCACCTCAAGGTGCTCATCGACGCGGACATACTCACCCGGGACAAGCGTGGCGTGTGGGCCTACTATGCGCTCGTCCCCGGCGCCCTGGACGCCCTGGCCGCCGTCCTCACGGGTTTACGGCGAGCCGTTCGTACCGGCCTAACGAACCAGGCCTCCGGCCCGGTGAGTGGCCGGNNGCGCGGAGCGCATGCGGGGGGTTCCAGGGGGGTCGCCCCCCGGGCAAGCACAGCCAGGCCGAGCAGTGAGAAAGCGGCCGCGGTCGCCGACGCGCCCGCCCAGCCCCACTGCTCGTAAGCCTGCGACCCGGCCGCGGACCCCACGGCGCCGCCGACGAAGTACGTCGTCATGTAGATCGTGGTGAGCCGTGATCTGGCCGAGGGCAGCAGGTCGTAGATCACGCTCTGGTTGACCACGTGTGTGGCCTGGACAGACGCGTCCATCAGCAGCACGCCGATCACCAGCAGGGCGAGGCTCCAGCCGCCGAGGTTCGTCCCGCCCAGCCCGATCAGCGCGAAGGAGACGGTCATGAGCAGCAGCGCGGCCCCGGTCGCGGCCCACCGGAGTTCGCGGCGCGCGTCCAGGAGGCGGCCGCCGAACGAGGCGGTGGCCGCACCGGCGGCACCGACCAGCGCAAACAGTCCGATGTCGAGCTGAGAGAAGCCGTACTGCGGTCCGGAGAGCAGGAACGTGACCGTGGTCCAGAAGCAGCCGAACGCGGCGAACACGCAGGCGCCGATCAGCGATCGCCAGCGCAGCACCGGCTCGGCCCGCGCGGTCGCGAGCACGCCGCGCATCTGCTCGCGGTAACTGACGGATAGCTCGCGCGGGTGGTCGGGCAGCGCCACGCGCAGGGCCACGGTGGTCAGGGCCATGGCGCCGGCCGCGGCCCCGTACACCGCGCGCCATCCGGCTACCTGCGCGATGATCCCGGCGAACGTCCGGGAGAGCAGGATGCCGATCAGCAGGCCGCTCATCAGCGTCCCGATCACCCGGCTGCGCTGTTCATCGGGGGCGAGTGTGGCCGCGTAGGGAACCAGCATCTGCACGACGACCGAGGTCACACCGACGACCACGGCGAGCGCACCGAGGATGGCGAGGTCGGGGGCGATCGCGCTCGCGGCCAGGGCCAGCGTGTCGGCAGCGAGCAGCGAGGTCAGCAGGGGCCGGCGGCGGGCGATGTCACCGGTCGGCACCACCAGCAGGAGGCCAGCCGCGTATCCGAGCTGTCCCGCTGTGACCAGCAACGACGCGGCCGTCTGCGAGACGTGCAGCGCGGAGCCGATCGTGTGCAGCAACGGCTGCGCGTAGTAGAGGTTCGCGACCGTGACGGCGCAGGTGACGGTCATCACCCGGACCAGGCCCGGCGACAGGCCGCGCTCCGGCCGCGGCGCCTGCTGCTGTGACACGGGCTGACATCCCTCCCGGCCTGACTGCGGCGCGGCCGCAGTTCTCCCTGGCTGCCCAAAATGCCAGTTGAAAACTAAGTAGTCAAACTAGATAGTTGGGCTATCTCGCGCTACGCTGACCCAGATGAAGACGGGTGAGGCCGGCGATGGCGCCGGATCCTGAGTCGACGCGGCAACGGATCTTTGAGGCCGCCATCGAGGAGTTCGCCGCGCATGGCAACGCCGGGGCGCGGGTGGACCGCATCGCCGAGAAGGCGCGGGCCAACAAGGAGTCGATCTACCGGTATTTCGGTACGAAGGACGAGCTGCTGCGGCGCGTGCTGGACCGCTTCCTCGATGAGCGGGGCGAGCAACTGCTGCCCCAGTCGCAGGATGTGGACGCGTACGCGGCGGGCCTGTTCCGCTACTTTGCCGCGCATCCGGAGTTCCTCCGGCTCTCCCTGTGGGAGGGCCTGGAACTGGGCGCTCAGCCCGATGCGCACGCGATGGACCATCGTCGCCGTCACTACCAGGGAAAGCTCCGCTCAATCGCCGAACAGCAGGACGCCGGGACCATCGACCCGCAGCTCGACCCCCGGCATCTGCTGATCACGCTCCTGGGGATGGCCAACTACTGGCACGTCCTGCCGCAACTGGTGCGGATCATCTTCGGGACGGAGCCCGACGCCGCGACCCTCGACCGGCATGAGGAGTTCGTCGCCGAGTGCGTTCGCCGGATCGTGACTCCCCGTCTGTAACGTCCCCTCTGATTGGAGAGCGCTGTGAAGTACGTCAACCTCGGGTCGACCGGGCTGCGCGTGTCGCGTGTCTGCCTCGGGATGATGAGCTACGGCAACGACAGTGACCGGGCGTGGGTGCTTGACGAGCAGGCCGCCGAGCCGATCGTCAAGGCCGCCGCGGACGGCGGCGTCACCTTTTACGACACCGCGGACACCTACTCCGGCGGAGCCAGCGAGGTGGCCACCGGGCGCCTGCTGGGCAGGCTGTTCGACCGGGACGATGTGGTCGTCGCGACCAAGGTCTACAACCCCGTGGTGCCCGCCGGGCGCCCGGATCCGGGACCGGGGCGCGGCGAGAACGGCCACGGCCTGTCGCGCAAGCACATCATGGCGGCGATCGACGCGTCGCTGCGGCGGCTGGGCATGGACTACGTGGACCTGTACCAGATCCACCGCTGGGACTACCTGACCCCGATCGAGGAGACCATGGAGGCGCTGCACGATGTGGTCCGGGCCGGCAAGGCCCGCTACATCGGGGCCAGCAGCATGTTCGCCTGGCAGTTCGCCAAGGCCCAGCACGTCGCGATGGGGAACGGATGGACGCGTTTCGTCTCCATGCAGAACCACTACAACCTGCTGTACCGCGAAGAAGAGCGGGAAATGATCCCGCAGTGCATCGACCAGGGCGTCGGTGTGATCCCGTGGAGCCCGCTGGCCCGCGGCATCCTGGCCGGGACCCGGACGCGGGACGGTGAGCAGCGGACGACCCGGTCGGGGTCTGACTCGTTCATCGACTCGCTCTACACGTCGGACTCCGATTACGACGTCGTGGACCGGGTCCGGGAGGTGGCCGGGCCGCGCGGGGTGCCCGCCGCCCAGGTCGCGCTGGCCTGGCTGCTGCACCGGCCCGGCGTGACGGCGCCGATCGTCGGGGCGACCAAGCTCAGCCACCTCGAGGACGCGCTCGCCGCCGAGGAACTGGACCTCAGCGAGAACGAGATGCGCCAGCTCGAGGAGCCCTACATCCCGCACACGGTCAGCGGTCACCGCTGAGGCAGCGGCGGCCGGCCCGCTCCGGGCCGGCCGCCTTTAGCCGAGCCTCTAACCGGCGTTCACCGCCAGCACCAGAGGCAGCACGGCCGGGGCGCCGGCCTCGCGGAGCAGCTTGGCGGCGACCGTGATCGTCCAGCCCGTCTCGATCCGGTCGTCGATGAGCAGAACCGGGCCGCGCGCGCCGGCCAGCGCCGCGGCGAGCGTCTCAGGGACTCCGAACGCATCCCACAGCGACTGCAGCCGCTGCGCGCTGTTGTGCCGCCGTGGCCCGGGGCCGCCGTTCACGTACGTCATGGCGCCGAGGTACGGAAGCCGCCCGATGCCGGCGATCCGCTGGCCCAGGCTCTCGATCAGCAGCGGATGGGCCCGCGACGGCAGGGTTGCCACCGCCACCGGGCGATCCTCCCAGTCCCAGGCGGCTAGCACGGTGACCAGCGCGCCGGTGAGGTCCGCGCTGACCGGCTCGTCCGGCGCTTCCGCGGACAGCAGCGCGCGCAGCCTGGTGCCCCAGCCCACGTCGGTGAGGCGGCCGAGGGCCCGGCCGGGGCCGGCGGACAACTGGGCGGGAATCTTTCCGGTGGCGCCGATCCCGAGATCCTTCATCCCGGACGGCCACATCCGCCGCGGCGCGACGTCGACGCCGGGCCGCAGCAGGCGTTCCCGGGCGGTGGCGGCCCCGGCGCCGGAGACGTCGGCCGCCCGGCGCTGTCCGGTGCAGTTGTCGCAGCGCCCGCACGGGCCGGCGGCCGGGTCGTCCAGCTCACGGCGCAGGTACTCCATCCGGCAGTCGCCGGCGGCGGCGTAGTCGAGCATCGCCTGCTGCTCGCGGGAGCGTTCCGCGGCCACCCGCGCGTAGCGTTCGGCGTCGTAGGACCAGGGCTGACCGGTCGGCTCCCAGCCGCCGCTGACCCGGTGCACGGCGCCTTCCACGTCCAGGACCTTCAGCATGGTCTCCAGGCGGGCGCGGCTCAGGTCGACGCGGGTCTCCAGCGCGTTCGACGACAGTGCGCGGCCGGCCTCATCCAGGGCGGCGAGGGTGTGCCGGACGACGGCTTCCGGCGGGAACGCCAGCGACGCGAAGTACGCCCAGATGTCCCGGTCTTCCCGCCCGGGCAGCAGGATGACCTCAGCGCGCGGTACGCCGCGGCCGGCCCGGCCAATCTGCTGATAGTAGGCGACCGGCGACGGCGGGGCACCAAGATGGACGACGAATCCCAGGTCGGGCTTGTCGAAGCCCATGCCCAGCGCGCTGGTCGCGACGATGGCCTTGAGCCGGTTGGCCAGGAGGTCCTCCTCGGCCGCGATCCGCTGGTCCGGGTCGTCGCGGCCGCTGTACGCGGTGACCGCCAGTCCCTGATCACGCAGGAACGCCGCGGTCTCGTGCGCGGCGGCCACGGTCAGCGTGTAGATGATCCCGGAGCCCGGCAGGTCGCCGATGTGCTCGGCCAGCCACGCCAGGCGCTGGTGCGCCGTCGGCAGGGACACGACCGACAGGTGCAGGCTTTCCCGGTCCAGCGGGCCGCGCAGGACGACCGCCTCGTCCTGGCTGCCCGCTCCGAGTTGCTCGGCGACGTCCCGGGTGACACGGGCGTTGGCCGTCGCGGTCGTCGCCAGCACCGGAACGCGGTCCGGCAGTGACCCCAGCAGCGTGCGGAGCCGCCGGTAGTCGGGCCGGAAGTCGTGGCCCCAGTCCGAGATGCAGTGCGCCTCGTCGATCACCAGCATTCCGGCGGTCCCGGCCAGCCGGGGCAGCACCCGGTCGCGGAAACCGGGATTGTTCAGCCGTTCCGGGCTGACCAGCAGCACGTCCACGTCGCCCGCCGCGATCTCACCGTAGGTCTCCTCCCAGTCCTCCGCGTTGGCGGAGTTGATGGTCCGGGCCCGGATCCCGGCGCGCCGGGCGGCATCGATCTGGTTGCGCATGAGGGCCAGCAGCGGCGACACGATGACGGTCGGTCCCGCGCCCCGGGCGCGCAGCAGCGCGGTGGCGACGAAGTAGACCGCCGACTTGCCCCAGCCGGTGCGCTGGACCACCAGGGCGCGGCGGCCGTCCAGCAGGGCGCTGATCGCCGTCCACTGGTCCTCCCGTAGCCGGGCGTCATCGCCGGCGAGGGACCGCAGGCTCCGCTCGGCCTCGTCACGGAGGTCAGGAGCGGTCGCGGCGGGCGGGCTGGGCGCGGCGGTATCGGCCATGCCCCCATTGGTATCAGGCGCCCCCGTCAATTGCCGCCGGCCCGGGAGCCGGAGGTCGCCCGGTCCTGGGCTACCGTGAACATCGCGGGCGTCGAACAGTGGCTTGCGTCAGTGCCCTGACCTGGCGGACGGGGCCCGCCCGGAGGTGACGATCGCCGAGAAATGCCGGTTCCGTGACCTCGCGAAGGGGAAGATCGTATCCATGACAGGTCCACGGGGTGCCGCGGTACTCGCGCTGCACTGGCAGGTCAACGTGATCAAGCCGGAGGGTTTCTTCGGCGGCATGCTCGGCGAGCCGGTCGCGCGAAGCGGCGTGATCGACCGGGCGGTGCAGTTCCACACGGCGGCCCATTCGGTCGGTGCGCAGCTGGTATTCACCCGGTTCACCGTGCCCGAGAAGGGGGGATCCCTCGTCCGGAACACCGGTTTCATGCGGGCCGTCGGCGACGCGCAGGAGGCGTTCCGGCCCGGCGCGCCCGGTGCTCAGCTGATCCCGGAGATGGCGGACCTCGCTACCGGCGCGCACGTGGCCGATAATCAGAAGCTGTCCGGCCTGGCGGGTAACGACGTCGTCCGGTGGCTGCTGGACCGGTCGATCAGCACGATGTACGTCACCGGGGTGGCCACCAACCTCACCGTCGAGCAGACGGCCCGGCACGGTACGGACCTCGGTTTCACCGTCTACGTCGTCAGCGACTGCGTGACCGCGGCCGACGAACGAACGCACGAAGCCTCGCTCGCCAACCTCCAGCTCACCACGGCGGGCTGCCTGAGCGCGGACATGGCCCTCGCCCAAATTAAGGGATAAGGCTCAGGGGATAAGGCTCAGGGGATAACGGAACCCGGTGCGGGTACCGGCATTACCGGGCCCGCCCGTCCGGACCCGGCCACGGGGCCTGTTCCCGCGAGCACCACCAGGTCGACCGGCCGCCCACCGTCCCGTGCACCATTTCCGCGCCGCAGCGCGGGCAGGTGCCGCCCGTGTGCCGGGCCGAGATGACATCGCCGGTGTGCACGCCGCCCTTGGCGATGGCCGATGCCAGCGCGGACTGCAGGGCGCGGTACAGCCGGCCGCCGTCCTTGGGCTGCAGGTAATTCACCGGGGTCGCGGGCGGGATCTTGGCCTTCCACAGCGCCTCGTCGGCCAGCAGGTTGCCGACGCCGGCGATCTTGGACTGGTCGAGCAGGCGGGCCTTGACGGCGACCGTGCCCTTGGTGATCAGCCGGCCGAACTCCGCCGGGGTGACGTGCTCGGCGTCCGGCCCGAGAGCCGCGGTGTCCGGGTTCAGCCGGACCCGCCCCAGCCGGCGCTTGTCGAACAGCACCAGGCTGCCGCCGTCGGCGAACTCGAGCGCGAAGCGATTCCACTCGGGTTTGCGCGGCTGGGCGTCGCGGCGGCGGGGACCGCCGCCCTCCGTCGCCTGGCCGCCGGCCGTGACGACGATGCGGCCACCCATACCCAGGTGGATGCCGAGCTCGGGCCCCGGCTCGGCCGAGCCGTCCAGTCCCGAGGTCTCGATCCACATCGTCTTGCCACGGCGCTGCGCCACGGTGAGCGAGCGCCCGACCAGTGCGTCGCGAAGCTGCCCGGGACTGTGCGGGCGGGTGACGAACGTGTCGGCGTCGTCTACCCCGACGATGCGCCGGTGGAGTGCCCTATCGGCGATCAGGCTGCGGGCGGTTTCAACCTCGGGAAGTTCTGGCACTCACCCGTTGTACCCGCCCCCCTGACCGGAACTCTCCAGCGGCCGGTCCACGTAGGGGACGAAACGTCCCGGTTCCAGGCGCCCCCGCCTCCGTGACCAGCCCGGTCCGGCTCGTCCTGCACGAGGTGCCGGACACCGGCGAGCCGCTCACCGCCGGGCAGCGCACGGAGCCGGTCCAGTTCGCCATTGAGGGCGAAAGTGTGCGTGACCTCATCGGATCTTTGCTGCGTATGGGTCCGTCAGGTCGCCGGTGGCCGTACTCGCAGTCCGGACATGCCGCCGTCCACGGACAGCGCGGTGCCCGTCGTCGCCCCGGCCAGCGGGCTCGCGAGGTAGGCGATCGCGGCGGCCACCTCGTCGGCGGAGACCAGGCGCCCCATCGGCTGGCGGGCGTTCAGCGCCATCCGTTCGGCGGCCGGATCCGGTGCTGCGTCGAGTAGCCGGCCGACCCACGGCGTGTCAGCGGTCCCGGGCGCCACACAGTTCACCCGGATGCCCTCGCGCACGTGGTCGGCGGCCATCGCGAGGGTCAGCGCGTATACCGCGCCCTTACTGGCTGAGTACAGCGCCCGCTGCGGCAGCCCGGCCAGGGCCGCCACCGAGCAGGTGTTCACGATCGCCGCCTGGCCCCGGTCGGCCGCGGCGCGGCGCAGGTGCCACAGCGCGGCGCGGCTGGTCCGCACCATGCCGAGCACGTTGACGTCCAGGACGCGGTGCCACTCCTCGTCGGAGTTGTCCGCCACCGTTCCCGCGGCCCCGATCCCGGCGTTGTTCACCAGGATGTCGAGGCGGTCACCGAGCGCGACGATCGCCTCGCCGACCGCCCGCCGCACCGCGTCGTCGTCGGTCACATCCGCGACCACGCTGACCAGCTCGTGGCCGGAATCGGCCAGATCGCGGTCCAGTACCGCCACCCGCGCGCCCCGGCGGGCGAGGAGCAGGGCGGTGGCCAGCCCGATGCCGGAGGCACCGCCGGTCACCAGCGCGGACAGCCCGGCGAACTCGCCATCCGGCCCGGCCGGTCCAGAGCCGGGGCCTGCTCCCGTACCTGATCCGGTGCCCGGCTCGCTCATCCGCGTCCTCCTGCTCGTTGCCTATCCGATCTCAGAAAATGCACCCGATGTATAGCGCAGCCACGGCGGGCGCGTCCAGGCCGGCCGGTGCCCGGCTCGTCCGGTAACGTGCTGATCGGGCGGCTGGTGTGCTGGTCGATGCGGCGACGACATGCGAGGGATGATGCCGATGCGGATAGCCCTGTTCGTCACGTGCCTGACCGACACCCTCTTCCCGGGTACCGGCCAGGCCGTGGTCCGGCTGCTGGAGCGGCTCGGCCACCAGGTGGCGTTCCCGGAGGGCCAGACCTGCTGCGGCCAGATGCACTTCAACACCGGCTACCGGCGGGAAAGCTTGCCGATGGCCCGTGGGTTCGCCGAGGCGTTCGCCGGGTTCGACGCCATCGTCAGCCCGTCGGCCTCCTGCACGGCGATGGTCCGGGAGTACCACGCGCAGCTCGCCGCCGAAGCGGGTGACGCCACCCTGGCCCGCGCGGTCGCCGAGATCGCGCCGCGCGTGCACGACCTGTCCACGTTGCTCACCGGCGTGCTCGGCGTGACCGACGTGGGCGCGTACTTCCCGCACCGGGTCACCTACCACCCGACCTGCCACTCGCTGCGGATGCTGCGGGTGGGCGACGCTCCGCTGCGACTGCTCCGCGAGGTACGCGGGCTGGACCTGGCCGAGTTGCCCGACGCCGACACCTGCTGCGGCTTCGGCGGCACGTTCTCCATCAAGAACCCCGACGTCTCCGCGGCCATGTGCGCGGACAAGGTCGCCGCGGTGCACCAGTCCCGGGCCGAGGTGCTGTGCGCCGCGGACAACTCCTGCCTCATGCACATCGGCGGCGCGCTGACCCGGCAGCGGGCCGGGGTGTCGGTCATGCATCTGGCCGAGATCCTGGCCAGCACCGAAGACCATCCCGCGGTGCCCCGCGGCCACGAAACGGCGGTCACCTCGTGAGCATGCCCACCTACCTCGGCATGCCGCCCTTTCCCGAGGCCGCGGCGACCGCGCTGGAGGACTCCCAGCTCCGCCACAACCTCGCCCACGCGACCGGTGTCATCCGGGCCAAACGAGCCGGGGCGGTCGCCGAGCTCAGCGACTGGGAGCAGCTCCGGTCCGCGGCCAAGGCGATCAAGGACCATACGCTCGCGCACCTGGACCATTACCTGCTCCAGCTGGAGGAGACCGTTACCCGGGCCGGCGGCCACGTGCACTGGGCCGGGGACGCCGCCGAAGCCAACGCCATCGTCGCCTCGCTGGTCCACGCGGCCGGCGCCGACCGGGTGGTCAAGGTGAAGTCGATCGCCACCGACGAGACCGGCCTGAACGAGGCGCTGGCCGCCGACGGCATCACCGCCCTCGAGACCGACCTCGCCGAGCTGATCATCCAGCTGGGTCACGACCGGTCCAGCCACATCCTGGTGCCGGCCATCCACCGCAATCGCAGCGAAATCAGGGAGATCTTCCTCCGGGAGATGCCGGACGCGCCCCGCGGCCTGACCGACGACCCGCCGGAGCTGGCCGCCGCGGCCCGGGAGCACCTGCGCCGCGCGTTCCTGTCGGCGAAGGTCGGGGTCTCCGGGGCGAACTTCGCGATCGCCGACACCGGGTCGCTGGTCGTGGTCGAGTCCGAGGGCAATGGCCGGATGTGCGTGACGTTGCCCGAGACGCTGATCTCGGTCGTCGGGGTGGAGAAGATCCTGCCGTCCTGGCGTGACCTTGAGGTGTTCCTCGCGCTGCTGCCGCGCTCGTCGACCGCCGAGCGGATGAACCCCTATACCTCGATCTGGTCCGGGGTGACCCCCGGTGACGGGCCGCGTGACTTCCACCTGGTACTGCTGGACAACGGCCGTACGGCCACGCTCGCCGACCGCATTGGCCGCCAGGCGCTGCGCTGTATCCGCTGCTCAGCGTGCCTGAATGTGTGCCCGGTCTACGAACGGGCGGGTGGGCATGCCTACGGCTCGCCCTACCCGGGGCCGATCGGCGCCATCCTGTCCCCGCAGCTGCGGGGCATGTCCTCGCCACTGGACCGGTCCCTGCCGTACGCCTCGACCTTGTGCGGCGCGTGCTACGACGTCTGCCCGGTTGCGATCAACATCCCGGAGGCCCTGGTCTACCTGCGCTCGAAGGCGGTGGACGCCAAGCGGGGCAAGAAGTTCAGTCCCGAACGGGCATTGTTCGGGGTGACCGCGTGGGGATTGCGCTCCCCCCGGAGGCTCAAGGCCGCCCAGCGCGCCGCGTCGGCGAGCCGGAAGCTGGTCGGGCGCTCGGGCACCATCCGCCGGCTGCCGCCCCCGCTGTCCGGCTGGACCAGCACCCGCGACGCGCCCGCGCCCCCGCCCGAGTCGTTCCGCGCCTGGTGGGCCCGCACCCGCGGCCCCGGGGTGCCCGGCGCACCGGGGGACTCCGGCGGGCCAGGCGTCTCCAGCGACCCAGGGGACTCCAGCGGGCCACAGGACTCGCGCGGGCCGGGTAGCTCTGGTGGGCCGGGCGGGTCCGCGCCGGAGGGCCGACCATGACGAGCCACGACGATATCCTCGGCCGGATCCGCGCTGCCACCGGGACCGGCCCGGCCGCACAGGCTGACGTCGCGGCCGCCTACGCGGCGCTGCCCCGCCCCTATCTGAGCGCGCACCATGACCCGGCCGGCCACGACATCGTGGCCCTCTTCGCCGAGCGCGCCGCCGACTACCGCGCCGTCGTCGAGCGCGTCGCCCCGTCCGACGTCCCCGCGGCCATCACCCGCGTCCTCACCCAGCGCGCCGCCGGGGCAGGCCCCGATCGTGACGACTTTTCCGCAGCATCCGCGGAAAAGTCGTCACGAATCCCATCCGGGGCCACCGCTGCGGGAGCGGCGGGGTTCGTGGTGCCGGAGGGGTTGGCGGGGGAATGGCTGGAGGAGTGGCCGGAGTCTGTGGCGCTGGTCCGGGACGTACCGGAGCTGTCGGCGGCGCGACTGGACGAGCTGGCGGGCGTGGTGACCGGGTGCGCGGTCGCCATCGCCGAGACGGGCACGATCGTGCTGGACCACGGGGCCGGGCAGGGACGCCGTGCGCTCACCCTCGTGCCGGACTTCCACCTGGTGATTGTCCGGGCGGACCAGGTAGAGCCCGATCTGGCCGGGGCGTTCGCGCGACTGGACCCGGGGCGCCCGCAGACGCTGATCTCGGGCCCCTCCGCCACCAGCGACATCGAGCTGACCCGCGTCGAAGGCGTGCACGGCCCGCGCACCCTGCACGTCCTGCTGGCCGGCTGACTCACCTGGCCGCCCGGGCGGGCACCCCCCCGGTCACCGGATACGAGCCGGGTGCCGGGCCGGTCTACCGAACCTGGGCCGTTAGTTCGCGGGCGGCTAGTTCGCGGGCGGCCCGGGCTCGCCGCCGGGCATGAGATAGCCGATCGTCAGCAGGACGTTGGAGTAAAGGGTGCCGTCGCCGGTTGCGACGCAGACGGCCACGTCGGGTTCGCGGCAGGCGGCGTAGAAGTCGAATCGCCCCAGTGACCGCAGCGGCAGGTCCGGGCCGAGCATTTCCCCGTACCGGGCGAAGACCGCCGGTGTGCTCCCATCGTCCGGGTGCATGACCGTCACGGCCTCAATGGGGATGGTGGCGATGACCGGCGCCGGCGGCCGGGCACAGCAGGCGCGGGGCAAGCCAGCAGGATCGTAGTACGCACTGGCCGGCCTCTCGCCCCGAAGGCACGCACGCTTGACTATTATTGCAGGTCAGAGCCGGTATGGCCGGTTCCGGCCAGCGCTTCGCTGTGGGAGAACATGCACAGGAAATTATTTCAGCCTCCTTTTTCTTGAGTGTGATTGACTCAACTTTTGGAGGCCAGATGAGCGAACAGCTCACACTGCCGGTGCTGCCCCTGGACGACGAGGTTGTCCTGCCCGGGATGGTGGTGCCGCTTGAAACTTCCCAGCAGGAGGTGCGGGCCGCGATCGACGCGGCGCGCGTGCCGGCGGCCGCCCGGGTCCCGGGCATCCGGTCCGAGGCCAAGCCGCGGGTCCTGCTGGTTCCCAGGCTGGCCGACCGTGGGCTGGCCGGAGTGGGAACGCTGGCCGTGGTCGACCAGGAGGGGCGCCTGCCCGGCGGCGAGCCGGGAGCGGTCCTGCGCGGTATCTCGCGGGTGCGGGTCGGCTCCGGCACGACCGGCCCTGGTGCGGCGCTGTGGGTCCAGGGCACGGTCGTGGAAGAGACCGGCCGTGGGGCCCGCGCTGATGAACTGGCGAAGGAGTACAAGTCGCTGGTGATCGGCATGCTCCAGAACCGTGGCGCGTGGCAGGTCGTTGACTCGATCCAGCAGCTGGACGACCCGTCGGTGATCGCCGACCGGTCCGGTTACTCCGCATACCTGAGCGCCGCGCAGAAGCTCCAGATCCTGGAGGCCGAGGACCTGGTGGAGCGGCTCGAGCTGATCATCGGCTGGACCAAGGAGCATCTGGCCGAGCTGAACGTCGCGGAGTCGATCCGCAAGGACGTGCAGGAGGGGATGGAGAAGCAGCAGAAGGAATTCCTGCTGCGGCAGCAGCTGGCCGCGGTGCGCAAGGAGCTCGCCGACCTGTCCGGTGACCCCTCCACCGAGGAGGACGACTACCGGGCCCGGGTCGAGGCGGCCAACCTGCCGGAGGATGTGCACAACGCGGCGATGAAGGAAGTCGCCAAGCTGGAGCGCACCGCCGAGCAGTCGCCCGAGGTCGGCTGGATCCGTACCTGGCTGGACACCGTGCTCGACATCCCGTGGAACGAGCGGACCGAGGACTCGTACGACATCGCGGGGGCCCGGAGCATCCTCGACGAGGACCACACCGGCCTGGATGACGTCAAGGAGCGCATCGTCGAGTACCTCGCGGTGCGGCAGCGCCGGTCCGAGCGTGGCCTGGGCGTGATCGGCGGCCGCCGCAGTGGCGCTGTCATCGCGCTGGTCGGGCCGCCTGGCGTGGGCAAGACGTCGCTGGGCGAGTCCGTGGCGCGGGCCATGGGCCGCAAGTTCGTCCGGGTGTCGCTCGGCGGCGTCCGGGACGAGGCGGAGATCCGCGGTCACCGGCGTACCTACGTCGGTGCGCTGCCGGGCCGCATCGTCCGTGCCATCCGCGAGGCGGGCTCGATGAACCCGGTCGTGCTGCTGGACGAGATCGACAAGGTGGGAGCGGACTACCGCGGTGACCCGGCGGCGGCGCTGCTCGAGGTCCTCGACCCCGCGCAGAACCACACCTTCCGCGACCAC